>PAQV01000063.1 GCA_002709405.1 Paracoccaceae bacterium
ACAACGACACGCCCGAACGGGCCTCGCGCGCGTTCGACAAGGACCGCGACGGCTTTGTCATCTCGGGCGGCGGCGGCATCCTGGTCCTGGAAGAGCTGGAGCACGCCAAGGCCCGCGGCGCCAAGATCTATGCCGAGGTCACGGGCTATGCGGCCACCTCGGACGGCCATGACATGGTCGCCCCCTCGGGCGAGGGCGGCGAGCGGGCGATGCGCGGCGCGCTGCAGACCTTCGACCGCGACCGCACCATCGGCTACATCAACGCCCACGGGACCTCGACCCCGGTCGGCGACGTGGGCGAGGTCGAGGCCGTGCGCCGCGTCTTCGGCAACGGCCCGGCCCCGCTGGTGTCGTCGACCAAGTCCATGACCGGCCATGCCCAGGGCGCGGCCGGCGCGCTGGAAGCGGTGTTCTGCCTGCTCATGCTGAAAAACGATTTCATTGCCCCCTCGATCAATGTCGAAACCCTGGACCCGGACCTGGCAGAGGGCGAAATCGCCACCAGCACGGTCGAAAACGCCGGGCTCGACAGTGTGATGACGAATTCATTCGGCTTTGGCGGCACCAACGGATCCATGATCCTTTCCAGATACCACGGATAATGACGATGTCGGACGTATTGAAAGGGAAGCGCGGACTGATCATGGGCGTGGCCAATGATCGCTCCATTGCCTGGGGTGTCGCGCGCGCCGCGCACGAGGCCGGGGCCGAGCTCGCCTTCACCTACCAGGGCGAAGCCTTCGGCAAGCGTCTGGAGCCGCTGGCCCAGTCGATCGGGTCTGACTTCATGGTCGATTGCGACGTGACCGACGACGCCTCGCTGGATCGGGCCTTTGCCGCCCTGGCCGCGCGCTGGTCCAGCATCGACTTCGTCGTCCATGCCATCGCCTTTTCCGAAAAGTCGGAACTGACGGGCCGGTTCCTGGATACCAGCCGGGCGAACTTCAAGAACTCGATGGACATCTCGGCCTATTCCTTTGTCGAGATCGCCCGCCGCGCCTATCCCCTGATGAAGGAAAACGGCGGCACGCTGCTGACCATGACCTACCAGGGTTCGCAGCGGGTGGTGCCGAACTACAATGTCATGGGCGTGGCCAAGGCGGCGCTTGAATCGGCGACGCGCTACCTGGCCAACGACCTGGGCCCCGACGGTATCCGCGTGAACGCGATTTCGCCTGGCCCGATGAAGACCCTGGCCGGAGCGGCCATCGGTGGCGCGCGCAAGACCTACAAGCACACCGAACAGAACGCGCCCTTGCGCTCGAACGCCACTCTGGAGGCCGTGGGCGGCACGGCCGTCTACCTGATCTCGGATGCAGGCGCCTATACGACCGGCGAAATCATCAAGGTGGATGGCGGGTTCCACGTGCTGGGCATGCCGCAGCCGGATCATCTGTAACCGTTACCGCACTTAAACGGACGGAAAAGACACGGGGGCGCCACTTGGGCGCCCTTTTTCGTTTGTAGCGTGACCTTGGGGAAAAGGGGACGATTACGTTCACTCACATGTACCATTTTGACGATTACACTACAGAGGCGTTTCGACGCCCCGCCTGGGCCCGCTGGTTGACACGAGTCATGCTTCTGGCGTCCAGCATATTGATGATCACGGTCATCCTGTCGCAACCCAAGACCGCGTTGCAGATCGAACGATCTGTCAGCCGCCTGCACGATGGTGCGGGCGCTGTGACCACGCAGCCTGGGGGCGAATGACGCCACGCCGCCACGCGTGACGCATGGTCCGACAAACCTGCGACGCCGGGCGTGACACCGCATGCGAATGGGCCACACTTGCGCCGAATTCGTTAACACTGGCAATCACTTGGCAGTCGACGCGGCCCCTTTCGGGCTGTCGTCGGCCGCCGGTGGCCGCCCATGACCAACCGACAGGATCTGCCGGCCCCCTGGGGCGGTCGAACCTGCCGTTCGGCGGGCCAATTCGGCCTGCCGGGCCTTCCCTCTTGCCGGGCGCTGTGCCACTCTGCGCCCAGAGGGAGGAGGCGATATGCCCATCAGGACCTGCATCTTCGATGCATATGGGACCTTGTTCGACGTGTCCGCGGCAGCGCGCCAGGCCGCGGGTGAACCGGGTTTCGAACGCTTGACGGACACCTGGTCCGGCGTCGCCCGTGACTGGCGGCTGAAACAGTTGCAATACAGCTGGCTGCGCGCGATCACGAATGCCCATACCGATTTCTGGGAAGTCACCCAGAACGGCCTGGACTGGGCGTTGGAAGCACACGGGTTGCAGGGCGATCCCGCGATCCGCACCCGTCTGCTGGACCTGTACTGGGAACTGCAATGCTACGACGAGGTGCCCGCCATGCTGGCCCGCCTGAAGGACGCCGGGCTGAACACGGCGATCCTGTCCAACGGCTCGCCCGACATGCTGGACGGCGCGGTGCGCTCGGCCGGGGTGTCAGACGTGCTGGACGACGTGCTGTCGGTCGAACAGGTGGGCATCTTCAAGCCCGACCGCCGGGTTTATGACCTGGTGATCGAGCGCTTCGGAGGGACGGCGGACAGCGTCCTCTTCATCTCCTCCAACGGCTGGGACGCCGCCGCCGCCAGTGGCTACGGCTTTGTCACCGCCTGGGTCAACCGCGCCGGGGAACCGGTCGACCGGCTGCCCTGGACCCCCACCCACATCCTGGCCGACCTGGTCGGCATTCCTGACCTGACGAGAGGCTGATGGCAACGTTTCGAACCTCAGACGGGCTGACCCTGTACTATGAAATCTCCGGTTCCGGCCCGCCCCTGGTGTGCCTGCCCGGCCTGACCCGCAATTGCCGCGACTTCGATCCGCTGCGCGACGTGCTGGACGGCGTCCAGGTCATCGCGCTGGATTACCGCGGGCGGGGGCTGTCGGAATTCGACGAGGATTATCTGAATTACAACGTCCTGCGCGAAGGCCGGGACGTTCTGGACCTGATCGGCCACCTGGGCCTGGACAATGTCACCCTGCTGGGCACCTCGCGCGGCGGGCTGATTGCCATGGCCCTGGCCGCCAGCCACCCCGAGAAACTGGCGGGCGTGATCCTGAACGATGTCGGCCCCGAGGTCTGCCCCGGGGGCATCGCCCGGATCATGGAATACCTGGGCCGGCCGCCGCAAGTGCCCGACCTCGACGCCGCCGCGCAAGAGATGCAGCAACACCATGCCCGCACCTTCCCCGGCGTGCCCCTGCAGGTCTGGCGCCAGCAGGCCGAGGCCCAGTTCCGCGAGACCAGCGACGGCCTGGCCCTGCGCTACGACCCGCAATTGCGCCATGCCATCCTGGAACAGGCGGCGTCGGAAAAGGCGCCGGATCTGTGGCTGTTCTTCGAGGCGCTCAAAAGGCTGCCTGTCGGGTTGCTCCACGGCGTCAATTCCGACATCCTGCTGCCCGAAACGGTGGCCGAGATGCGCCGGCGGCATCCCGGCCTGATCGTGGGCGAGGTGCCAGACCGGGGTCACGTGCCATTTCTGGACGAACCCCAATGCCTGGACGTGATCCGGGCGGTACTGGCCGAGGCGGAATGTCTGACATTGACATGATCGCGGCGGCCGCCGAGCGGCTTTCGGGCCATGTTCGGCGGACGCCATTACTGACATCACCCTTCCTGGACGAGATCGCCGGCAGGCAGGTCTTCGTGAAACCCGAGTGCCTGCAGCATACCGGCAGCTTCAAGTTCCGCGGCGCCTGGTCGGCGATCTCGGCCCTTGATCCGGATCTGCGCGTGCGCGGGGTCATCGCCTATTCCAGCGGCAACCACGCCCAGGGCGTGGCGCTGGCCGCGAAGATGCACGGGGTGCCGGCGGTGATCATCATGCCCTCGGACGCGCCGGCGCTGAAAATCGCCAACACCCGGGCGCTGGGGGCCGAGGTCCGGCTTTACGATCGCGCCGGGGAGTCCCGGGAAGAGATCGGCGAGGCGCTGGCCTCGGACCGCGGCCTGACCCTGATCCGCCCCTTCGACGAACCTCTGGTCATTGCGGGCCAGGGCACCTGCGGGCTGGAGATCGCCGAACAGGCCGCCGAACACGGCGTGACCGAGGCCGATGTCCTGGTCTGCTGCGGTGGCGGCGGGCTGACCTCGGGGGTGGCCCTGGCGCTAGAGGCCAAGGCCCCGGGGATGCGCGTGCGCCCGGCCGAACCCGAAGGCTTCGACGACGTGAAACGGTCGCTGCAGGCGGGCGCGATCCAGCGCAACAATGCCGAGGCCGGGGGCCTGTGCGATGCCATCCTGACCCCCGCCCCGGGCCAGCTGACCTTCCCGATCCTGTCGCGCCTATGCGGCCCGGGCGTGGTGGTGACCGAGGACGAGGCCCTGCGGGCCATGGCCCTGGCCTTCCTGCGCCTGAAGATCGTGATCGAACCCGGAGGCGCCGTGGGCCTGGCCGCGGCCCTGTTTCATGGCGACGAGATCGAGGGCGACAGCGTGATCGCGGTGGCCTCGGGCGGCAACGTGGATCCGGCGGTCTTCCGGATGGCGCTGGACCGGCTCGACGCGGCCTGACCGCGCCCGCCCGCAAGGAGACTTCGGATGCAGATTGCCGACCTGGGCGACGTCCAGCTGCACTATCGCACAGACGGGCCCGCCGACGGCCCGCCCGTGGTCTTCGCCAATTCGCTGGGCACCGACCTGCGGCTGTGGGATCCGCTGCTGCCCCTGCTGCCCGCCGGCCTGCGGATCATCCGCTACGACAAGCGCGGGCACGGGCTGTCCTCGCTGCCCCGCCCGCCCTATTCCATGGGCGCGCTGGTCAAGGATGCCGAACGGCTGCTGGACCACCTTCAGGTGCGCAACGCGGTGATGGTCGGCCTGTCGATCGGCGGCATGATCGCCCAGGGGCTGGCGGTCAAGCGGCTGGACATGGTGCGCGCCCTGGTGCTGTCGAACACGGCCGCAAAGATCGGCACGCGTGAGATGTGGCAGGACCGCACCCGGGCGGTGGAAGCGGCGGGCATCGCGCCCATGGCCGATGCCGTCATGGAGCGCTGGTTCTCGCCCGCCTTCCGCGCCACGTCCGAGCTGGCCTTGTGGCGCAACATGCTGGTCCGCCAGCCGGCCGACGGCTACGCGGGGTGTTGCGCGGCCATCGCGGGCACCGATTTCTACACGCCCACCGCCTCGCTGCGCCTGCCCGTCCTGGGCATTGCCGGAACCGAGGACGGGTCCACCCCGCCCGACCTCGTGCGCGAGACGGTTGACCTGATCCCCGGGTCGCGCTTTCACCTGATCCGCGGCGCGGGCCACCTGCCCTGCGTCGAGAAACCCGCCGAATACGCCGAGGCCCTGAGCGGCTTCCTGCGCGACATCGGCCATATCTGAGACCCGAAACGAGAAGTGAGCCGCCATGTCCGGATCTGTCTTTGACAGCGCTCTTTACAGCCGCCTGTTTCCCACCGGCGAGGTGGGCCGCCTGTTCACCGACACCGCCGAGATCCGCGCCATGCTGCTGGTCGAAGGCGCTCTGGCCAAGGCCCAGGGCGGGCTGGGCGTGATCCCGGACACCGCGGCCAGCCAGATCCACCGCGCCGCGATGGAGGCCGCGATCGACCCGGCGGCGCTGGCCGGGGCGACCGGCACCAACGGCGTGCCTGTGCCCGCCCTTGTCGGGGCCTTCCGCGAGGCCATCGCCGCACCCGAGGCGCGGGTCTTCGTGCATTGGGGGGCGACCTCGCAGGACATCGCCGACACCGGGCTGATGCTGCGCCTGCGCCAGGCGCTGGCCCTGATCGAGGACGACTTGACGGGCTGCGTGAAGGCCCTGGGGCAACTGGCCCAGGACCATGCCCGGACCCCGATGGCCGCACGCACCTATGGCCAGCACGCCACGCCCACGGCCTTCGGGACGGTGGTGGCGGGCTGGGGCACGCCTCTGCTGGACCTGCTGGACGAATTGCCGGGCCTGCGGGCCAACCTGTGGGTGTCGCTGTCGGGGGCCTCGGGGACCTCGGCCGCGCTGGGGGACCAGGCCCCGCAGATCCGGGCCGCCCTGGCCGAGGCCCTGGCCCTGACCGATCCCGGCCGCAGCTGGCACACCGACCGGGCCCCGGTGCTGAAGATCGCCGGATGGCTGGCCCGCCTTTCGCTGGCCCTGGGCAAGATGGGCGAGGACCTGATCCTGCATGCCCAGTCCGACCTGGCCGAGGTGCGCCTGGGCGGGGCCGGAGGGTCCTCGACCATGCCGCAGAAACAGAACCCAGTGGGGCCGTCGGTGCTGGTGGCCCTCGCCCGCCAGTCGGCCGCCTTGCACGGCGCGCTGCAAAGCGCCGGGATGCAGCGGTTCCAGCGCGACGGCGCGGCGTGGTTCACCGAGTGGATGTCCCTGCCCCAGCTGGTGCTGGGCACCGCCGCCGCCACCCGGACCGCCGCCACCCTCGCCCAGGCGATCACCCCCGACGCCCAGGCCATGGCCCGCGCCTTCGATGGCCCCGGCCAGATGATGATGGCCGAGGCCCTGTCCTTTGCCCTGGCCGACACCATGCCCCGCCCCGAGGCCCAGGCCGCGGTCAAGGCTTTGTGCCGCGAGGCGACCTCGACCGGCCGGCCCCTGTCACAGATTGTCGCAGAGGCGCATCCCGACCTGCCCGGCGATCTCTTCGATCCGCGCGCGCATATGGGGCAGGCCCCGGCCGAGGCGGTCCAATTTGCGGCCCGTGCCGCAACGATCCCGGCGCAAGGCGATTGACGTTCCGGAAAGCGCGCGCATAGCTGGGGCCAGAGTTCTTACGTTGGGTTCCCGTGCGACTATCAACCGTCGTCATACTTACGACCGTCATGATCGACGCCATGGGCATTGGGTTGATCCTGCCGGTGATGCCCGACCTGATCATCGACGTGCATGGCGGCACCCTGGCCAATGCCGCCGTCTGGGGCGGTATCCTGTCCACCGCCTTTGCGGTGATGCAGTTCCTCTTCGGTCCGATGGTGGGCAGCCTGTCCGATGCGATCGGCCGGCGCCCGGTGATCCTGGTGTCCTTGCTGGTGCTGGGGCTGGATTACCTGGTGATGGCCCTGGCCGACTCGATATGGCTGCTGCTGGCCGGGCGGGTGCTGGGGGGCATGGCCTCGGCCACCTATGCCACTGCCACCGCCTACATGGCCGACATGTCCGAACCGCACGAGAAATCAGCCAATTTCGGGCTGGTCGCAGGGGCCTTCGGGGCGGGCTTCGTGCTGGGCCCCCTGCTCGGCGGCCTGCTGGGAGAATTCGGACCGCGCGCGCCGTTCTACGTGGCCTCGGGCCTGTCGCTGCTGAATGCCGCCGCGGGCCTGTTCGTGCTGCGCGAAACCGTGACCGACCGCATCGCCCGCCCGATGAGCTGGAACCGGGCCAACCCCTTTGCCGCCTTCCGGCACATGGCCCGCCTGCCCGGCATCAAGCCCCTGCTGGTGGTGATCCTGCTGTACCAGCTGGCGATCAATTCCTATGCCGCCGTCTGGGCTTATTTCACCCAGGCCCGGTTTGACTGGACCCCGCAGATCATCGGCCTGTCGCTGGGACTTTACGGCATCACCGTGGCCCTTGTGCAGGGCGGGTTCATCCGCATCGCCCTGCGCCGCTGGGGCGAACGGCGCACGGTGATCCTGGGCCATGTCTGCGAATTCTGCGCCTTTGCCGCGATCATCATCGTGCCCTTCAGCACCGGGCTGTTGATGCTGACCCCGCTGGCCGCCATCGGCGCGATCTCGATCCCCGCGCTTCAGGGGCTGATGAGCCGCGTGGTCGCCGACAACGAACAGGGCGCGCTGCAGGGGGTGATCGTGTCGGCCAATGCGCTGGCGATGATCTTTTCGCCCCTGGTCATGACCTCGATCTTTGCGGCCTTCACGCGCGACGGCGGCCCCGTGTACTTTCCCGGAGCCCCCTTCGTCCTGTCGGCCGTGCTGGTGATCGCCGCCCTTGCCGTCTTTTTGCGCACCGGGCCTTCCGTAACGTCATCGACCTGACCTGTCGCATTCAGGGTAGCCGCGCCGCGCAGAGGGCCCCAACGTAGGGTCAATTGTCAAACGGAGAGCCGCCATGCAAACCGTCAAAGCCGCCGTCTGCCGCGCGTTCAACGAACCCCTGGTCGTCGAGACCGTCTCGCTGGCGCCGCCCGGCCCCGGCCAGGTCGAGGTCACGCTGGATGCCGTGGCGATCTGCCATTCCGACATCTCCTTTGCCGAGGGCGCCTGGGGCGGCCCGCTGCCGGCCGTCTACGGGCACGAGGCCGCCGGGCGGATCACCGCGCTGGGGGCGGGCGTTCAAGGGTTCGACGAAGGCGACGCGGTGGTCGTCACCCTGATCCGGCCCTGCGGGCATTGCGTCAACTGCGCGACCGGCCAGCCGACGATCTGCACCACGACCTTCGACACGGCCAGCCATCCCCTGGCCGCGGACAACGGCGCACCGATGTACCAGGCGATGAATTGCGGTGCCTTCGCCGAAAAGGTCGTCGTCGACACCGGCCAGATCGTGAAACTGCCCGATGACATGCCCCGCGACGTGGCCTGCCTGCTGGCCTGCGGGGTGATCACCGGCGTCGGCGCGGCCGTCCATGCGGCCGGATTGCGGGCCGGCCAGGACGTGGTTGTGATCGGGGCCGGAGGCGTCGGGCTGAACGCCATCCAGGGCGCGCGCATCGCCGGAGCCCGGCGCATCGTGGCCGTCGACATGACCGAGGACAAGCTGGCCGTGGCCCGTGATTTCGGGGCCACCCACGGCGTTCTGGCGACCGAACCCAAGCCCTGGCGCGCCGCCCAGGCTGCGCTCGGGCGCGGGGCCGATGCGGTGCTGGTCACCGTGGGCTTTGCGCCCGCCTACACCGACGCGCCGAAATACCTGGGCTTCGGGGGCAAGGTCGTGGCCATCGGCATGCCGCACAGCGGGGCCATGGCCGAGTACGAACCGGTCACCCTGTCCTTTGCCGGGCAGAAGGTGATCGGGTCCAAGATGGGCGACGTGGTGATCCAGCGCGATATCCCGTGGATGGTCGACCTGTACCAGCAGGGCCGCCTGAAACTTGACGAGCTTGTGTCGGGGCGCTGGACGCTCGAGCAGATCAACGAGGCCATCGCCGACACCAAGACCGGCGGGGCAAAGCGCAACGTGATCGTCTTCGGCTGATCCGCGCCCGGCCTGCCTGCCAACCTGTCCCGACACCACGAAAGGACCGGCCATGCGTCTTTCCGATCTTGATATCATCGTCACCGCTCCGCCCGCGCCGGGCTGGGGCGGGCGCTACTGGATCCTGGTCAAGGTCACCACCGACACCGGGATCACCGGATGGGGCGAATGTTACGCCACCTCGGTCGGACCCGAGGCGATGACGGCGGTGATCCGCGATGTCTTCGCCCGCCACATGGCCGACGAGGACCCGGCCAATATCGAGCTGATGAAACGCCGGGCCTATTCCGCGGGCTTCACCCAGCGGCCGGACCTGACCGTGATGGGCGCGTTCTCGGGGCTGGAAATCGCCTGCTGGGACATCCTGGGCAAGAACCGCGACGTGCCCGTCCACATGCTGATCGGCGGCCGGATGAATGACCGGATCCGGGCCTACAGCTACCTGTATCCGCTGGGCCACCACGATCTGCCGGGCTTCTGGAACGCGCCGGACCAGGCGGCCGAGTCCGCAATTGCCCTGGTCGAGCGCGGCTACACGGCGATCAAGTTCGACCCCGCCGGCCCCTACACCATCCGCGGCGGGCACATGCCCGCGCTGTCAGATATCTCGGCGTCAGTGGCCTTTTGCCGGGCGCTGCGCGCGGCCGTCGGCGACCGGGCCGACCTTCTGTTCGGGACCCACGGCCAATTCACGCCCGCCGGCGCGATCCGGTTGGGCCGGGCGCTGGAAGCCTTCGATCCGCTGTGGTTCGAGGAACCGGTGCCCCCCGACGACGTGCCGGCCATGGCCAGGGTGGCCGAGGCCGTGCGTATCCCGGTAGCGACCGGAGAACGGCTGACCACCCTGTCGGAATTCGCCGCCGTGCTGCGGGCCGGGGCGGCCGAGATCCTGCAGCCCGCGCTTGGCCGGGCCGGCGGGATCTGGGAGGCCCGCAAGATCGCGGCCCTGGCCGAAAGCCATTCCGCCCAGGTCGCCCCGCACCTTTATGCCGGGCCGGTGGAATGGGCAGCCAACGTCCAGCTGGCCGCGTCGATCCCCAACCTGCTGATGGCCGAGACCATCGAAACGCCCTTCCATGCCGGGTTGATCCGGGGGGGGCTGGCGGTCGAGGACGGCTATATCCCGGTGCCAGGAGGGGCCGGGCTGGGGATCGAGGTCGACGAGGCTTTGGCCCGGGCGCATCCCTGGTCAGGAGAGGGCCTGCACCTGGAAATGCAGTCTGCGCCCTGCAACTATTCCGCGCCCAATGCCTTTGCGGGCGGCGCGCCCTCGCCTGTCACGGGGAAGGATGACGACTGACAGCGCAGTTTGCGCTTGGGGGTGACAGGAAAGGTTCACTTGGGGCATGATGGCGCGAACCCGGCCTTCGGTCTCGCAATTGTGATCAAGCTCTTATCAGCCCCGTGAAAGACGCAAGCCCCATCCCACCCGACGCCCCCGACGGCATGGCAGATGCCGCCGGAGCGGCAACGGCCTACCTCAAGACGCTGGCCCACGAGGGCCGGCTGATGATCCTGTGCCACCTGGGCCGGGGCGAGAAATCGGTGGGCGAGCTGGAAAAGCTGCTGGACATGCGGCAGGCGGCGGTCAGCCAGATGCTGGCCCGGCTGCGGGACGAAGGGCTGGTGTCAACCCGGCGCGAGGGCAAGACGATCTATTATGCCCTGGCCGACGGGAATACCCGCCAGATGATCACCCTGCTCTACGAGTTGTTCTGCAGCAAGTAATGGACCCATCGGACGGTGGTGGGGCGGAAGATGGGTCGAAACGACCCATCCTACATCCTGTTCCACCGGATCATGGACGCTCCGCCTGGCACGGGCGGGCCTGCGCCCTCGGACGCGGGGTGGGCGGGCGGGAGCGTCCGAGGGCGCAGGTCCGTCCTTTCGCCATCCCGCGCAACCTCAGCCGATTGGAGCGCGCGCCCGTTTCCGTTGCAATTCGAAATGTCCAAGGGGCGTCCAGCCCGACAGGATCGTTTCCACCGAACAGGACCGGAACGCCCCGCGCAGGGCACTTTCGACGGTCCGCCGATCCTTCTTGGGCATCGGCGCCAGGTCCAGCACGATCTGGCCACCCAGACCCCGCACCCTCAGCGCCCGGGGCAAGGCCCGCGCGCAAGCGATGTTGGCCTTCAGCCCGGCCGCAAGCGACGTATCGGCCCCGGTGTTCACATCCACCGCCACCAGCGCCCGCGTCGGTTCCACGAAGAACGACGCGCCGCCCGGCAGCGCCACCCGGGTGCCACGCGCCTCGGCAATGGCATCCAGCGCTCCGTGGCTGTTGAAACATCCCTCGGCCGTGACCACCTCGGCCGGTTCCGACCAGTCGCGCCAGGCCAACAGATGCGGCCCGTCGCCCTCGACCAGTTTCTCGGGCTCGCCGGCCCTGTCGCTCATCACCCGTTCGGCCAGCTCGGCCATGGCCGCGATATCCTCGGCCACCTCGTCGGCATCTGCCCCCTCGGCCCCGGTGCGCAGGATCAGCCCGTGCTCGGCCTCGCCCATTTCGCCATGCGCGATTTCCAGAAGCCGGTCGCGTTCGTCATCGTCCCGGATCCCGCGCGACACGTTCAACCCCGGCGCCCCGGGCGTGACGATGGCATAGCGGCTCTTGAACAGGATCCGTGTGGTGACCGGCATCGCCTTGCCCGGCTCGGCATAGCCCGTCACCTGCACCAGGATCGTTTCCCCCGGAGACAGCCCCTTGACCTGGCGCAGAAAGACCTGCCCGTCCGGGGTGGACAGGAACATGCCCCCCTGCCCCTTGACCGGCCGGTCGGCCTTGGCCCGGTAGATCGTGCCCGGCGCCGGCCCATCGGTCTCGACCAGCAGGTCGTCCAGTTGGCCGTCGACCATCAGCGCCGCGGCCTCGCGCCCGTCCAGGTGATCCAGCAGGATCTGGCGTCCCTTCATTGTCGCTCTCCGTACAGCGGATAGCCGGCGGCCTGCAGCAGCCCGGCAGTTTCAGCCAGGGGCAGGCCGACGATCCCGGTGAAAGACCCGCCGATCCAGGGGATGAACGCCCCCGCCGGACCCTGGATGCCATAGCCCCCGGCCTTGCCGTCCCAATCGCCGCTGGCGATGTAGGCCGAGATCTCGGGGACCGACAGGCGCTTCATGCGCACGGCACTGACCACGTCGCGTTCCCATAGCCGGTCGCCCAGGCGCAGGGCCACCGCCGTGATCACCCGGTGCCGCCGGCCCGACAGGGCCAGCAGGAAGGCCCGGGCCTCGTCCGCATCGGCCGGTTTGCCCAGGATCCGCCGGCCCAGGGCCACGGTGGTATCGGCGCACAGGACAAGCTCGTCCGGCCCGGCCGTCACGGCCTGGGCCTTTTCACGGGCCATCCGCGCGCAATAAGGGCGCGGAGTTTCATCCTTCAGGGGCGATTCGTCGATGTCGGGCGGCCGGATGTCATCGGCCACCACCCCGAGCTGCGCCAGCAAATCGCGCCGGCGCGGCGACCCCGATCCGAGAATCAGCCGCATCGGTGCCGCTCGGGCATCACTTGAAGCGATAGTTGATTCGCCCCTTGGTCAGGTCGTAAGGCGTCATTTCCACCTGGACCCGGTC
The DNA here is from genome assembly GCA_002709405.1 of Paracoccaceae bacterium. GTDB lineage: Bacteria > Pseudomonadota > Alphaproteobacteria > Rhodobacterales > Rhodobacteraceae > Marinibacterium. Next base: position 12,676 of record PAQV01000063.1, read on the forward strand.
GCCGGCAAGAACACGAATCCGGTTCTTGCGCATCTTTCCTGCCGTGTGAGCGATGATTTCATGGCCATTGTCCAGCTCGACCCGAAACGTCGCATTGGGCAGGAGTTCCTTCACGACACCGGGAAATTCGAGCGTATCTTCCTTGGCCATGTTATCTCCATCCTTGCTCACCCGCCAATTTACGGGCGCGCCTTAAATGGACCCTCGCCGCGCCGAATTCAAGTGGCTTGTCGGCACGGACGCATTGCTTGCGTTACATTCCGTTAAGACACACCTGCTCGGGCGCGTGATCACGGCCGGACTGCTCGACCCAATGGGACCGGTTCCGCACCGCCCCGCCCGCGCGCACGCCCGACACCAGGGCCGGGTCGAACTCGGCGCAGGTCCAGGCGGGCACGTCGAACGCCCCTTCGGCCAGGACGCCGGTGTCGGGAAAGCCCCTGTCGGGTGGGCCAAAGACCCCGCCCCGCCCGGTGCTGGTGTCCACGGCGTCGTTCCACTCGGCCCGCCCGATGATCGAGGACATGACGGCCACGCACTGGTTCTCCAGGGCCCGGGCCATCGCCCCGATCCGCACCCGGGCATAGCCGTGGCGGGCCTCGGTGGCGGAGGGCACCAGCAGGATGTCCGCCTCGGCCAGGGCGTGGCCCAGCAGGGGGAATTCGCTGTCGTAGCAGATCAGGACGCCGATCTTGCCAAGGCTGGTGTCGAACAGGCGCAGCGGCCCGCCACCCGCCATGTTCATCGGATCGCGTTCGTAAGGCACCAGGATCTGCTTGTCCTGGATGCCGATGGCCCCCTCGGGCGTGATCAGCCGGGCCCGGTTCACCGGGCGGGTGATCGCCGGGTCCTCGGACCGGGCCGGGCCGGATCCGGCCAGGATGTGCACGCCGTATTCCGCGGCCAGGCGCAGGTGGACGGCATCCGCTGCCTCCAGCCGGTCCGCCACGGACCACATCGATTGCTCCAGGTCGCCGGCAGCCTCCGCCCCGTCCAGCGTGGCCAATTCCATGGCCCCGTATTCGGGAAAGACCAGCAGGTCGGCCCCCTGCCCGGCCGCATCGGCAACCCAGGCGGCAAGCTTGTCTTCGAACTGCGACCAGCTGTCGAGCCAGTCGAGCGGATATGCGGCGGCAGCAACTTTCATGGCATCATCGGTAGCGCCCGCACCGGTCCTGCGCAAGGCCACCTGCCCACCCGAATGGGTCGAGGCGGACCACCTGCCAGGCAGAGCCGGGCGGTGGCGGGCCGGGGTGGGTGGGCGGGAGGCCTGCCACCGCCCGTCCCCAGATCAGATCTCGCGCATCCAGAATTGCAGGGGATGATCGGTTTCGGCCTGCTGGTCGATATCCTTCCAGGAAAACCGGGCCACGACGCCCGGCAAGGACGCATAGCCACGGCCCCGCCAGAACGGCTCCAGCGACCGGGCCCCGTCCGGGCGCAGCGGATGATCCGCCGGGCGCACGACACCGCAAAACGCCACCTTGCCAAAGCCCAGCTTCTTGGCATGGGCCTCGCGCGCATCGAAGAACCGGTGCCCGATGCCCTGCCCCCGGCAGTCGGGCAACAGCACCGACTCGGCGCAATAGAACACCTCGCCCATGTCGATGCCCGAGCCCTCGAACGCCCCCGCGAAATCATCGGCATGATCGGCCAGCGGCATGCCCGTGGCGGCGCCCACCAGCCGGTCCCCGTCAAAGGCCCCCACCACGACCGCATCGGGGCTGTCGCGATAGACCTGCAGGTAGCGCCGTTCATAGGCGACGTCGCCGTCGTACAGGTACGGCCAGTCGCGGAACACGGCGATCCTCAGCCGGGCCACGTCGTCCAGCGCGCCGTCCAGCGCCGCGCCGGTCAGGGGGCGGACCTCGATCACGAGACCTGGGCGACCCAGTCGGCCAGGTTGTAATAGGTCGTCACCCGCGCGATCTTGCCGTCCTTGAGGTCAAAGAACGACCCCGCGGGCAGCCGGTAGGTCTGGCCCGTCGCCTCGGGCAGGCCGGCATCGGTCGTCAGGTAGGTGCCGTTGACGATGTATTCGGCTGCCGCGCGGGTGCCGCCCTCTGCCTCGAAGACGACCATGTCGGTCAGCTCTTCCTTGTAGCAATGGTTCATGTGCTCGCAGAATTCGCCGAACTTGGTCTTGCCCACCCGGATCCGGCCCTCGTTCACATGATGGGCCACGTCGGCCGTCAGGCACTCCAGCATGGCTTCCACGTCACCGGCATTGAATGCCTCGAAATAGGTCTTCACGATGTTGGACATGTCGTCTCCCTTGCCGTGCCCCAGCGTTCCGTCAGGCGGGAAACGATCTGGTCGCGGGCCTTCCTGTATTGGTCAAGCTTGTCTGTGCGGGTCTCGCCCAGCCCCGTCGGATCGAGGATCGGCCAGTATTCCACGTCCAGGTGGAAGTACCGCGTCAGCTCCAGCGCCCGGCGCTGGCTGGCCGGAGACAGGGCGATCACCAGGTCGAACGACGACAGGTCGTCGCCCCATTGTTCCATCTCGTCGAAGGACCGCGACCGGTGGCGGTCAAGTTCCACCCCGATTTCCTTGCACACTGCGATGGTAAAGCCGTCGATCTCGATGTCGTTCTTGACACCGACCGACTGCACATAGGTGCCCTCGCCGTAGAATTTCTTCATCAGCCCCTCGGCCATCGGAGACCGCACGGCATTGTGGTCGCAGCAGAACAGAACCGATTGCGGCAACGGTTCCGACATGCGCTCACCCTCCGAAATGCAGGACACAGATCAGCGTGAACAGCCGTCGCGCCGTGTCCTCATCGACCTCCACCTTGCCTTCAAGCCGCTCTTGCAGCACCCGGCTGCCCTCATTGTGGATGCCCCGGCGCGCCATGTCGATGGTTTCGATCTGGCTGGGCGGCAGGGTCTTCACGGCGTCGAAATAGCTTTCGCAGATCTGGAAGTAATCCTTCACCACCTGCCGGAAGGGGCCAAGCGACAGGTGGAACTCGGCCGCGCGCTCGTCGTCGATGGTGTCGACCTCGAACACCAGCCGCTTGTCGCGGATCGACAGGGTCAGGTGATAGGGCCCGGCCGGCACGTCGCGTTCGTCCCGCTGGGGCAGGATGAAGGTGTTGTCTTCGAGCAGGTCGAAGATGGCCACCTTGCGCTCCTGCTCGATTTCGGGCGTCGGCGGAGGCAGGGCGGAATCGTCCAGCTTGATCTCGGCGATATGGGACATCGGCTGTTACCTGTTCAACTTGTCGAGCCGGGCGCGCACGGACAGCCCATGGGCTTCAAGGCTTTCCGACCGGGCCAGACGCTCTGCGATGGGTCCGATAGCACGGAGCGCGTCGGGTGTCATCCGGGCCAACGTCGTACGTTTGAGGAAATCCATCACCGACAGGCCCGACGAGAATCGCGCCGACCGGGCGGTCGGCAGGACGTGGTTCGGGCCGCCGACGTAATCGCCGATCGCCTCGGGCGTCCACTGGCCCAGAAAGATCGCCCCCGCGTGGGTGCATTTGGCAGACAGGGCCTCGGGGTCGGCCACGCACAGCTCCAGGTGTTCGGGCGCGATGCGGTTGGACAGGGCGGCCGCCGTGTCCAGGTCGGGCACGGTAATGATCGCCCCGAAGTCGCGCCACGAGGCCCCGGCGATCTCGCGCCGTTCCAGGGTTTCCAGGCGCTTGTCCACGGCCCGCGCCACCGCCGCGCCGAAATCGGCATCTGTGGTGATCAGCAGCGATTGGGCGCTTTCGTCATGCTCGGCCTGGCTCAGCAGGTCCAGAGCGACCCAGTCGGGATCGTTGTCACCGTCCGCGATCACCAGGATTTCCGAAGGGCCGGCGATCATGTCGATGCCGACCTTGCCGAAGACCCGCCGCTTGGCCGCTGCGACAAAGGCATTGCCCGGCCCGGTGATCTTGTCGACCGGCCGGATCGTTTCGGTGCCGTAGGCCAATGCGCCGATGGCCTGGGCCCCGCCGATCCGGTAGATCTCGTCCACCCCGGCCAGCCGCGCTGCCAGCAGCACGAGCGGATTGATCACGCCATCGGGTGTGGGCACCGTGATGGCCAGGCGCTCGACCCCGGCCACCTTGGCCGGGATGGCGTTCATCAGCACCGAAGAGGGGTAGCTGGCCAACCCGCCCGGCACGTAAAGGCCGGCGGCCGACACCGGGGTCCAGCGCCAGCCAAGGGTCGCGCCCTCGGCATCGTTCCAGGATTGGTCGGCGGGCATCTGGCGGACGTGGTAGGCCCGGATCCGCTCGGCCGCGCGCTTGAGCGCGGCGTGATCTTCGGACGAAACTTCGGCAATCTGGCTGTCCACCTCCTCGGCGGAGAAGGCCAGCCCGCTGGGGTCAATACTCAGCCGGTCGAACTTTTCGGTCAGCGCGATCAGCGCGGCATCGCCGTCCCGGCGGACCTGGGCAATGATCCCCGCGACGATATCGTCCACGTCGGGGCTGTCCTCGCGCTTGGCCCCGAGCAAAGCGGTGAAGGCCGTGTCGAAATCGGCATCAAGGCTGTTGAGAAAGACCGGCATCTGCTGTTCCTCGTTCTTTCAGGGGCTGATAGCGGTCCGGGCGGGCAGGCTCAAGCTCCGGGCCCGTCCGACCATCGGACCAAGGCGACCGGCCCGCCATCGGGCGGACCAAATTTCTTGGAAGAAATTTGCCAGATTTTTCGAAAAATCTGGGCCCTGTGTCAGTTGTCGTGCTCCGGGGCCTTGCCGGAAGGCGCCTGGTAGGGTCGGGTCACGTCGCGCAGGGTCACATCGAGTGCCTCGACTTCCAACCGGATCGCCCCGTCGCCCGCCAGCGTCAGCAGGACATGTCCCGCCCCGTCCTCGCCCGGCTCGAAGGTCATCGACAGCACCGACAGGATCACGTCCTTGTCGCTCCGGTCGATCCCCTGCGAGGCCACGCGCAGCACGTTTTCCACGCTCAATACCGATTGCACCCGCTCATACGGCCGGGCCCGGCGTTGCGCAGCCGGGGCGTCTTCCCAGCGGAACCGGTTCAGCAACAGGGCAAACTGGCGGGCCTTCGGCCGCCAGGTCATCTCGGTGATGGGAAACACCGAATCCTGGATCAGCGCAGCCAGAACGCCCAGGTCCTCGGCATCAATGGCGCCAAGGTACAAAGGCGCCTCGCGTCCGTCCTCGAACCTGGCGTCCTCGGTCATCAGGCTGCAACCCGCTCGACGAGGGCACCCACGGCGCGCAGTTTCTCTTCGACCTGCTCATACCCGCGATCGAGGTGGTAGACCCGGCTGACCCGGGTCTCGCCTTCGGCGGCCAGCCCGGCCAGGATCAGCGAGACAGACGCCCGCAGGTCCGTGGCCATCACCGGGGCACCGCGCAGGCTGGACACGCCCGTCACCTTGGCCGTCCCGCCCTGCACGTCGATCTGCGCGCCCATGCGCATCAGCTCGGGCGCATGCATGAAACGGTTCTCGAAGATCCGCTCCTCCAGAACGCTGACCCCTTCAGCCGTGGTCAGCAGGGCCATCATCTGGGCCTGCAGATCGGTCGGGAAGCCCGGGAACGGCTCGGTCGTCACGTCGACCGCATGGATCCCGTTGCCATTGCGCGTGACCTTCAGGCCGTTCTCGGTGTCGGTCACCGACACGCCCGCCTCTTCCAGCTTTTCGATGAAGGCCTGCAGCAGGTCACGCCGCCCCCCCAGCAGTTCGACCTCTCCACCGGCGATCGCCGGAGCCAGCATGTAGGTGCCAAGCTCGATCCGGTCGGTCACCACGGGGTGCGTGGCCCCGGACAGCCGGTCGACCCCTTGCACGGTGATCGTGTCGGTGCCCTCGCCCTCGATCTGGGCGCCCATCCGGCGCAGGCAGTCCACCAGGTCGACGATTTCCGGCTCGCGCGCGACATTCTTCAGGACGGTCGTGCCCTTGGCCAGCGTCGCCGCCATCACCGCGTTCTCTGTCGCGCCCACCGACACGAAGGGGAATTCGAACACCGCCCCTTTCAGCCCGCCCCGGGCCGAGGCATGCACGTAGCCGTCGCGCAGATCCAGATCCGCGCCCATCGCCTCGAGCGCCTTCAGATGCAGGTCCACCGGCCGCGCGCCGATGGCACATCCGCCGGGCAAGGACACGACGGCCGCCCCCGCCCGGGCCAGCATCGGGCCCAGCACCAGGATCGAGGCCCGCATCTTGCGGACGATATCGTAATCGGCAGTCAGGTTGTTCAGATCGTGGCTCGACATCGCCAGGACCTTGCCGTCGTTCAGGGTCGACACCTCGGCCCCCAGCGACTGCAGCAGCGTGGTCATGGTCCGGATGTCCGACAACCGCGGCGCATTGGTCAGGGTCAGCGGCTCGTCGCTGAGCAGCGTCGCCGGCATCAGCGTGAGGCAGGCGTTCTTCGCGCCTGCGATGGGGATCTGGCCGTTCAGCGGGCCATTGCCCGTCACCACGATGGAATCCATGCCTGTCAGTCCTCGTTACCTGCCTCTTTGGGCGTTTCATCTGCCATCCCGGGCCGGAGATCCGCCGAGGACCGGGCACGCGACTGGGCCTTGCGCCGGGCCAGGTTGGCCTTCAGCGCGGCTTTCAGCCGGTCTTCCCGAGTCGTCGCCTGTTTCGCACCGCCCGACGGGCTTTTCTTATCCGTCATGCCCCTGTGTACCGCAGGTGTAAAAAGGCGTCCAGATAGCCCTTGCGCCCCCCGCGAATTGCCTTTAGAGAGCCGCGCACGGCGCTGCTGTAGCTCAGAGGTAGAGCACTCCCTTGGTAAGGGAGAGGTCGAGAGTTCAATTCTCTCCAGCAGCACCATGACCGACCTGATCCGGCCATGTTCGGGTGCTTGGTTCGGTGCTGAATTCACCCTCCGCTTCCATATTTGGCCTGCAAGCCTGCGCCTGGTTTATGTCGGGCCGTGGAATCAGCCCTGGTGTCTGGTCGTTGCTATTTCACGGCCAGTCATGCCCCCATCCTTCAGAACGTCAGCCTGCATTGGGTGGACGACACCCCGGCGAGCCGCATCATGTGCCAAGCCAGCACCTGGTTGGAGCTCAGGACCGGCAGCCCAAGCTGCGCCTGCAGCTGCGGGAGAATGCCGTAGGTCCTCAGGTTGGTGCAGGACAGGAACACCGCGTCCATGTTGCCGTCACCGGCAAGGGCGTGGGCGGCCTCGGCGATGGAGTGAGGGTCGATGCGAGCCACGCGCGATTCGACCTGTTCGCCGAAGGACAGCATCCTCGGAACGGTGATGCCCTGCGCAACAAAGGCCCGGCGCAGCGGTTCGGCCACCGAGGCGACGTAGGGCGACACGATGCCGACCCGGCCAAGGCCAAGGTCGTCGAACGCAGCCAGCGCGGCCGTGAGCGGGTTGGTGACATGCCGGGTCGTGGCGCCCGCCGCCACCCGCGCCCGCACCGTATCCGCGCCAAGCTGGGCCGTCCCGGACGTGCAGGCATAGCCCACCACGGCAAAATCCACCGCAGGGGGGAACAGGCTGGCGGCCGAGGTCAGCTCGGCTTCCATCCCGGCGATACTGTCCGGGGTCAGGTCATCTCCGGACTGGACGCGGGTCACGTGCAGCCTAGCCTCCTCGGGCGCGACATAGCGGCGAAAGTCCTCTTCGATGGTTTCGTCCACCCGCAGGACGATCAGGCCCATCGCGGGACGCGTGCTTTCGCTCAACCGATAGGCGAAGGAGGACATCAGGCAAGCTCCGGCATGTCGAGGGGCGCCCGCGGGGACAACAGCTCCGGACCGCCGGCCCGCAGGACGATGTTCTCTTCGTGGACCAGCATGCGCCCGGTGTCGACCAGGGCGCCGGGTTCCAGCGTCAACACCATGCCCTCGCGCAGCGGCGTGGTGTCCAGCGGCGTGAACGAGGGCCATTCGGTCAGCGTGATCCCCAGCCCATGTCCCAGCCGCCCGCCTCCGGGCCGGGTATCGCGCTTGACCAGCGCCTCTGACAGCAGGCGATGCGCGTCACGCGCCAGCATCCCCGGGCGCAGGGCGGCGAGGGTGTCCTCGGTGGCGTGCCACAAGGCGGCGTGCGTGTGGCGGATGGCATCCGACACGGGCCCGACCGAGAAATTCCGGTCAAAATCGCAGAAATAGCCGTTCCGGACGGCCCCGGTGTCCAGCATCAGCACATCCCCAGGCTGCAGCGGGTCGGGCGACGCCGGAGAGATCACATCCGCATACCCGCCCGGCCCGGCTGCGCCGGCGACGTAGCTGACCCAATCGGCCCCTTCCTGCAACAGGAGCGCCTGAAAGCCGCGGAACACCTGGTCGAGCGGCCGCCCCGCACCGGCAACCTCGGGCATGCGCGCGAAGGCCCGCCCTGCGATGGCGCAGGCCGTGCGGATCGCCTCGATCTCGGCCTCGCTTTTCACTTCGCGCACGCGCTGCACCGCCGCGGTCCCGTCGACGAAGCTGCGCGGGGCGATCCCTGCCGCGACCCGAGTGTAATCGGCGACGGGCATGCGCAGGTGGGTTTCCATCCCCATGGGCACCCCAATGCGCGCGCGGTCCGGCAGCAAGCCACACAGCGTATCGACCAGCAGGCTGACGCCGTCGTCTTCAGGATTCGGCGCGTCCCATGTCCGAATGGTCTTGATCCATGTGCGCCCCATCAACTCGGCACCGATGGATGGAATCACGGCGACGGGATCACCGGCCGCCGGAACAATCACGAACCAAGGGCGCGCGGGGCTTTCCCAGAAGCGCGTCAGGAAGCCCGACACGTAGAAAATATCCGCCGGTGTCGTCAGCAACAGCGCGTCCAGCCCGCGCCTGGCCATCTCTGCCTGCAACCGGGCGACGCGGCCCGCATATTCTGCCGCCGGGAAGACCAGCGAATGATCCGTCATCTACTGGGCCTTCCCTGGGCCTGGCCGACACTGCGTATCCGGCCTCGAAGGCATTTCCGCACCGCCCCACAGCAGCGCGCCGAGGCTTTCAAGAATAACGGCCAATCCTGCCCCTTTCCGGGTTTGAAACACCCGGAGTAGGACCCGGCGCTGCCTGTCACGCAAGAGTTTTTCCGGCGATCATGCCCGGCCCTGTCACGATACGATGCACGTTTGGCCGATGCTGCATATTGAGGAAATATTTTGTATGGTCACCGAAAGACTTCGTTCGAGCACCATGACATCCGTCTGTCGATCAAGGGGACTAGAGTTGGATTTTCGTGCAACCTGACAACCATGATACCATCTTGCGCATTTACGACGCTGTCGCGGATGACTCGTTGTGGCCGGATGTGTTGCACCGGCTGGCAACTCAGCTGAACGCCTATGGGTGCATCGTGTTTGAATGGCACACGAGTCTGGGCGAAAAGCAACTCGTCGCTCCTCTGGCCTCGGCGAATTATGATCTGTCGGCGATCGAAACATACATCGCAAAGTGCTTTGAACATGAGAAACGGGATCAGGATATCTTCGAGGCCCATTCCCTTGCCCAGGACCAGATTGACCTGATCGAGGACGATGTTCTTGCCCCGGACATTGCCGATCTGAAGCAATTGTCGAATGTGCAAACGCTTCAGAAACTGGGCATTCTTCACCGAGCGGCCGGGCTGCTGAACAAGGACAACACCGCCGTTTCGCGCTTTTCGCTGCAATTGGCGGGTAACCGGGGGCGTTTGACCCCCGAAGAACGGGCCCATCTTACGACGGTGCTTCCCCATATCGCGAAGGCGCTGGACCTTGGGCGGCCGGCCAAGCAATTGGCCCTGGAACATCAAAGCATGCTTGCGGCCATGGATCGGCTGACCATCGGCGTGTGCATTCTTGACGCCAAGGGGCGGGTGGTTGTCGAGAACAACGAATTTGAACGGCAACAGGATGCCTATCCGGTCTTCTTCAAGACGAACACCGGCGAGTTGCGGCTTCGGAGACCCGAAGACCAAAGGCATTTCTCGGCCTTAATGGAGAACGTCTTCAATCACGGAAAATTCGGCGCGCGCCCGCGAAAGGAGGCGATTTCAACGAGCGAGACCAGTTTCCTGTGTGTCGAGATTTCACCGTTGAATAATATGCTGGATATTACCGCAAAGACCTTTGGCGGCTTTATCGTTTACAGCACCGATACAAGCCTGCCCATCCATTGCAACGCGCTTCCCATGCAAAGGGCCTACGGGCTGACCGACGCCGAAATGACCCTTGTCGACCTGATCGCCAGAGGCCTGACCAACGGGCAAATATCGGAGCGACGCGATCGGTCCTTATCGACGATCAACACGCAGGTGAAATCCATTCTTGCAAAGACCCATTGTTCGACCCGGACACAATTTGTTCGGCTGATGATGAGCTTTGGCGCAAACTTTCTGACCCGGTAATTCGCTGCGCTTCGTCCATTTGGATGATGTTTCAGGATTTGGACGGCTGTAACTTGGCTTTCGATGACCGAGTCAGGTCACTTATCAGAAAGATGAACCGAATTTTTCCAAACACGCACGTGAAACGTGCTTGCCTTGCGCCTCGGTTTTGGGAGGACAGAGATGACAACGCTTTTATTTGTACACGGAATGAACGGAACTGCAGACAGTTGGCGTGATATTCCTGAACAGCTTGCCCCATATGTCGACGATTCGACCGCAATTCAACTGAGCGGGCATAATCGGCCCATGACAATTTTCGATGTCTTGGGAAACGGCACCTATTCGTCCGGGCTCGGGATGGAGGATTATGTCGCTGACGTCGTCAACAATTTCCCCGCGGGACAAGACCGCGATGTTGTTCTGGTCGGGCACTCCATGGGCGGCGCAGTTATCTCACATGTCGCATCCAGGTATCCCGACCGAATTTCAAAATTGATCTACCTGACCGCGATGCTGCCGGATGATGGGCAATCCGTGTCAGACATCTTGAATTGGATAAGAATCAGCGGGCACTTCAACGCAGATGCCTTTATGGGTGACTTTCGTCCGCACATCGCGGAACTCAAGTTGGTGCTGCAACCACGTGAGCCCCTCGACGCAAAGTTCTCGCGTTCCAATGAGTTCGAAAACCTGCCGCGGGCCTACATCCGATGCACCGACGACGATGTCATTCCGACACCGATCCAGGGTGAAATGCTAAACGCCTATCCCGGAACGGAGGTAAAGACCCTTAAGCGCAGTCACTTTCCGCAATACCAAGCGCCTAAGGAACTCGTCAAAACCCTCATCGAATGCCTGCCGACTTGAAGACTTCCCTAAAATTGATTTGCGCAAAAACCAGCGGCACGCGCACGTCTTCACAGCACATGAATTCAAGCGCAAGAGAGGATAAAAAATGGCTGATCCCACCGAATATGTATTCAAGCTCGACAGCTCAGGCAGACCCGCAATGTTTCCGATACCTGAAAAGGTGGTTTCGAACATCCACTGGTTCAACACAAACCGAGCGTCCAACAGAATCTTTCACTCTGTGGACGGCATCGAAGGTGTCGTCATTCATGCCACGGCCGGCGGCAGCACCTCGGGGGCATTGACCTGGTGGCGCGGAACGCCACCCAATGGGGCAAAGGCATCCGCGCATTGGATCGTACCAGACGAAGACGAAACCGCCCATGGAAACCATGTCTGGGCAGTGGTGTACGAAACGCTTGCCGCCTGGCACGTCAGAAATAGCGCCACCAGCCCGGAAATTGACAACAAGAAGAAAATCAATCACTGGACGCTTGGTATTGAAATCGTGAATCGTCAAAATGATTCAGATACCTTTTCCGACTGGCAATACGAAGTGACCGCCCTTCTTGTCAGGTATTGCTGGGCAAAATACCCCAACATGAAGTACGTCTTTTCACATGCCCTGGTCGATCCGAGCCGCAGAAGTGACCCGGGCGACGAATTCGACTGGACGCGTTTCGAGGCCCTCGTAAGGTCGTCCGACAACGACCCTGCGGTCGACGAAGAGGCCGAAAACCTGCTGCTGGCGATGGACACTGAAAATGTTCCGACTGCTTACCTCGCAAACAAATCGTGCTGCATGTGAGGTCGACAGCTTGCAATCGCCGCAAAGTGGCCGACAGGGAACTCTACGGGCGGCGCTGATGGCATAGCGTCGTCACGCAGAATGGCGGCACCTGGCGGGCCCGCCCCCTGGGCTCAACACCGGCCAAGCACGATCTGCAACCAGAGGGTCGCGCTGCTGGCCCATGTCTGCCGGTAGAGCCCGAGTCGTGCGAAACCCCGCACCCGGCCGAACAGCCCCCTGGACCGCGCGGCTTTGAAATGGGCCAGCGTCAAGGCGGATTGAGGTGTCAGGCGGTCGGCGGCCAGGTCCAGTGCGGCGATATTGATGTCGTTCCAGGCCCTGTAGGTGCCGTCGAAAATCATACCAATGCGGGCAAGGCGCGCGGCCAGGCCGTCATTGGCGCCGATCTCGTTGGCCGCGTGCTGGCGGTACAGCAAGGAGGGCGCGTCGTCGTGGTGGATCCGGCCTCCGGCCCCGGTCACAAGCTGATACAGCCACCAATCGTGCACGACCACGCGGTCAACCCGGCCTGCGACCTCGCCGGCCAACCGGGCGGCGGCTGGATTCAGGACCACCGTATTGCCCGGCACGATGTTCTGCACCAGCGCGTTCAGAAACCCCGGGGGCCTTGGTCGGGCGGGCGATGGTTTCAGCGGCGCAAGGTCCGCGTCGGCGATCATCACCCGGCTGCAGTAAAGCGCCGGCTGGTCGGGTTGCCCCGGGGACAGGGCGACACAGGCCCGGGCCAGCTTGTCGGGATACCAGTGGTCGTCCTGGTCGGACAGGGCGACCCAGCTGCCCGGAAAGGCCTCTGTCGCATGGTCCAGGAGCGACAGGAAATTCCTGGCCGCCCCCTGCCCCGGCCCCCGCAGGATGGTGACGGGATGGTCTTGCGCGAAGCGGGAGAGGATCTCGGCGCTGCGGTCGGTTGATCCGTCGTCCGAGGCCACCAAGTGCCAGTTCTCGTGGGTTTGCGCGGCAATGCTGTCCAGCTGGTCGGCCAGCGCCGCTTCGCCGTTGTAGACGGCCATCAAGATGATCACGTGGGGCGTGTCCGGCATCCGGATGGGGTCCTGACCTGTTGTCTCGGCGCGAGTGGCCGGGCAAACCCGCCGGCCACCGCGAACCATATTCAGACATCGGGCGGCGTCAAATCCCTTTCACGCGGATCCTGCATGGGGGCCGATGCCCAGAGCCGTCCAGACCGCATCCGCCACGTCCGCGTCGGGGTCGTAGGGAATAGGATGGCCGTTCGGGGCCTCGGCCACGGCGTCGCCCTGGGCACCGATGGCAAAGGCATGGGTCGGCAGACCAGTGGCCAGAGCCTCGTGCGTGGTAAAGCTGAAGGTTTCCGGCCAGATCGACGGGATCAGCCAGTCAGTGATGCCGTAGCGGGCGACCAGGTCGGGCAGCTGGTCCACGGTATAGGCCCCGTGCACCCGCACCGAGCCCGGCAGCGCCTGGCTGAGCGCCACGTCGCCGATCACCACCAGCCCTGTCCCGGTTTGCCCTGTTCGCTCCAGCTTGCGGCCCAGACCGACTACAACCGCTGCGCCCTTGAGCTGCCCCATGGTGCCAAGCACGCCGATCAACCGGCGCGCGCCCTTCGGGGCCGGAACGGTGGGGACCTCCGTTGGCAGGGTGTGGGGGCGCAGGTGAATGGCGGGGGCGGCCTCTGGGTAGACGGCCAGCAGTTGGCGGCGGCTGTCGGGGGAAAAGACCTCGATATCGTCGGCCGCTTGGACCAGCTTGCCCCATTCCTGCTGCCAGCCGGCAAGATCCAGGCGGGTTCCTTCCGGGCGCAAGACCTCGTGCGCCGCATCGGCGCGGGCCGGGTCCAGCGGCGGGCGGTAGACCCCGTCGGCATCCAGCAGGGCGTAGGACGGCGACAGGGGCAGGTAGTCATGGATCAGCATCTGGATCCGGTCCCCGGGGCGGCGCAGGGACAACAGGACGCCGGGCAAGGCGGCGGGATCCGGGTCTCCGACCCCGCAGGAATAGACGAACCGGCGGTGGGGGACGTTGGCCAGGACGGCCTCGACCAGGGATATGTCATCCGTGGCGGCGATGCACCGGCCGGCGTCCGAAACCACCTCGATCTGCCAGCGCGCGGGGCCGCCGACGCGCAAGACGATGGGCGGCGTGCCGGCCGCACGGTCCCGGGCCAGGCGCCGGGTCAGATCGGCCTCGGCCCCGCCCCCGAGGCTATGCGCCAGGTAGACCGGCGTGACCGCCGTTTCGCCCGCTCGCAGACCGGCCCACCCCGCGGCCAGGGCGATCCGCACGCTGACCAAGGGGTCGGTCGTCCCAAATGCCTGCACGTCCGCGTCATAGCCGGGATAGCGCCGCGAGATCTCGCGGCTGTTCTCGGCCACCAGCGCGGTTTTCTCGCTGGATCCGAAACTGGCCCCGCCCTTGTGTTCGACGAACAGCCCCGGGGCGGCCACGTGCCGGCCGCCGCCCGCCCGGATCTTCTGGCACCAGTCGACCTCTTCGCCGTAACCCCGCCCGAAACCGGTGTCGAACGCAGGCTGGCGGGCCAGCCACTCGGCGCTGATGGCCATGCAAAAGCCAACGCCGGTGGGGGCTTCGATCTCGGGCGTCGACCGGGTCCCGAACGCCCGCGCCTGACGGTCGAGCGCCTCGGCCTCGTCGGGGCGCAGGTCCAGCCGCTGGCAGAGCACCGGGACCGAGAAGATCTCGGCATCGTTCGACATCGGCGTGACGCTGGCGACCGTGGGATCGCGCAGGATCGGGGCCAGCAGGCGCGCGGCCCATCCCTCGGGCACCAGGGCGTCGGCGTTCAGCAGGACGACGGGGGCGTCACGGTCCAGGGCGATGGCAAAGCCTTCGTTGACCGAGCGGATGAAGCCCTGGTTGGTGTCGTGCAGCAACAGCGTGACCCGACCCGGCTGGTCCGCGTTCCGGTCCGCCGCCCAGTCCAGCAGCCAGGGCCGAAGATCAGGGTCGGTCGAGGCGTCCTCGACAATGACCAGGTGCGCGGGCACGTCGGTGTGGCGGTCGAGCCGGTCAAGCACCTCGGGCAGCAGGTCGAAGGCGTTGTAGACCGGCAGGATGATGGTCAGGGCATCTGGCCTTGGATCATCTTGCGTGGCGGCCGGAGGGCTGAAGAAGGCCGCATCCAGGGACGGAACGCCCGGCGGCGCGAAGCCGAACAGGGCCTTGATCGCCCGGTGATGGCGCAAGTCCTTGGTCGCCACGTAGCGCAGCGCCAGCGGCAGGGCCTGTGCGGCGGCCAGTGCGAAGTCCTTGGCGACACGGCGGTTTTCAGCGCGCAGGCGGCGGGGAGCGATGGGCGACAGGCGGGTTTCCTGGGGGCCATCGGCCGTGTCGATGACGACCCGGAGTGTGCCATCGCCCAAGGGAAGCGAGACCTGGAAATCGGGGGACGGGAGGCCGGTGGCCCGGCCCTCGGTGCTGGTCAGGGTGAGGCTGTGTGCAGTGCATTGGCCCGACAGCGTCAGCGTGTCGCCGGTAAGGTTGACGCGGTCGACGCGGCCAAGGGGCCGAGCGGGCGAGCCGAGGTCAAACCCGGGGCCGTCGACATGCCTGTGCTGTCGAACGAAGCGTCGGAAGAGGACACGCAATCGGGTTAACACGGGGCGTCACTGCTGGTTTCGGCAAGGCCGCGGCCCGGCGCTGGTCGGGATGGGGCGTCAGTACGATGGCCTGATTACGGGGTCTGCCGACCGGTGTCCAACAGGAAGCGCGCCCATGCAAGTACGCCCCTGCCCGGCGGCCCCCCTGGCCCGGACGGCGGACCCGTGGGTCAATGACCCACGCTACGCTCACGGCGCGGGAGGGCCCTTTGGCCTCGGACAGGGCCATTGCCCCGCCGCACTCCGCCGTGGCAAGAGACCCTGCACACATGCGAGGACCGACCATGACCCGCCTTTACATCGACGCCGACGCCTGCCCCGTGAAGGCCGAGGCCGAACGGGTGGCCACCCGGCTGAAGGTCGAGATGGTCCTGGTCTGCAATGGCGGGCTGAAGCCGTCGGCCAACCCGCTGGTCTCGCTGGTGATCGTCGACGAAGGGGCCGATGCCGCCGACCGGTGGATCGCCGATCAATGCGGGCCGGGCGATGTCGTCGTGACATCAGACCTGCCGCTTGCGGACAGGTGCCTGAAGGCGGGCGCGCGGGTGTTGCAGCACAATGGCGAGGCGCTGAGCGAGGCCAATATCGGCCCGCGCCTGGCCACGCGGGACCTGATGCAGGACATCCGGGCCTCGGACCCGTTTCACCAGGGCGGCGGCCGGGCGTTTTCCAAGGCCGACCGGTCTCGGTTCCTGCAAGAACTGGACCGGGCCCTGCAAACCGCCCTTCGCACGGGCAATCGCTGAGCGCACCTCGGGGCGGAATTGCTTGGGCGCGCTGACCTGATGGCGCGGCCCTGAAAACGCGCTGAGGCAACCGCAAAGGCGTGACATTGCCCGGGCCGTACGTGCACTCGACACGGCGCCTGTATCTTCCCTGCGAGACATCCCCTGTGACGTCACCGGACTGACCGCCAGGTCCCTTCCCTTTCTCAAGGGTTGGGGCGGATACTGCCTTCAATTCCTCCGGGACATGGCATGCGCGCCTGTAAAGTCGGGGTTTTTTACAATTACAAGTTAATCCGATAACCGAACAATGTTATTGGTATGTCTCATGTGCGCCTGGCGGGAGGGTTTGAAGAATGTGGTTCATTCAGATTATGCGAAGAGGACAGAGGGTGATGACCCGCCCGCCGAACATGATCAGGGTCCAGAGGCGACAATACACCGTGAACGTGCCGCCACCGCCGCCTCCATCGGGCATGCCCGATGAGCCATGGCGCAAAATTCTCGCCGCTAATGGTTGCGGTGGCGGAGGGGGTGGCGGCGGAGGCGGCGGTGGTGGCATCAATATCGCGGACGCGGGTGGTGGCGGTGGTGGTGGTGGCGGAGGAAGTTCGTCGCCGCCATTAGGCAAAGGCACAGTATTCAACGAAAAGATGTATTATCTTTGCCTGAAGCTTTTGAAGGCACGTCTGAACGCCGTGCACGACGACATCAGGAATACGGTCCAGGAAAGCGGCCTGACCGGTGCCGCGATACGCGCCTATGGCAAGCAGTGGGACAATAAGACAGAAGATGCCGCGAAGGAATTCATCGGCTGCGTCACGTCCACGTCGCAAAATCTGAATTTCATCGCCGGGGTTTACCGGAAAGAGCTTGAGAACGCGGTTATCGAAAAAGCCGCCTCTTTGCTGAAAGACCAACTGGGGTATAACGCCGACATGGTCGACGTCCTGATCCGCGCCGCAATGGAGCACTAGGGGACCACCATGAAAATCGACCCGAAAATCGCCAAGATCCTTGCGAAGTCCAAAGCCTCTCTTCAGTCCTTCGAATCCGAGGTGAAGTCCATGTCCGCCACCGCCGCGAAACAGGCGGCATCGGATGAAAAGGCCGCGAAAAAGGTGGTTGCCCAGATCGAAGCCGCCGACAAGAAGATACAGAAGGACGCCAAGGAGATATTCACTGAAGCCAAGACGGGCCGGGATAAGCTGCTGAAGACCTATGCCGACCTGGTCCGGAAAACCGACGGCGCGACCAGCATGCGGCCCTCGGTTGCCAAGGCCCTGGACAAGCTTTTGGGGTCATTCGACGAAAAGCACCTGAAGGTGGCGGCCGATGCCCTGAAAAAGCACAAGGCAGAGGTGATCAAGGACAAGGGCTCGAAGGACCCCGAGGCCCAGGCCTTTGGCCAGGGGATCGACAAGCTGCTCAAGGCCTATTTCTGAAGGGATACGGGCCGGCGTGTGGATGCGCCGGCCCGGATGCATGGATTATATCTGGGTCCCGAGAGCCCCCCGTTACAGAGGGAACAGGCAGCGCACGCGGTGGCCGCCGCCGGTGTCGGTTTCCGGTGGCAGTTCGGTCCGGCACTGGGCCTTGGCCGCCCGGCAGCGGGGCGCAAACGAACAGCCCGGCGGAAGGGCGCGCAGGTCGGGTGGCGTGCCGGGGATCGCCCCCAGCGGCCTGCCCTTTTCCTGCTCGGCCACGGTCGAGGCCAGCATCCCCTTGGTATAATGGTGTTTCGGGTTCAGCAGCACGTCCTGAACAGAGCCATATTCCACCAGCCGCCCGGCATACATCACGGCAACCTTGTCGGCGATCTGGGCCGCCACGCCCAGGTCGTGGGTGACGAAGATGACCGACATGCCCAGTTCCTTCTGCAACCGGCGCAGCAGCACCAGCACCTGGATCTGCACCGAGGCATCCAGCGCCGTCGTCGGTTCATCCGCCAGCAGCAGCGACGGGTTGCACGACAGCGCCACGGCGATCATCGCCCGCTGGCGCAGGCCCCCGGACAATTCATGCGGATAGGCCTTCAGCCGCCGTTCCGGGGACGGCACGCGGACCAGCTCCAGCAGCTCCAGCGCGCGTTTCATCGCCGCTTCCTGGGGGATGTTTTCGTGGATCCGCACGGTCTCGGCGATCTGTTCGCCCACGGTGTAGAGCGGATCGAGCGCGGTCATCGGTTCCTGGAAGATCATCGACACGGTGGCACCGCGCAACTGGCGCATCTGCTTTTCCGACACGCCCTGGATGTCGTAGCCGTCGACCTCCATCGCGCCCTCGATCCGGGTCCGCTTGGGCGGATGCAGCCGCATCAGCGAGCGCATCATCACCGACTTGCCCGACCCGGATTCGCCGATCACGCACATCACTTCGCCGCGCTTCAGTTCAAAGTTGATGCCATTGACCGCGCTGACGGATTCCTCGCGGCTGACAAAGGTGACTTTCAGGTCCTGAACCCGGACCAGGGTGTCGGCGGCGGCGGCAGGAGCCATCACGTTCATCTCAGACCTCCATCGGAGCGGGGTGCGCCGCAGCGCGTTTCAACAGGTCGGCCTGGGTCGGAGCCTTGGAATGGCCCGATCCGGGCTGCGCCATGAAACAGGCCGTCAGGTGATCGTCGCGGCCGGCGCGCAGGGTGTCGCCAAGCGCGGGCATCTTTGACGAACAGATGTCCTCGGCGAAGGGGCAGCGCGGGTGGAATCGGCACCCCGAGGGCGGATTGACCGGGTTTGGCGGGTCTCCGGCCAGGGGGGCCTGGTCGACCCGCTCGTTGGGATCCATGGACAGCTGACATTCCAGCAGGGCCTTGGTGTAGGGGTGCTGCGGGCTGGCATAGATCTTGTCCACCGGCCCGATTTCGACCACCTGGCCCAGGTACATCACCAGCACCCGGTCCGAGATGTAATGCACCACGTGCAGGTCGTGACTGATGAAGACATAGGTCAGGTCAAGCTGGGCCTTGAGCTCATTCAGCAGGTTCAGCACCTGGGCCTCGACCGACTTGTCCAGCGCCGACACCGCTTCGTCCAGGATGACGATCCGGGGATCCAGGGCCAGGGCGCGGGCGATGTTCACCCGCTGCTTCTGCCCGCCGGACAATTCGTGCGGGTAGCGCGCCCCGAACAGCTTGGCCCGCAGGCCGACCTTTTCCAGCAGGTCGCGGGCGATTTCGCGGGCCTTCTTCTTGGACACACCGGGCTGCTTGGACGGCCCGTAGGCCACCGAGTCCTCGACCGTGAACCGCGGGTTCAGCGAGGAATAGCTGTCCTGGAAGACCATCTGCATCGACCGGCGCAGATCGCCCAGGGGCATGCCCTGGTATTCCCCGACAGCCAGGCCGTCGAGGATGATCTCGCCGCTATCCCTGTCCATCAGGTGCATCAGCAGCCGGGCCAGCGTGGACTTGCCGCAGCCGGATTCACCCACGACGCCCAAAGTTTCGCCCTTCATGACGGAAAAGGACACGCCATCGACGGCCTTCACCTCGGCCACCTGGCGGTTCATCAGCCCGGCGTGGATGGGAAAGTGCTTCTTGATGTCGCGCGCGATCAGCATGGGCTGAGCGGGGCCGCCGCGGTCGCGGGGATGCAGGTCGCGGTCGTGCGGTTCGGGTTTCTTGACGGGTTGTTCCATGTCTTGGCCTTTCCGGGTCAGGACTTGACATCCATGGCGACGCGAAGGCCGTCGCTGACGATGTTGAAGGCGATCGAAGTGATCAGGATGGCGATGCCGGGGATGGCGCAGACCAGTGGCTGCACCCAGATCGACTGGCGCAGGGTGGACAGCATCAGGCCCCAGTCGGGCGTCGGCGGCGACACCCCCAGGCCCAGGAAGGACAGGCCAGAGGCCAGCAGGATCGAGGCCGAGACCAGCGTCGAGGCATAGACCAGCACGGGCGAGATCACGGTGATCAGCACGTGGTCCTTCAGGATGGAAAAGGTCGACGCACCCGACGCCCGGGCCGCATCGACGAAATCCATGTTGCGCACCTGGCTGGCGGCGGTTTCCGCCACCCGGCACAGCGGCGGGATGAAGACGATTGTCAGCGAGGCCAGCTGGTTCTGGATGCCTCCGCCCAGCGACCCCGAAATGGCCACGGCCAGCAGCACCGAGGGGAAGGCAAAGAACACGTCCATCGTGCGCATGATGATCATGTTGACCTTGCCGCCGTAATAGCCGGCGATGATGCCGAAGATGCCCCCGATGATGGTGCCCAGGGCGACCGGCAGGATGCCCATGGCCAGCGACACCCGCCCGCCGTACAGGATACGGCTGAGGATATCGCGCCCCTGCTCGTCGGACCCCAGGATGTACTTGTCATGCCCCACCGGTTTCAGCCGGTAGGCCATCGAGGACTTCTCGGGATCGTAAGGCGCCAGCCAGGGCGCGAAGACGGCCGAGAGGACGATCAGGATGATCAGGGCCAGGCAGAACAGCGTGACGTAATCGTATTTCAGGCGGTTCCACACAGAGGCCCAGTAGCCCCGGACCACCGCCTGGGGCAGGTCGGCGTCCTGGTCGAACGAAATCGGGTCGGAAGTTGCGTCGGTCATGGGATCCTCAGCTTCGCTTGATGCGCGGGTCGATCATGGATTGGACAAGGTCGATGACCAGGTTGATCATCACGAAGGACGCAGCCAGCACGAGGATCGTGCCCTGCAGCACCGGCAGGTCCCGGCTGAGGATGGCCTTGTTCAGCAGGTAGCCGGTGCCCGGCCAGTTGAAGACCATTTCCACCAGCACCGAGCCGCCGATCAGGTAGCCCAGCTGCAGGCCCAGCATGGCCACGATCTGGGGCATGGCGTTCTTGACCGCGTGGCGCAGGACGGCCATCTCTCCCAGGCCCTTGGCCCGAAGCGTCTGGACGAAATCCTGGCCCAGAACTTCCTCGACCGACGACCGGGTCGTGCGCGTCATGATGCCAAGGGGCGGCAGGGCCAGGGCGATCATCGGCATGATGGCGAACTTGAAATCCTCCCACCGCCAGTAGGAAAAGTTCTCGGACCCCGAATTGCCCATGCCCGCCGCCGGAAGCCAGTTCAGCTCCACCGCGAAGATGATCACCAGCACCACGCCCAGCCAGAAGGTGGGCACCGAGATGCCGAAGACGGCGACCGAGGTGAACAGCTTGTCGATCCAGGTGCCCGACTTGTAGGCCGCGATCACGCCCAGGATCATCGACACGACAAAGGCCAGGGCAACGGCCAGCAGGGCCAGCGTGATGGTGTTGGCAAAGGCCCGGCCGACCTCCTTGGCCACCGGGGCGTCGACCTGGATCGACATGCCCAGGTCTCCGGTCAGCACCTTGCCCAGCCAGACGACATATTGAACGGCCAGCGGTTTATCGAGCCCGTAATAGGCGCGCAGGGCGGCGGCGTCGGCCTCGGAGGCATCGGGCGGCAACAGGGACTGGATCGGGTCGCCCGGGGCAATCTGGACCAGCAGGAAACAGATGATCGTGACGCCGAGCAGGATGGGAATTGTCAGGATGAGGCGGCGGAGCGCGTAGATCCACATGGGTCTTGCTGTCCTTTCGGTCTGGCTGGGGCAGGCCAATAGATCACGCCTGCCGACCGGCTCAGCCTGTGCGAGGCCCGATCATACGCAAATATAGAAATTGAAAAGAAATTGCATTTCGCCGCCCCCGACCCGGCCCTGCCTGCCTTGCGGTCAGCCACCGGGTCGCACCGCCTAAAAACGCGCCAAAAATTTGACAAATCAAGTATTCCAGCGCCCTGCGCCGCGCGCCGGGCTTGCAGCTGCGGGCCATAAACTTGAAATTTCAACTATCAACATCCTGCATCAAATCGCAGACAATACGGGAGATCCCTCGATGGGTGACACGATCAGCGAGGCGCGCATCGCCGAAATCCGCGCACGATATGCCATGGCCGGAATCACCGTCCCGCCCGACCTGGAAACCGGGGCGTTCGGCACCGCTGATGCGCTGCTGAGCATGGGCAAGCACCTGCACACCCTGCGCCCCGCCGCCGACGAGCCATCGAACATCTTCACCCTGGCCGCGAGGGCCGCGAAATGACCGCTCTGCACGACCTGTCCATTGCCGACGCGGGGGCCAAGCTGCGCGACGGCTCGCTGACCTCGACCGCCCTGACCGAGGCCCTGCTGGCGCGCATTGCCGACCTGGAGCCCGCGCTGAACGCCTTCATCACCGTGACCGCCGACCGGGCAATGGCCGACGCGGCACAGGCCGATGCCGATTTCGCGGCCGGCACCGACAAGGGCCCGATGCAGGGTATCCCCTACGGCCTGAAGGACATTTACGGCACCAAGGACATCCGCACGACCTGCCATTCCAACGTGCTGATCGACAATGTGCCCACCGAGGATTGCGTCGTCGAACAGAAATTCAAGGCCGGCGGCGGGGTGCTGCTGGGCAAGCTGGGTACGTTCGAATTCGCCCTCGGCGGCCCGGCCTTCGACCTGCCCTTCCCGCCCGCGCGCAACCCGTGGAACACCGATCACCAGACCGGCGGATCGTCGTCGGGGTCCGGCGCGGCCATCGCCGCCAGCTACATGCGCACGGCCATGGGGTCCGACACCGGCGGGTCGATCCGCGGCCCGGCGGCCTATTGCGGCACCGTGGGCATCAAGGGCACATATGGCCGGGTGTCGCGGCGCGGGGTGTTTCCGCTCAGCTACACGCTGGACCATGCCGGCCCGCTGACCCAAAGCGTCGAGGATGCGGCGATCACCATGCAGGTGATTTCGGGGCACGATCCGCTTGATCCCGCCTCGGCCGACGTGCCGGTGCCCGATTTCTCGGCCGGGCTGGATGCGGGCGTCGAAGGGCTGCGCATCGGCTATACCCGCGATTTCTACATCCACAACGAGATGACCAACCCCGAGATCATCGCCGCGCTGGATGCCACCGCCGAAACCCTGGCCAAGCTGGGGGCCATCGTCGAAGAGGTGGCCATGCCCGCCTGGGAACTGTTCCAGGCCTGTGGCTCGACCATCATGAGCGCCGAGGCCTACACGATCCACGAGGCCGACCTGAAGACCCGCCCCACGGCCTTCGGGCGCTATGCCTACCAGCGGATCATCGCGGGCGGGCTGGTGTCGGCGTCGGATTACATCAACGCCCTGCGCCTGCGGGCGGACCTGACGGCGCAGGTCAATGACGGCCCGCTGGCCACCTGTGATGCGCTGCTGGCCCCCACCGGGCTGACCCCGGCCAACCGGTTCGACGAGTTCGGCCGCGACGCGGGCCCCTGGAAGGGCATGCTGACCATTCCCTACAACATCACCGGCAACCCGGCCCTGTCCGTGCCCATCGGCTTTTCGGCCAACGGCCTGCCCCTGGGCTGCCAGATCGTGGGCAAGCCCTTCGACGAGACCATGTGCTTCCGCATCGGCGCCGCGCTGGAAGGCGCCCTTGCCCTGACCCAGCGCCCCGACCTGGCCCCGGCCCTGGCCGCGGAGTGACCGGCATGGACCACTACACCGCCCTGACCGATGTCTCGGCCGCCGTCCGCGCGGGCCAGGCCGCGCCCGTGGCCCTGACGGAATCGCTGCTGACCCGCATCGACGCGGTCAATCCGACCCTCAACGCCTATCTCTCGGTCACGGCCAACACCGCCCTGCAAGAGGCCGAAGAGGCCACCGCCGAGCTGGCCTCGGGCCGGTGGCGGGGGCCGCTGCACGGCGTGCCGATCGCCATCAAGGACCTGTTTCACACCGCCGGCACGCCCTCGACCTTCGGCACCACGGTCTATGCCGATTTCACCGCCAACGAAGACGCCACCATCGTGCGCCGGCTGAAACAGGCCGGGGCGATCATCCTGGGCCGGCTGCACCTGCACGAAGGCGCCTATGGCGAACACCATCCCGACCTGCCCCCGGCCCTGAACCCCTGGAACACCGACTACTGGCCCGGCGGGTCGTCGTCGGGCTCTGGTGCCGCAACGGCGGCGGGGCTGTGTTATGGCTCGCTTGGCACCGATACCGGCGGGTCGATCCGGTTTCCCTCGGCCGCCAACGGGTTGACCGGGCTGAAGCCCACCTGGGGCCGGACCAGCCGCAACGGTGCCTTCCCCCTGGCCGACAGCCTCGACACGATCGGGCCGATGTGCCGCTCGGCCGCCGATGCCGCGGCCATGCTGGGGGTCTTTGCCGGGGCCGATCCGGCCGATCCCACCTGCCTGCGCGCGCCGGTACCCGACTACCTTGGCGCGCTGAAGGGCGTGGCCGGTCTGCGCGGGCTGAAAATCGGTGTCGATGCGGCCATGCTGGACATCACCGATGCGGAAACCCGGGCCGCCATCGATGCCGCCATCGAGGTCTTTGCCGATCTCGGGGCCGAGATCGTCCCCGTCACCGTGCCCGCCCTGAACCCCGCGACCGAGGCACAGCTGGTCATCTGCGAAACCGAATGCGCCCGGTTCCACGCCCCGGCCTTTGCCGACCAGCCCGAGGCCTTCGGCGCGGCGCTGTCGGGGGCCATCACGCGGGGGCTGGAATACGACAGCCTGACCGTGGCCGGCGCCTATATCGAGCAGGACCGGTTCAAGGGCCGGCTGGCGCGCTTGTTCGAGGGCATCGACCTGCTGGTCAGCCCGGTCACGCCCCTTGTCGGCTATCGCTACGACGATTTCGACACCTTCATGGACAACCTGATGGATTCGCTGGGCTTTACCGCGCCCTTCAACCTGTCCGGCTCGCCCACCGTCACCTTTCCCTGCGGCCTCTCGGGAGCCATCGGCCTTCCCGTGGCCATGCAGTTCATCGGCCCGCACCTGTCCGAGGACACCCTGCTGACCGCCGCCCATGCCTATCAACAGGCCACCGACTGGCACCTGAAACGCCCGCTGGCCTGAGCCATTCGAACCGGAGTCCCCTCAATGACCGATATCGCCTTTCAACCCCTGACCGTGGTCGCCGCCCAGATCAAGAGCGGCGCGCTGTCGCCCGTCGACGTGACCGAGGCCGTACTGTCCCAGGTCGAGAAACTGAACCCGACCCTGACCGCCTACTGGACCGTCACCGCCGAGCTGGCCCGCGATCAGGCCAAGACCGCCGAGGCCGAAATTGCCGCCGGGCGCTATCGCGGCCCTCTGCACGGCATCCCCATGGCCGTGAAGGACCTGTGCTTCACCAAGGGCATCAAGACCACCGGGGGCATGAAGATCTACGAGGATTTCGTGCCCGATTATGACGCCACCGTGGTCGAGAACCTGCGCAATGCCGGGGCCGTGCTGATCGGCAAGCTGCACATGACCGAAGGCGCCACGCTGGAACATCACCCCGATTTCGCCCAGCCGGTGAACCCCTGGAAAGAGGACCTGTGGACCGGGGTGTCGTCCTCGGGGTCAGGCATCGCGCCGGCCACCGGCATGGCCTATTGCACCATCGGCTCGGACACCGGCGGATCGATCCGCTTTCCCTCGGCCTGCAACAACCTGACCGGGGTGAAACCCACCTGGGGCCGGATCTCGCGCTATGGCATCTTCGACCTGGCCGCGACCTTCGACCACCTCGGGCCGATGGCCCGGTCAGCGGCGGATGCGGCGGCCATGCTCGAGGTACTCGCCGGACACGATCCGCTGGACCCGACCTCGCTGAATGAACCGGTGCCCGATTACCTGGGCCTGCTGGACGGGGCCTTCGGCGCCCGGGGCGTGACCATCGGCCTGCCCAACGACTACATCGAAAAGGACGCCGATCCCGAAACGGTGGCCTGCCTGAAGGCCGCCGTGGCAGAGCTGAAGAAGGTGGGCGCGAAACCGGTCGATTGCGGCTTCCCGGATGTCGAAACCTTCCTGGACAAGGCCATGTCGCTGACCATGATCGAACTGGCCGCCGTCCATGCCGACACCTATCCCAGCCAGTCCAACATGTATGGCGAATGGATCCGCGACGGGATCGAGGCCGGGCTGGCCGCCAAGCCCATCGACATCGCCAATGGCATGATCGAGCGGAAGAAATTCACCGGAGCGCTGACCGACCTGTTGGACGAGGTCGACATGATCGCCATCCCGGTCTTCCAGTCCGCCACGCCCACCTGGGACGAGGTCCGGGCCCAACAGGAAGGCGGCTCGCGCGCGCTGTTCCGCTTTACCTCGCCGTTCAATGCCTCGGGCGTGCCCTCTGTCACCCTGCCCTGCGGGATGACGGCCGACGGCCGGCCCATCGCCTTCCAGCTGATCGGCACCTGCGGCACCGAGGCCAAGCTGCTGCGCACCGCCCATGCCTATCAGCAGGTCACCGACTGGCACACCAACAAGCCGCCCGTTCACTGAACTCACGGACACAAACGACAAAAGGCGGCCCCCGTGGCCGCCTTTTTCATGCGCTGGTCCGCAGGATCAATAGTCCAGCAATTCCCGCAGCAGGGTCTTGAGTTCACGCGCCTTTTCGCCCTCGAGGATCTCGGACAGGCGCTTTTCCTGGGCCGAGCTCACGCCGCTCAGCCGCTTGTACAGGGCCTTACCCTCGTCGGCGGTCAGGATCAGCACCTTGCGCCGGTCGTCCGGATCGGGCGCACGATAGACCAGGCTGTCACGCACCATCCGGTCGATGATCTTGGTCAGGGTGGCCGGGTCGATCAACGAGCGCCGGGCAATGTCTCCCATTGCACAGGGCTCGTTTTCCGACAGGACCTCGAGAATGCGGAACTGTTCGATGGGCACACCGCCCGGGCGCAGCCGTTCCTCCAGTTCATGTTCGATCTGGCGATTTGCGCTGGCGATCAAATAGCTCAGCTGATCATTCAATGTCTTGGGCGCCATCACGGCTTCTCCTTGCCACTCTCAAATCCCGGCCTGTCACGCGGGCCCGGAATCCGACGCTGCCTCTCTCCCCGGCCTCGGTCACCCATCCGCACAGCGGAGCACACAGCGCCCACGGCCCTTACTCTGCGTTCGCGGTACCACCACCTTATTCGAATTTCAATATTGAAATTACAACTATTAATTCATTGTCATCGAAGTCACAATCGACAGCGAGACACCATCGGCCTGGGCAATGTGGACCTGCCGGCACCGCCCCACCGGGCCATCGCAAATATGCTTGCGCGCCGCTTCGCGCGCCAAGGGTCGCCGGGCCAGTTCCGCGAGCTTGTGTCCGCCCGGATCCGGCCGCCGCCCCGCCAGCGCCGCGAGCAGGTGCAGCCCCTCGTAACAACCGATGCTGGCGCTGCTGACCGGCGGGGCCAGCCGGCCGAACGCACCGTGGTAATTGTCGAGAAACCGGCAGTTTTCCGGGCTCTGCCATTCCGAGAAATAGTTCGATACCGAATACAGGTTATGGGTCGCATCCGGCCCGATGCCGCAGATCACGCTTTCATCGACCAGCAGGCCCAGCCGCAGCACCTGCCGGTCCAGCCCGGCTTCGGCAAAGGCCCGGTTGAAGGTCACCGAGGCCTCTCCGACAAGGGCCTGGATGACCACGTCGGGTCGGCACTCGCGGATCTTGGCCATCACTTGGGAATAGTCGCAGGTTTCAAAGGGCATCAGCGCATGGCCGACCATCTGCGCGCCTTCATGGGCGACCAGCGCCCGGCTGGTCTTCAGGGCCACGTGCGGCCAGATATAGTCGTTGCCCACGAAAAAGAACCGCTGCGCGCGCCTGTCCGAGGCCAGCCAGGAAATCGCCGGCCACAGCAATTCGCCATCGGTGGCCCCGATCATGATCCCCGAACAGGCGCCGGCCAGGCCTTCGTGCTGGGCGGTGTAGACATACGGCACGCGCTCGGCCACGCGCATGCGCACGGCGTCGCGCGCGGTGCTGGTGTGCTGGCCGACGATGGCCCTGACGCCGACCTCGTCCAGCAGGTGATCGACGGCGGCAATGGCCGTTTCGGCCTCGACCCCGCAATCGGCATAGACCAGTTCGACCGCGCTACCCAGGATCCCCCCGGCGGCATTGATTTCGGCTGCGGCAAGTTTTGTCGTCGCATCCACCGCAGGCGTCCACAGGCCTGCAACTCCCTTTCTCGGATGAAGAACGGCAACCTTCACGGGCTGTCTCCGACTGGC
Organism: Paracoccaceae bacterium; assembly: GCA_002709405.1. Lineage (GTDB taxonomy): Bacteria > Pseudomonadota > Alphaproteobacteria > Rhodobacterales > Rhodobacteraceae > Marinibacterium. Next base: position 40,937 of record PAQV01000063.1, read on the forward strand.
TTAACGCCCCCCTGCGGGCGGTACAAAGAGCATGGCCGGACCTCTTCGGATCCTTAGGCCGACACCATTACGCCTGACGCCGAAATCGCGGGCCAGGCCCAAGTTACCCACACAGTAACGAAGCGGTTTCCATCTTGGCCAAGGAGAATTTTGGCCGCCTGTGCATTTCGGCCGAGAAACACCAAGCCGCCCCATGGCCCGGGGCGGAATGCACAAAAGCCGAGCATACCCGGAAGGCTCCCGGGAAATGCGGGATCTTCAAAATATACGGATCGACAGGAAATCCCGCCGTCCGCGGTGATGTCTTCCTACCCGGGCAGCGAATCCCGGGTGCGGCTGTGGCCCGGCCCGTGACCCAGGACGGCCTTGCGCCCGGTCTGCCAGACCTGGTCCAGCCCGGCCCGCAGGGCGGGGGCGGCGTCGGCCACCAGCCGGACCCCCAGGCCCAGCTCATGCGGCAGGGGGCTGGCCGCCCCGTAAAGCCCGCCGATGCCCTCGAAGGCGCGTGACAGGTCGGCCGCCAGGGACGCGGCCCCGGCCTGCGCCCCGGGCCAGAGGACATAGACCCCGGCATGGCAGCGCTGCGTGGGCGGCAAATCGGGCAGCACCTGGCGGTCGATGGCCAATGGCCGGCCTCCGGGCCGGCGCAGGGTGATGTCCGACCGGTAGCGGACCGGCGCGGGAGCAACGCCCGAGGGTTGATGCAGGGTGAAACTGTCCGACACGATGGCCGCCCCGCCCTCTGCCAGGGACAGGTCCAGCCGTTGGGTCAGGGCCGCGCCGGGAAAGAGGATGCGTGGGTCGGGCAGGAATTCCAGGTATCCTTCCGGGGCCACCTGCAGCTCGATCCGTTCGACGCTGCCCAGGCCCGGACCGGCCCGGTGCACCGAGGTCGCGCCCTGCGTCGCCACATGGGCCGCCGCGGCCTCTCCGACCATGATGCGCTGGCTCAGACGGTCGTCCCCGTGCATGGCCCCGCTGGACGATTGCAGGATGACCGATCGCAGATGGCCCGGATCCCCGTCCAGCACAAAGCTGCGGGTCAGCACGAAGGGCCAGCGAAACCGCCGCCGGTCGATCCGCGTTTCCGCCCCGCGCCTGACAAAGGACAGGTCCAGCATCGCGGGCTTGGTGGAGGGCGCCATTTCCATCACTTGCGGAACAGCACCTGGGTTTCGATCAGCTCGACCAGCGCGTCGATCCCCTCGCCGTGGCGGCAATCGGTCATCAGCACCGGACGGCCGCCGCGCACGGCGCGGGCTTCGGCCTCCATCCGCGCCAGGTCGACGCCGACATGGGGGGCCAGGTCGGTCTTGTTGATCACCAGCACGTCGGATTTCAGCACGCCGGGGCCGCGCTTGCGGGGGATGTCGTCGCCCCCCGACACGTCGATCACGAAGATCCAGAAATCCGTCAGGTCCAGCGAAAAGGTCGAGGCCAGGTTGTCCCCCCCGCTTTCCAGCAGGATCAGTTCAACCCCCGGAAAGCGCCGTTCCAGCGCATCGGCGGCCTCGATGTTCAGGGTCGGGTCCTCGCGGATGATGGTGTGCGGGCAGGCCCCGGCCTCGACCGCCGAGACCCGGTCCGGGTCGATCAGACCCGACCGGCGCAGGCGCTCGGCATCCTCGATGGTCACCAGGTCGTTGGTGATCACGGCCAGGTCGACCCCCCGCGCAGTCAGCGCCGGGATCAGCCGTTCGACCAGCGCCGTCTTGCCCGAGCCCACCGGCCCGCCGATCCCGAAGCGGGCGGCTGGCACGGTGCCCGATATGGTTTCCTGGACGGTCATCGCAGCATGTACCTTCTGGACAGGGGCACCAGCGTGGCCGGAGGCGCCGTCAGCAGCAGCCCATCGGCCCGCACCTCGAAGGTCTGCGGGTCGACCTCGACATGGGGCATCGCCGCGTTGCGGATCATGTGGCGCTTGGTCAGATGCCGCACGGACTTGATCTGAATGGCCCGCTTGTCGAGGCGCAGCCGCTCCTTCACCCCGTCCTGCATGGCGATTTCCGAAAAGAAGTTCACGCCCAGTTCCTGCGGCGCCTTGCCCAGCGACCCCCAGAGGGGCCGTTGCACAAGCGGTTCGGAGGCCGAAAGCGAGCCATTCCCGTCGCCCATCCGGGCCCAGGCCACGAAGCCCGACTTGACCACCATCACCGGCTTGATCCCGAAGCTTTCGCGCGGCCAGATCACCAGGTCGGCGATCTTGCCCGGCTCGATCGATCCGATGTGGTCCTCGATCCCCACTGCGATCGCCGGATTGATCGTCAGCTTGGCGACATAGCGCTTGACCCTTTCGTTGTCGGCGCTGGCGGTGGTTTCCTCGGGCAGGCGGCCGACCCGATCCTTCATGACAGAGGCCAGCTGCCAGCAATTGGCCACGTTTTCGGCCAGCCGGCCCATGCCCTGGGTGTCGGTGCCAAAGATGGAAATGGCGCCCATGTCGTGCAGGAAATCCTCGGCCACCATGGATTGCGCCCGCACCCGGCTGTCGCCGAAGGCCACGTCCTCGGGCGCGTTGTAGTCCAGCTGGTGGGCGATCATTGCCATGGGCAGGCCTTCCTCCAGCGCGTAGGGCGTGAAGGGGTTGGTCGGGTTGGTCGAGGACGGGATGACGTTGTCCCAGCTGACCACCTTCAGCAGGTCCGGAGCATGGCCTCCGCCCGCGCCTTCGACATGGTACATGTGGATGGTCCGGCCCTCGCAGGCGGCCATCGTGTCCTCGGCAAAGCCGAATTCGTTGATGGAATCGGTGTGCAGGTGAACCGCGAAATCATGGCGGTCGGCCGCGATCAGAGATCCGTCGATGACCGACGGCGCGGCCCCGAAATCCTCGTGGATCTTGACCGACATGCCACCGGCCCGCACCGATTCCACGACCGAGTCCGGGTCCGACGACCCCCGCCCGAAGAGGGCGAAGTTCAGGGGCGAATGCTCGGTCCCCTGCAGGAACCGGCTGAAGGTGGTCTTTGACCCGCTGCCCACCTCGAACAGCGCACCGGGCCCGCCCCCGATCAGCGTGGTGGTGCCCCCGGCCAGCGCGTGGTCCGATTGCTCGGGCGAGCCGATATGGCCGTGGCATTCGATCGCCCCGGCCGTCACGATGAATTTCTGGCCCGGCAAGGGCGTCGTGGTCGAGCCAACCACCAGGTCGGGATGCACCCCGGGCATGATGTCGGGGTTGCCAGCCTTGCCGATGCCCACGATCTTGCCGTCCTTGATGCCGATGTCGGCCTTCACGATGCCCACCACCGCGTCGATGATCGTGGCATTCATGATCACGATGTCCAGCGCCCCGGTCGAGGTCCGCGCATGGGGCGTGATCCCCTCTCCGTCGCGGAAGGACTTGCCCGCCCCGATCATCAGCTCGTCGCCCGGGCGGGTCAGGTCGTCCTCGATCTCGATCCACAGGTTGGTGTCGCCCAGGCGAACCATGTCGCCCTTGGTCGGACCGTAGTTTTCGGCATAGGCGCGGCGGGTCATCGTTACCATGTCAGCCCCCTCACGCGCCCAGGTAGCCGGATTGGGCGGCGCGCGCGAGCGCGGTATCGCGCGCGCCGTCCTGGTCGAGGGGGCCTTGCGCCAACCCACCCTCGCCCGAGACCCGACGGTTGCCCCCGAACGCCACGAGGCGCACCGTCTTGGTCATGCCCGGCTCGAACCGCACGCCCAGCCCGGAGGGCCGGTCCAGTTTCATGCCCCAGGCCAGCGACCTGTCGAATTGCAGGGCGCGGTTGGCCTCGAAGAAATGGCTGTGGCTGCGCACCTGGATGTCGCGGTCTCCGGTGTTGGTGACCTCCAGCTCGACCGCCTCGCGGTCGGCGAACAGCTCGATCGTGTCGTCGGGCGTGACGATTTCGCCCGGCACCATGTCACTGGCCGGCTCATCCTCGGCCGGGCCGATGGGTTCGAACAGGGCCATGGCCTTGGTGCCCTCGGCAAAGGGGCATTCCAGGTAGATCATCTTGACCATGTCGGCCACGCCCGGTTCCACGTCGGCCGTCGTCAGCAAGCGTCCGGCCATGTCGCGGATGTCCTCGTAATCCATGTCCCGGCGGGCGGCGAACATACATTCGTCGGTCAGCAGGGCAACCGCCTCGGGATAGCTCAGCCGCACCCCGTGGGCCTTGTTGCGCCGGGCCATTTCGGCGGCGGTGAAGATGATCATCCGGTCCATTTCGGTCGGCGTCAGGTTCATGGCTCTCTCCTCAGGTGGCAAACATGCGCTGCGCGCGCAGGGGGGCTCGGGCAATGGCGATGTCGCTGATCGGGGTGAAGGCATGGGCGTCGTCCGACGGATCCCGCGCCAACAGGTGTTCCAGGTGTCCCCCGGCCTCGGCCATGACCGCCTGGCCGTCCAGGTGCCCGACAGTGCCCAGCCGCACCGCCGCGCTGACCAGCCCGGTGATCAGGGTCCAGCCCGCCAGCAGCTCGGCCGCGCCCAGGTCCAGACCGATGTCGCGCGCCGCAATCGCCTGCGCGGGCGGCAGATGCCCCGGAGCCGCATCAAGACGCGCCCGGTACAGAGCAGCCATCTCGCCCCCAAGCCGCGCATGCACGCCGATCAGCGCCCGCCCGGCCCGGCGCGAGCCCTGGCGCATTTCGGCGCTCAGGGTCAGCGCCTCGGTCTCGTGGTCGACCTCTTCGATCCCGTCGATATCGGCCGCAAAGGCCCGGCGCAGCAGCACCCGGTCCATGCTGTCCCACCGATGGGCCAGCTGGTCGACGACGAACCCCTGCAGGGCCGCCCGTCCGCGCGGCAGGTGGCCGTCGATCTCCAGCCCCTCCACGCCCCAGGAAAAGGCAAACCCGCCGGCCGGAAAGTTGCTGTCCCCGTGCTGCAACAGGGTCAGGATGGTCCGCATGTCATGCATCGCGCACCAGCCCCTGGTCGATCAGGTTGGCGATCCGCGCCCGGTAGGTGTCGACATCGCCATCCAGAAGGACCTCCAGCACCTCGCCGTCAAAACGCCCCCGCCAGTGCAGGTTGCCCGCGTGCCAGCCCAGTTGCAGGGCGGCTTCGGTGTCGCGCGGGATCAGCCGCCAGACCGCCTGTTCGCCAAAACGCGCGACAATGGCCCGGCTGTCGTCCATGGCCAGCACCGCCCCGTCGAACAGCGCCTGGTCGCGGTCGATGGACACTGCGCAATCGGTGCCCCGGTCGGTGGTCAAACGGAACCGCTTGCGCCCGGCCTCGTGGGCCGGCACGAACAGGTATTCGATCCCGTCCCTATGCTCCAACCGGTGCAGCGCGGCATGCACCTCGGGGTCGTCGGCCCGCCCCAATATTCCGTGAACACGCAGCATCAAAGGGCCCTCAATGGGTGTCGAACAGGGCCTGGAACGCGGCCACCGCACCTGCGGTCGCGGCCTTCTCGGCCTCGGTCGGGTTGGCGGGGTCGGCAGCCACGGGCAGCGAGCCCAGTTTCAGCAGGCAGGCCATCAGCAGCAGCCGAGCCTTGGTCGCCGTCAGGTTCAGCCCGGCGATCGTCAGCCCGTCCACGTCGGCAAAGCCCTCCATCGCCGCCCGGCCCGTCTTGACCACGGGTGCCCCGCAATAGATCGCCCGGCGCAGCATCTTCATGCGCAGTTCGGACGTGGCCATGCCATAGGGCACCAGCCCCTCGATGATGAACCCGGCGGGCCGGCCCAGCGACATCTTGTGGCGGATGGTAAAGGCCAGCTCGGCCTCGCCCGCCTCGTCATCGCCGAATTCCTCGGCCCCGTAGCCGCCATCCTTGATGATCGCGACCGAGGGAATGGCCGAGGCCAGCAGCTTGCCGCCCTCTTTCACCGGGCAGTCGATGACCGACACCGCCCCGCTGTCGTCCATCTGCGCGGCCTTCACCACATCGGGCAGCTTGGCCAGGGTCAGGTCGGACGTGGCACAGTATTTATAGGCCGGCAGATAGGTGACGTAGGGCACCCCGTGGTGTGTCAGCTGGCCGATGATGCCCCCGTGCCCGCCCGTGGCCACGTAGCCCCCGGGCCGCGCGTCGACCTTCTGGACCTCGCGCGCGGCGAACATCTGCTGTTCCTGGATCACCACCGTCCCGCAGCGGTTGCCCCCTGCCCCGTCCTTCCAGATGCCCGACGCGATATAGCGCACGGAATCGTAGATATTCGCCGGCCCGTCGGCCGAGATCTGGCCCTGCGGCCGCTGCGCGGCATTGCACGAGATCGGCTTGTCCGTGTCGATCAGCAGGTTGAACCAATAGGCGCTTTCCTCCACCTGCGGAGACCCCTGGGTCCAAACCAGCCCGTCGTACTCGGGATTGTCGGCGATGGCCTGCACGTCATTGGTGATCTTGGCCAGCATCGGGCGCGGCGGCGACATGGCCAGGTGGTAGGGCTTGTAGGCGTAGAAGTCCTTGCCCATGGCCTCGGGCGGGATGTCGCCCTCGCCCGTGTCCGACCTATCTGCCTCTGGCAGGCCGTTGCGCCAGCCCCCCGGCGGCGCGGGGCGGTAGAAATCCACGTCCGCAAGGGCCGAGATCAGCCCGGACGTCCCGTCGACCCCCACCTGCAACCGGTCGATTTCGTCGAAGGACCGCGAGCCATCGGGGAAGAACCCCTGCCGGGCCTTCTCGCCCCCCGGCACGGTGCATTCCTCGTCCCACGGGCTGCCATCGGCCTGCATCGCCATGTAGGGCAGCGGGTAAAGGCCGTCCTCTGGCGTCAATTCGATTTCGTAGACGGGCACATCCGCATCAGAGGTCTTCTCGGTCGAAAACCCGGCCGCCGTCATGTAGCCGTCGGGCGGGCCGTAATACTCGGCCGCGTCCTTTTCCAGCGGATGGGCCGAGTATTGTTCGACATAGACCTTCACGGGTGCGGCAAGTTTCTGCGCCCGCAGGGCATCGTATTTCAGCCCCGACACGGGCATCCCCGCCCGCGCCCGCGCCTTGTCCGACGTCACCAGGGGCGGCGTGTTCTGGATCGTTGCCGTCGGGCCGGCCATATGGGCAATGCGGACGCGGGTCATTCGGGTCTTATCCTTTTGGAGCGAAATTGGCCTTGGGCATCATCATGTGGACGCCCTTGTTGACGTTGACCGTCTGGGTGACGTGCAGGTCTCCGGCCAGCGAACACAGCATGTAGGCCTCGGGCGCGCTCAGCCCGGCCTTGTCGCCCAGCCAGTCGATCATCTCGCGCAGGGCCTTCACGCTGCACTGGTCCAGGTCGGGATCCATGCCCATGGTGATGTAGCTGTCGGGCGTCTCGGCCCGGGGATAATTGAAACTCGGCTCTTCGATCAGGTCGAAGACAAAGGTGCCTTCCAAAGCGGTCTCGATCGCGGTGATGCAGACCTCGCCGTCGCCCTGGGCGCCATGGCCATCCCCGCACGAGAACATGCCGCCCTCGGTGTGCACCGGCAGGTACAGCGTCGTGCCCGCGACCAGTTCCTTGTTGTCGAGGTTCCCCCCGGTGCTTTCGGGCGCCACCGAGGTCATCTTGCCCCAGCCCGCCGGAGGGGCCAGGCCCATCACCCCGAAGAACGGTTTGACCGGCAGTTTCAGCCCCCAGGGCATCGTCGCCGTCATCGTGTCGGCATCCAGCGGGATGTTGTTGTAGATCACCTCGTCGTAATCGTGGGGCAGCGTGCCCTTCTTCGGGATGATCAGGTTGAAGCCCCAGTCCTGGCGCAGCTTCACCTCTTCGATGTGGATGGCCAGGACCATGCCGGGCTTGGCCCCCTCGACGGCCACCGGGCCGGTCAGGATGTGCGGGCCGAAGGGGGTCAGGGCCTCGTGGATGCCGGCCAGTTCGGGCGGGATGTGGAATTTCGCCGGATCGGGCAGCACTTCGGGCGTGCCGGTCACGGTCTCGATGGTCACGCGGTCGCCCGGTTTCACGGTCAGGGCGGGCGGCACCGAGGCATCGAACAGCCCCCACTGGCACGTGTCGGGCGAAGCGGTCAGTCGATAATCTGTCACGGGGAATGGTCCTGTTGGTCGGGAAGGCGCGGCAGGGTATTGGCGTCTGCCACTATTGTAACCGCAGGAAATCAGGGATGGGCGCCGGGGGAAAGACCCCGGCGCCGCCAGAGATCACTTTTCGATGGTGATCGGGGTCAGGTCCTGGAACCAGTTCTGAGCCTGCACGAAGCCCTTCACATGCGGCGCCAGGGCGCGCGGGTTCAGGTCATGCACGATGTAGAGTTCCATCGCTTCCTCGACCGAGATCTCGTTCATCTTCGTGAACAGCTCTTTCTGCTTGTCGAGGTCGAAGGTCTTCATCGCCTCGTCGCCCAGGGCGTCGATTTCCTCGTTGGAATGCATGCCCCAGTTACAGCAGTTCGGCGTCTGGTAGCTTGTCATCCAGCGCTTCATGATGCCCTGCACCGGGTCCAGCGGCGCCATCGAGAAGTTGATCGCGTTGAACTCGCTGCCTTCGCCGCCGCCGTAGAACACACCGATCAGCGCGTTCCAGTCCATCGGCACCAGTTCCACCTCGAAGCCCGCGGCTTCCAGCTGTTCCTTGACCAGTTCGTTCATCGGCAGGGGCTGCATCTGGCCGGACCCGGACGTCGAGATCCCGACCTTGATCGTGCAGGGCATGCACCCGGCTTCTTCCAGCAGCGACTTGGCCTTGTCGGTGTCATAGTTGTAGACAACCGGGTCGCCGTACCACGGCTGGCTTTCGATCAGCGACTGGTAAGCCGGCGCGGCCACGCCCTGCAGCATCTCGACGATCTCGTCGCGGTTCACCGCATAGTTCGCCGCCTGGCGGACCAGCTTGTTGTCGAACGGCGGCATGGATTCGTTCAGCATGTAATCCCAGTTGTGCGGATAGGGCACAGTGATGATCTGCATGCCCGACCCTTTCAGGCGCGGGATCGTATCCGGCGACGGGGCCTCGATAAAATCGACCTGGCCCGACAGCAATGCCGCCGCGCGGGTCGAGGCTTCGGGCATCGGGATCAGTTCCAGGAAGTCATGCTGGGGGATGCGCTCGGGGTTCCAGTACTCGGCGTTCTTGGCCAGCATGATGCGCTCATGCGGCACGACGCTTTCGAACTTGTACGGCCCGGTGCCGGCCGGATCCTCGCGGTACTTTTCATAATCATAACCCAGCTCTTCGACCTTGCAGGGCGAGATCTGGAAGAACTGCGCCAGCTCGTAAGGCAGCATCGACACCGGCTTGGGCGTGGTGATCTCGACGGTGAAGTCGTCGACCTTGGCCACGCTGGCAATGTTCACGACGCTCGACCGCTGCATCCCGGCATGGCGGGTGTTGTACTGGGGCGAGGTGTCGTCCTTGACCCGCCCGACGTTCCACAGGAAGGCATCCGCGTTCCAGTCGCAGCCGTCGTGGAAGGTGACGCCCTCGCGCAGGGTAAAGGTCCAGACGGTGGGATCGTCGGTGATTTCCCAGCCGGTGGCCAGGCCCGGGTAGATGTCGGACACCTCTTCCGAACTGGACAGGTCCCACAGGGCCAGCGTGTCGTACAGCGTGAAGCCCAGGAAGCGATAGCCTTCATAGCCCTGGTCCGGGGCGCCGGTGTAATCGGGGATGTCCGCGGCGGTCATGGCCACGCGCAGGGTCGTCTGGGACTGGGCAGTGCCTGGTGCGGCAACGGCGCCAAGGGCAAGACAGGCGCCCGAAACGATGGCCATGGCCTCTCGTTTGGAAAGCATGGATTGGTCTCCTGTTGGTCGGCAGCAGCTGCCGGAACTTCGATCCGCCGCAACCGGGCCACACGCCCGGCCATCGGCCAGCAACAGGTTCTAATCTCTTTGGCAAAAGTTGTAATTACAAATAAATTCGTGACTCTCGCGACCCACCCGCAAACGGATGACGCAAAAATGAACAGACGGGCCAGGGGCGGACCGGGCCCCTGTTCCTTTGAAACGACATGAATTTGGCGAATGCGCGGGCCGCGCTTGGATCACGGGCCAAGAGGGGCAGCGGGATGTCAGGCCGCCGGCGTGATCCCGTAATGGTCGTAAACGAAAGCAAAATCCCGCAGGATCTGGTCTTTCGACAGGCCAAGCGCGTCAAGGCTGGAGACGTTGTGGCTGCGGCGATAGGCTTTCTGGGCCTCGGCCTTCTGGTCGATATGGGCCTCCAGCGCCGGGCTGAACGCGATCCCCGAGAAATCCCGCACCGCGTCCATTGTCCCGCGCACATCCCCGACCAGATCGTCGTACCGGATGACCTTTACCCGATCTTCTGGCAACTGACCGGCCATCTGCAGGTCGTAGAAGTAGCGGTACAGTTCCAGCGTATGGCGGTAGCGGCGAGCTTTCAGCCGCTCCAGCCGGTCGGCGCTGACCCCGTCCAGGTTGCCCCGCGCGGCCAGGGTCTTGAGCATGAAGGTCAGGTAAGAGGGCACGGTGCACAGCGGATCGCGCACCAGGTAGACGAACCGCGCATCCGGGTAATAGGCCATCATGGATTGCAGGCGCATCGTCGAGAAATGCATCTTGGCCACGACCTGGGTGCGGCCACTGGCGATGATCTGGCGGCGGAAACAGCCGTCAAGGTAATCCAGCGCGCGCCGCCTGTCCTCTTCGGGCAGGCTGTCGGGATGCTCGATTTCCAGGAAATCCTCGCTGCCCAGCCCCAGCAGCCCCATGGTGTTCAAAGGGGTGGCGTAATGCAGCCAGAACAGGAATTCCTCGACCTCGTAGCTGTCCAGGTCCATCTTGTGGCCATCGCTTCCCGACATGATCTCTGTCGAGCCAAAGCGCCGTTTCAGATCCAGGGCGCGGCGGATGGCCGGGCGGCCGATCAGGGCGGGCCAGAACAATTGCCAGGTGCGAAAGCCGACCATCTCGTCGGTGCCCATCAGCAGGCTGTGGAAGAAGCTGGTGCCGCTGCGCGGGTGGCCGATGATGAACAGGGGCCGTTCGACCCGGGTCGCCGCCAGCTTGCGAGCGTGAATCCATTCGTCGGCCCGCAGCGCGGCATTGGCCCCAAGACGCAGGCCGCCTTCGCGCAGGGCGCTGAGCACGGTCTGGCGGGAAAATCCGTGAATATTGTAGCAGGTCCGGAATTCTTGCAGGAAATACCAGGCATCGGATCTGCGATGCAGCTCTTCATGTGTTGGCGTAATCGACGTCATGATGCCATCAAAGCTTTCCGGTCTGTGATCGAACATGCCGGACCGATACCTTCCTGCGCAACGCGCCTTGCCGCATTGGCCGGATCATTCGATAAGAGTATTAACATATCGCAAACAGAACCGCACAATCGACCTAACGTCAACCGAACGTTAAGACTTGTGCCTGTTCACCTAGTCCCCGCTTGGTACGTACCGGCCCGGAGAGATCAACCCATCCGGGTCCAGAGCGGCTTTCACACGCGCTGCGGTATCCCAGAACACCGGCTGGCTGGCCGTGGCCAGGTCCATCGTCGCCGCGTGATAGCGGTAGGGCGGGAACCCTTCGCGCCGGCCTTCCTCGATCAATTCGCGCAGGCAGGCCATGGCGTTGGCCGTGCCTTCCTCGGTCGGCTCGAAACTCAGCGGCACCGTGCTGTCAAAGGCCGTCGGCGACAACGAGCTGAAGGTGATCGGATCGGGAAAGCCGTACTTGCCGCAGACCCGCTGGACCATTTGCGCATAGCGTCGGGCATCCGCGCCACGCATGGGCACGATGGGCACGTACCACAGCAGCCCGCAGCCGTCCCGCGCCGGATGGCGGCCCGTCGCGGGCATGTTGTCCAGGTTCTTGGCATAGGCCAGGGGCATGCCGAATTCACTGGGCTGACCGCCCAGGATGCCCAGCAGGCCCTCGGAATTGTAGACGAAGGGCTCCAGCTTGGCCGCCAGCGAGGACTTGCCCAGCAGCGACAGCGCCTTGCGCGCCATGCCTACGCGGTCCTCGTTGATGAAGAACACCCTGCGCACCAGCCCTTTCAGGGCCTTGCGCACCTGGTTGCGGCTGGCCTTGATGATGGCCTTGTCGCCGAACAGCACGCCGGTGCCGAACCACTTGGCTGCATCCATCGTGCCGTCTCCGCCGACCTGGCTTTTCATGCGCTGGCCGTTGACGAAGTTGATCCCGCTGATCGGCATGCCGCTTTCCAGCAGCATGTAGCGGATGGCTTCGATGCATTGTTCCAGCAGCGCGTCGTCGCGCACGATGAAATAGAAGGTTTCGATCTGTTCCGGCCGGGGCGCCAGTTTCAGGGTCATCCGGGTGACAACCGCGTTGCCCGCCTGGCTGAACACCCCGTCGATATAAGGCCCTGTGCCCCACTTGTAGACCGGCTGCGGGCCGTCGGGGGCCTCGGGCATGAAGGGAGAGCGATAGACTGTGCCGTCGGCCAGCACCGCCTCGATCCCCATGACCGCGCCGAAATGGTCGCTGATCGGGGTCAGGCCATAGCCCCGTTCCAGCGCGTTGCCGATCAGAGAACAGGTCGGCCCGGCCCCGGTGGTCGGCGTGATGAAGGGCGCGTTGCGCTCGGACAGGAAGGCGGCCAGGTCGCCCTGGGTCACGCCCGGCTCGACCGTCACGATCCCAAGGTCGGCATCGAAATTCAGGATCCGGTTCATCGCCGACAGGTCCAGCATCACCCGCGTCCGGTCGGCCACCGGGTAGGACGAGCCATAGCCCCAGTTCCGCCCGGTGCTGTAGGGGTGCACGGTCTGGCCATGGGCGCGGGCCATTTCCAGCGCGGCCTGAACCTCGGCCGTGGATCCGGGGCGGACCAGCACGTGGTCCGACGGCGCACGGTGCATCGTGTCGCTCAACAGGTCGGGTGCCGGGCCGTCGACCTTGTCGGCCCCGAAGGACTGGGTGGCGGCGGCGGCAAACTGGGCCAGCCCCTGGACGTTGGCCGGAACCGAAGACACGGGGGGCACGGTGGTGGTGGTCTCGCTCACGGGGCACAATCTCTTTACTGGACGGCCATTCTGGCCCGGAAACGCCCAAGCTTTACCCCACGTCCCCGTGAAACGCTACACTTGCCGCTGCGCCCGGCTGTCGCGCGCGCCATTCCGGCCGTTGCCGCAGCACTCCGCCCGCATGGCGCCGGAACTGCCCAATTCCTGATCGCAAGCGGCGCCGTAAGGACCGTGCGCGCCGGTTCATGCGTGAATTTCGGGCCGAGCCAAGGGGATGGTCAATTTGTCTCGTTCACCGCCGTTGGCGAAAGCGTACTGTTGGGGGCGAGGTCTTATCTGGAAAGCTGACCGGGTGGTACAGGACAGCACGCAGGACGGGGTGATTGTCGCGGTGCGCGGCGCGGTGGTGGACGTGGCCTTTGCCAGCGCCAGGGTCCCGGCCATCAATGATGCGCTCAGCGTCGAAGACGGCGACCTGCGCCTGCTGCTGGAGGTCCAGGCCCAGCTGGACGGCACCACGGTGCGCACCATTGCCCTGCAGGCGACGTCCGGATTGCGGCGCGGGCTGCCCGTGACCCCTCTGGGCGGGCCGGTGCAGGTGCCGGTGGGCGAGGCCGTGCTGGGCCGTCTGCTGAACGTCACCGGAGACATTGGCGACCGCGGCGCCCCCCTGCCTGACGACACACCCCGCCGCCCGATCCACGCCGCCCCGCCGCCGCTGAAGGTGACCGACGACGAGGCCCGGCTGTTTCGCACCGGCATCAAGGTCATCGACCTGCTGGCCCCGCTGGTGCAGGGCGGCAAGGCCGCGATGTTCGGGGGCGCGGGCGTCGGCAAGACCGTGCTGGTGATGGAACTGATCCACGCCATGGTGTCCGGCTATGACGGGATCTCGGTGTTCTCAGGCGTCGGCGAACGGTCGCGCGAGGGGCACGAGATGCTGCTAGACATGACCAACGCGGGCGTGCTGGACCGGACCGTGCTGGTCTATGGCCAGATGAACGAACCGCCTGGCGCCCGCTGGCGCGTGCCGATGACCGCCCTGGCCATTTCCGAGCATTTCCGCGATGCCGAACACCGCAACGTGTTGCTGCTGATGGATAATGTCTTTCGCTTCGTCCAGGCCGGGTCCGAGGTTTCGGGGCTTCTGGGTCGCCTGCCCAGCCGGGTGGGCTATCAACCGACGCTGGCCACCGAGGTGGCCGAGCTGCAGGAACGCATCGCCTCGGTCGGCTCGGCCTCGGTCACGGCCATCGAAGCGGTATATGTTCCGGCCGACGATTTCACCGACCCCGCCGTCACCGCCATTGCCGCCCACGTGGACAGCATGGTCGTCCTGTCCCGGGCCATGGCCGCCGATGGCATGTACCCGGCGGTCGATCCCATCGCCTCGTCCTCGGTCATGCTGGACCCGCTGGTGGTCGGCGAGGACCACGTGGCCGTCGCCAACCAGGTCCGCCGGGCGATCGAGCACTACCGGGAATTGCAGGATGTCATCGCCCTTCTGGGCATGGAGGAACTGGCCGCCGACGACCGCCGCATGATCGAGCGCGCCCGCCGCCTGCAACGCTTCCTGACCCAGCCGTTCACGGTGACAGAGGCCTTCACAGGCATCCCCGGCCGGTCGGTCGCGCTGGAAGACACCATCGCCGGCTGCAAGGCGATCCTTGACGGCGAAACCGACGATTGGGACGAGGGCTCGCTTTACATGGTGGGCACCCTCGACGAGGCCCGCGAAAAGGACGCCGCCGCCGGGCGGCCCGCGGCATGACCGGCGCGCTGCATCTGACCATCACCACGCCGATGGAGATCGTGGTCGATGCGCAGGTCAGCTCGGTCCGGGCCGAGGACGACAGCGGGGCCTTTGGCATCTGGCCGGGGCACGAGGATTACCTGACCACCCTGCCCGTCTCGGTCATGCGCTGGCATGGCGAGGACGGCGTGCCCCGTTTCTGCGCCGTGCGGGGCGGGCTGATCACCGTCACCGGGGGCGATACCGTGGCCGTGGCCTGCCGCGAGGCGATCCCCGGCCCCGACCTTCACCGGCTTGAATCCCGGGTCCGCGACATGCGCGCCCTGACGATCGAAACCGACCGGCAGGCGCGGGTCGAACACATCCGCCTGCATGCCAGCGCCGTCCGCCAGATGATGCGCTTTCTGCGCCCGGACCGGCCCGGCGTGATCGACCATCCGCCCTCGGTCACGCCCGATGGGCAGGGGCGGCCGGAATGAGCGGCGGCGAGGAGGACAACATGGAAGAGGCCGCGCGCCGGGCGGCGGGACGCGACCGGCTGCACCACGCCGACCCCGAGCCCTCGCTGGGCGCGCGGCTGGGCCAGATCGGCATCCTCGGTTGGGCCATCGTCACGCCGATGCTGCTGGGGATCTGGCTGGGCCGCTGGCTGGACGGGCTGTTTTCCAGCGGGATCGTGTTCTCGGGGGCCGGGATCGTGCTGGGCGCGGCCATCGGGTTTCACGCGGCCTGGAAATGGATGCACCGCGAATGACCGCCCCCGTCTGGATATCCGTGCTGGGCTTTGCCCTGGGCCTGGGCCTGGGGGTGGTGCACTTTGCCACGCTGCAGCGGGTGACCGACCTGTACCTTCAGGCCGGCTCCCCCGCCCGGGCCCTGGCCCTGCAACTGGCCCGCCTTCTGGTGATGGCCGGGCTGATGGTGCTGCTGGCCCGCCAGGGCGCCGCGCCCCTGCTGTCGGGGGCCGCCGGCCTGCTGATCGCCCGCGAAATCGTACTGCGCCGCACGCGGAGGCGCACCTGATGGAAAACCCGTTATCCGCCGAGCCGCTCTTTCACATCGGCCCCGTCCCCATCGCCGAACCGGTGCTGGTCACCTGGGCCCTGATGGCCGTGCTGGTCGGCCTGTCGGCCCGGGCTACCCGCCGCCTGTCGGTGCACCCCGGCAAGGCCCAGGCCCTGCTGGAACTGGTTGTCACCACGCTCGACGCCCAGATCCGCGACACCATGAACCGCGATCCCGCCCCGTTCCGGGCCCTGATCGGGGGCATCTTCCTTTACGTGCTGCTGGCCAACTGGATGTCGCTCGTGCCCGGGCTGGAACCGCCGACCGCCCATGTCGAAACAGATGCCGCGCTGGCCCTGATCGTCTTTGCCGCCACCGTCTATCACGGCATCACCGGGCGCGGGCTGAAAGGCTACCTGGCCACCTTCGCCGAACCGTCCTGGGTGATGATCCCCCTGAACCTGGTGGAACAGATCACCCGCACCTTTTCGCTGATCGTGCGCCTGTTCGGCAATGTCATGAGCGGCGTGTTCATCGTCGGCATCGTCCTGGCCCTGGCCGGGCTGTTCGTGCCGATCCCACTGATGGCCCTGGAACTGCTGACCGGGGCTGTCCAGGCCTATATCTTCGCGATCCTGGCCACCGTCTTCATCGGCGCTGCCGTCGGGGATGATGCGGATCGCCCTTCTATCGATACTCCGGACACACAGGATCCCCCGCCATGACCGACAACCTCGTCGAAATCGTCTCCATCATCTCTGCCGCCCTTGCGGTGGGCATGGGCGCCATCGGCCCCGCGCTTGGCGAAGGCCGGGCTGTGGCCGCCGCCATGGATGCCATCGCCCGCCAGCCCGAGGCCGCCGGCACCATCAGCCGGACCCTGTTCGTCGGCCTCGCCATGATCGAGACCATGGCGATCTATACCCTGGTGATCGCCCTGCTGGTCCTGTTCGCCAATCCCTTCGTCTGATCCGGGTCCGCCATGACCATCGACTGGTGGACCATAGGCCTTCAGACGATCAACGCGGCCGTGCTGATCTGGTTGCTGGCGCGGTTCCTGTTCCGCCCGGTGGCCAAGGTTATCGCCGAACGCCAGGCCGTCACCGAAGCCGATGTCCAGGCCGCCGAGGCCGACCGCACTGCCGCCCGGGCCGACCGGGAGGCCGCCGCCGCCGTGCTCGACAAGGTGGCCGAAGAGCGGACCGCCCTGCTGGCCGAGGCCCGGGCCGAAGCCGAGCGCACCCGGGTGTCCCTGGCCGAGACCGCCCGGGCCGACATGGACCGCGAGCGCCAGAGGGCGCGGGCCGACATGGACCGCGAACGGGCCGAGTTGACGGGCCAGATGGCCGACGAGGCCGGGATCCTGGCCACCGAGATTGCCACCCGCCTGTTGACCCGCCTGCCGCCGGACGTCCTTGTCTCGGGGTTCATCGACGGGCTCGCCCGGTCGATCGCCGCCCTGCCGGACCCCATCCGGGCCGAGATCGGCCGCGACGGGCCTGTCCCCCTGCGCGCCGCGCGCGCCCTGACCGGGCCGGAACAGGACCAACTGACCCGCCAGTTGACCGAAGTCCTGGGCCATCCCGTAGGTCTTGTGATCACACCCGACCCTTCTCTGATCGCGGGGCTGGAACTGACCACCGACCATGCCATCGCGCGCAACCACCTGGCCGCCGATCTCGACCGGATAAAGTCGGAGCTGACCGCCCATGACTGACCAGACCGACCGGACTCCCAACGCTCAAGCCGCGCCCCTGGCCGGCTGGCTGGACAGCAGCCGCGCCCGGCTGGACGATACCCCGCTGACCGCCCAGGCCGAAACCGTCGGCCGCGTGACCCACCTGGCCGATGGCATCGCCCGGGTGACCGGGCTACCCGACGTGGCGCTTGGGGCCTTGATGCGCTGCGACGGCGGGGCCCATGCCTTTGCCCACGGGCTTGACCGTGACGGGATCGACGCGGTGCTGCTGGACGACACCGGATCCGTACAGGTGGGCGAACGGGTCTCTGATACCGGCGACGTGCTGCGCGTGCCGGTGGGCGACGCCCTGCTGGGCCGGGTCATCGACCCCCTCGGCCGCCCCCTGGACGGAGGCCCCCCGATCCACGCCCATGACCAGCATCCCGTCGAACGCCCCGCCCCCGAGATCATCGACCGCGACCTGGTCTCGTCGCCGCTGGAAACCGGGCTGCTGGTCGTCGACAGCCTGTTCGCCATCGGCCGGGGCCAGCGCGAGCTGATCGTGGGCGACCGCTCGACCGGCAAGACCTCGCTGGCCATCGACGCCATGGTCAACCAGAAGGACAAGGACACGATCTGCGTCTACGTGGCCGTCGGCCAGCGGGCGACGGCGGTGGAACGGGTGATCTCGGCGGTGCGCAAGCATGGCAATCCCGACCGCTGCATCTTCATCGTGGGCAGCGCCGCCGCCGCCCCCGGCCTGCAATGGATCGCCCCCTTCGCCGGCATGACCATGGCCGAGTACTTCCGCGACCGGGGCCAGCACGCCCTGATCGTCATCGACGATCTCAGCCGCCATGCCGCCACCCACCGGGAACTGGCCCTGCTGACCCGCGAACCTCCCGGGCGCGAGGCCTATCCCGGCGACATCTTCTACCTGCACGCGCGCCTGCTGGAACGGGCGGCGAAACTGTCGGACCGCCTGGGCGGAGGCTCCCTGACCGCGCTGCCCATCGCCGAGACCGACGCCGGCAACCTGTCGGCCTATATCCCGACCAACCTGATCTCGATCACCGACGGGCAGATCGTGCTGTCGTCCCACCTGTTCGCGGCCGGGCAGCGGCCCGCCGTTGACGTGGGCCTGTCGGTCAGCCGGGTCGGCGGCAAGGCCCAGCGTCCGGCGTTGCACAAGGTCGCGGGGCGGATCCGGCTGGATTATGCACAGTTCCTGGAGCTGGAGATGTTCACCCGGTTCGGCGGCATCACGAACCCGCGCATCCAGACCCAGATCGCCCGCGGAGAACGCATCCGCGCGCTGCTGACCCAGCCGCGCTATGCCGGGTTGCGGCTGGGGGACCAGGTGGCCCTGCTGGCCGCCCTGGCCGACGGGGTACTGGACGACCTGGCCGTCGAGGCTATCCCCCCCCTGCGCCAGCGCCTGCCCGGCCGGCTGACAGCAGGGGCCGCCGCGGCCATGGCCGAGCTGGAAGACACCGGCATCCTGACGGACGCCCTGCGCCAGGCGCTGACCGGCGAAGTGGCGGCCCTGGTCCGGGACCTTGCCCGCGATCTTGCCCCGGCCGATCCGACC
This sequence comes from Paracoccaceae bacterium, assembly GCA_002709405.1. Lineage (GTDB taxonomy): Bacteria > Pseudomonadota > Alphaproteobacteria > Rhodobacterales > Rhodobacteraceae > Marinibacterium. Next base: position 59,766 of record PAQV01000063.1, read on the forward strand.
CCGGATCCGGCCCCAGCGACAGGAGAGACGCCATAAGCGGTTCCGCCCGCATCGAAGAGCGGATCGGTACGGTCCACAAGCTCTCGACGGTGATCTCTGCCATGCGGGGCATTGCCGCCGCCCGCGTGGCCGAGGCCCATGCGCATCTGGACAGCGTGCGGGCCTATGCCGGCACCATCGGGGCCGGAATCGGAACGGTGCTGGGCACGACAGGCGATGGCGGAGGGCCGTCTCATGTCAGGGAAGGCCGGGCGGTGGCAGTGCTGATCGCCGCCGAACAGGGCTTTGCCGGCAGTTTCAACGACAAGGTGTTCGAAGCGGCCGCCCCCCTGCTGAGCACGCCCCACGACCTGGTGGTGATCGGCGAACGGGCCATCCTGGCGGCCCAGGATCGCGGGCTGGCCCCGACCTGGTGCGATGGCATGATCGCCCATCCCGCCCAGGCCACGCACCTGGCCAACCGCATCGGCACCGTTCTGTTCGACCGCCTGGCCCATGGCGGGGCGCGCCGGGTCTGGATCGTGCACGCGCTGCCCGGTCCGACCCATGCCGTGTCGATTGAAGCGCGCCCGTTGATCCCCTTTGACTACGCCCGTTTTCCGATACCGGAAAACGCCCGCCCCCCACGGCTTACGCTGCCCGCGGACATGGTGCTGGCCCGGCTGGTCGAGGACTACATCTTCGCCGAACTCACCGAGGCCATCCTGCTGTCCTTCGCCGCCGAGAACGAGGCCCGGATGCGCGCGATGATCGCCGCCCATGACAACGTCATGGACAGCCTGCAGGACCTGGTCGCCACCGCCCGGCGGATGCGCCAGGACGAGATCACTGAGGAGATCGTCGAACTGGCTTCGGGCAGCCTGCTGGCCCGCTGAACCCGACCGGATCCCGCCCTGACGGGACCCGCACAGCGGGCCCGGCGGAGGCGAGAGACTCAGGCGTTCTGGGTCGAGGCCGCCACGCCCGACATCGGCTCGGAGGCCATGGCCGGCTTGGCCATCTTCTTCTTGGCCATCCCCGCCTTGCCCGACATCTTCCGGGACGCTGCCTCTTCGGGGAACAGGAAGCTGTATTCCGGATCGAAGGCCGACATCATCATCGGATCGCGGGACGCGGGGCGTTCGTAGATCTTGGGCCGCAACACCAGCAACAGGGCCAGCAGCCATTCGCCCGCCGTCCGCAGGTACTGCCCCGCCACCATCGGGTACAGTGCCGGCTCCCCCCACCATTGCAAAAGGCGCAGTGCCTTGGCCCGCAGCAGCCCGCGCTTGTAGAGGTAAGACGCCGCGATCCGCCCGCGCTTCATGTTGTCGCCCCGGTAGAAGTTGAAGGGCACCGCCTTGTGGAAATGCGCCGCCGTGGCGATGATCTCGGCCCCGTTGCCCTTTTCCTTCGCCCGTTCCGACAGCAGGTCCATGATCTCGGGGAAGGCATAGGCCACCGGGATCATCTCGGCCGGCTTGCGCGTCAGCAGCTTCATCGTCCGCTTGGCCACCCCCCCGTTCAGGAAGGCGCCGGTCATGTAATCGGGCAGGAACAGGTGGAAATAGGCCATGTAGTTGAATACCAGCGTCCAGCTCAGCTTGATCGGGTCGTCCATCACCGGGTAGCGCTGGGACAGCTGGTCCTGCTTGTAAAGCTCGGCCTGCACGTGGCCTTCCATCGCCTCGACATATTCGGGGGCCAGCGTGCCCTTGCCCGATTTCAGGATGATCGAGGTGATCTGCGGGATCTGGTGGCCGAGGTAGGCAATCCCGAGGCTGCCGGCCGGGTCGAAGGTGAAGCCGCTGTCGCCCAGCAGGAACCAGCGGCCCTTGGTGTCGTAGTACTGCTTGGCCTCGTACATGTAGTTGTAATAGCGGGCCTCGTCGACCTTGCGCCCGGTTTCGATCAGCCTGCGCACCTTGGGATGATCGCGTGACAGCAGCTCCAGCATCTTCTCCTGGTTCATGGCCTTCTCGCCCAGGATCTCGGGGCGGTAGGTCACGCCGACGCTGGCCAGGTCCTCACCGTTCTCGCCCTGCATCGGGATGATCCAGACCCAATAGCCCTTGCCGTAGAAATGGTGGGTCACGGAATAGCTGTCGTAGCAATGGTGCTGGGGCTTGTCGACGTTCAGCCCGTTCAGGATCGACCGGTCGAACCCCGCCAGGCGGAACCAGTAGCTGGAGCGCTGGAACGGCGGGTCCTGCTCCAGCCCCATCTGCTTGGCCAGCAGCCGCGCCCGGCCGGAACAATCGATCACGTGGTCGGCCTCGACCGTCGCGCTTTCGCCCGCCTTGTTCATCACGTGCACGACCTGCGTGCCGTTCATGTCGTCGCTGATATCGACCTCGGTCACCTTGCCCAGGACCTTGGTCACCAGGGGCTCGACCCGGCGGGCAAGTTCATCGTCGAAGGTGAAGCGGTTGAGGTTATAGGCCGGCAGCCGGATCACGCCGGGGGCCTCGTGCAGCACGTACTCGGGGCCCTTGGGATCGGCCTTGGGCATCTCGCCATCCGCGGGCATCGCCTTCTGCATGGCCTTTTCCACGCCCATGGCCATGCCGGCAGGCTCGGGCTGGTCCATGTCCATCTTCGGGGCCATCGTTTCGGGCTTGGGGAAGTAATAGGTCAGCCCGTACTTGTGGCGCTGGTTTTCCTCCAGGTAGGTGCCCAGGCCCAGCGAGGCGAAGAACTGCGAGGTCATCTCGATCGTGCTTTCGCCGACGATCGGCTTGTTGGGCACGTCGGGGTCGATCATGGTGATATCGACATCGGGAATGTGTTTGCTGAAATAGATCGCGGCCAGGCGGCCCGAAAGCCCGTTTCCGATGATTGCTATCCGCGTCATGGCGCAAATCTCCTCCTGCTGAAATCAATGCAAGGCTGTTTCGTAATCACAATTCGGGTCCCAGAATTGCCCAGCCGGGCTGGCATCTCAAGGATTCTCTGACGTGACGTCATTCCTGCGACCACTACCGCGCCCAATGTGACGCCCGTTTCCGCGAACCGGGGCACCTTGCGTGGGCAACGAATGGCCATTGCGCGCCCGGGTCTCAAGTTTCGCTATCAAACTCCCGTCATACTGGCGCACTATTCCCCCAGTTGACGTTCTGGTCCATCCGAGGTGACCCTTGCCCATTCTTCTTGATCGCCGCGCCTTCCTGGCCACCACGGCCGGTTTCATTGCGCTTCACCCGTTTGCCGCCCGCGCCCAGGCCGGACAGGCCCACCTGCGCATCATGGAAACGACCGACATCCATGTGCATGTCTTTCCCTACGACTATTACGGAGACCGTCCCGTCGACACCGTCGGCCTGGCCCGCACGGCCAGCCTGATCAACGGCATCCGCGACGAGGCGGCCAATTCCGTCCTGCTCGACAATGGCGATTTCCTGCAGGGCAACCCGATGGGCGATTACATCGCCTATGAACGGGGCATGTCCGAAGGCGACGCGCATCCGATGATCACGGCCATGAACGCCCTCGGTTTCGAAGGCTCGGTGCTGGGCAATCACGAGTTCAATTATGGCCTGCCCTTCCTGCTGAACTCGGTCGCGGGGGCCGATTTCCCGGTGGTCTGCGCCAATGTCGCCCGCGAAACCGGGGCCTCGGCGCGCGAGGACACCACCCTGGTGCCGCCCTACAGCATCCTTGAACGCATGATCACCGACGGCGCGGGCGAAAAGCACCCGATCAAGATCGGCATCATCGGTTTCGTGCCCCCCCAGATCATGACCTGGGACCGCCGCCACCTGGAAGGCAATGTCACCACCCGCGACATCGTCGAGGCCGCCAAGGCCTGGGTGCCCCAGCTGCGCGAAGAAGGCGCCGACATCGTTATTGCCCTGTGCCATTCCGGGATCGGCGAGGCCGACCATGTCGAGGGCCAGGAAAACGCCGCCATCCCGCTGGCCGCCGTCGAGGGCATCGACGCTGTGCTGACCGGCCACAGCCACCGGGTCTTCCCCGGCCCCGATTACGCCGACACACCGGGCGTCGATGCCGAGGCCGGCTCGATCATGGGCAAGCCCGCCGTCATGGCCGGCTACTGGGGCAGCCACATGGGCCTGATCGATCTGCTGCTGGAACGCGACGGGGCGGGCTGGACGATCGCGTCCTTCACCTCGGAAGCGCGGCCGATCTACAAGCGCGGGGAAGACCGCTCGATCACGGCGCTGGTGGACAGCGATGCCAATATCCTAAGCTCGGTCCAGGCGGAACACGACGCAACGCTGGATTACGTCCGGCGCGCGGTCGGTGAAACGGATGCGCCGCTGCACAGCTATTTCGCCCTGGTGGCCGATGACCCTTCGGTCCAGATCGTGTCCAATGCCCAGACCTGGTACATCGAACAGATGATGAAGGGCACCGAGAACGAGGGCCTGCCGATCCTGTCCGCCGCCGCCCCCTTCAAGGCCGGTGGCCGGGGCGGGCCGGAGTATTACACCGAGGTCGCCCCCGGCCCGATCGCCATCAAGAACGTGGCCGACCTGTACCTGTACCCCAACACCGTGCGCGCGGTGCGGATCAAGGGGGCCTTGGTGCGCGAATGGCTGGAACGCTCGGCCGGGATGTTTAACCAGATCACCCCCGGAGAGCCCGACCAGGTGCTGCTGAACCCCGATTTCCCGTCCTACAATTTCGACGTGATCGACGGGGTCGCGTACCAGATCGACCTCAGCCAGCCGTCGCGCTACGACAACAAGGGCGCCGTGGTCGCCCCCACGGCACAGCGCATCGTCAACCTGACCTTCAACGGCGCGCCCATCGATCCCGACCAGGATTTCATCGTGGCCACGAACAACTACCGCGCCGGCGGAGGCGGCTATTTCCCCGGGGCCAATCCCTCGACCGTCGTCTTCGAAGGGCCGGACACCAACCGCGATGTCATCGTGCGCTATATCGTCGACAAGGGCACCGTCAGCCCGGCGGCCGACGCCAACTGGCGCTTTGCCCCAATGGACGGAACCACCGTGCTGTTCGACACCGGGCCGGGGGCCGCGGGCTATGTGGACAGCGTGGCCGGCATGGACATCGAACCGGCCGGCGACGGGCCGGACGGCTTTGCCCGCTACCGCATCACCTTGTGATCACAAAAGCCGGGCGGGGCGCCTGCCCTGCCCGGCCGTTGGCTTGAGTGTCACGCAGGCCGAAAGCGATCAGTCGCGGATCGCCAGCCCGTCTTCGTCGAAGAAATGCAGCCGCTCGGGCGCGAAGGCCAGGCCGATGGGCTGGCCCGGGGCCAGGTCCTCGTCGCCATGGCTGCGGATGGTGATCTGGCCCAGCGGGCCGCCGTCGACGATGACATAGCTGTCGGCGCCCAGGTACTCGACCACGTCCACCGTCCCGTCCATCTCGCCCGTGCCCGGCCCGCCGATCTGGATGTGTTCCGGCCGGATGCCCAGGTGCTTTGCCGGACGGCCGCCGCCATAGGCCCCGCCCCGCCCGCCATCCAGCGTGTAGCCCCCGGCAGAGGTCGTACAGGGCAGGATGTTCATCGCCGGGCTGCCGATGAAGCGTGCCACGAACAGGTTCGCCGGGTTCTCGTACAACTCGCGCGGCGGGCCGACCTGGGCGATGGTGCCGTATTCCAGCACGACGATGCGGTCGGCGAGCGTCATCGCCTCGACCTGGTCGTGGGTCACGTAGATCATCGAGGCCTTGAGCGACTGGTGCAGCTTGGCGATTTCATAGCGCATCTCGACCCGCAGGGCGGCATCGAGGTTGGACAAGGGCTCGTCGAACAGGAACGCCGTGGGCGCCCGCACGATGGACCGGCCGATGGCCACGCGCTGGCGCTGGCCGCCGGACAGGGCCTTGGGCCGGCGGTCAAGGTAAGGTTCCAGCTTGAGGATCCGCGCAGCCTCGGCGACCTTTTCGTCGATCTCGGCCTTGGGCGCGCCGGAGGTCTTCAGCGAAAAGCCCATGTTGTCGGCCACCGACATGTGCGGATAAAGCGCGTAGCTTTGGAACACCATGGTCAGCCCGCGTTCGTGCGGCGGCTTGTCGGTCACGTCGTTGCCATCCAGCACGATGGCCCCGCGCGAGGTTTCCTCCAGCCCGCCGATCATGCGCAAAAGGGTGGACTTGCCGCAGCCCGAGGGCCCGACGAAGACAACGAATTCACCGTCCTCGATCTGCAGGTCCACGCCCTTGATGACCTGCAGGTCTCCGTACCACTTTTCGACCTTGTTCAGCTCGATCTTGCCCATGGCGTGCCTCCTGTCGTCGGGGATGCCCAGGCGAGCCACACGGCCGCCGTCCAGGTAAAGTTGCGTCCCCCCGCCGGGGCGCCGTCGCGGGGATCGAAATATTCGGCAAAGCCGTTCTCGGCGATGAGACGGCGGGTGTTTTCGGTCAGGGCCTGCGCGCGGTCGACATGGCCCGCATCGCCCAGCCCGGTGGCGATGAGCATGTTCATCATCGCCCAGACCGGCCCGCGCCAGTAGCGCTTGGGTTCATAGGCCGGGTGGGCCGGATCGGTGGAGGGCACGAAGAAGGTCTCGGCCGTGGCAATCCGGTCGTACTGGGCCAGCATGCGGTCGTCGACGATGCCCGCGTACCAGCACAGGAACGAGGCATTGGACACGACCCCTGTGTGCTGCCCGCTGCGGATATCCAGGCAGTCATATGTCTGGGCCGAATCGTTCCAAAGCCGTTCCGCCCCGGTTTCCATCTGCGCGATCCAGCCGTCGAGGTCGTCCACCGCCTCGCCGAACCGCTTTGCCAGGGCCCGCAAGTCACGGGTGGCGCGCAGAAGAGTGAAGGTCATCGTCGGATCGGCCACGCGGAAGGGCGTGACCTGGCGCAGGTGCGCCTCGTCCCAGCCGCAATCGCCGCCCAGTTTCACCAGGTGCAGGTAGCGGTCGTAATCCCAGCGGCGGGGGCGTTCGTCTTCGACCACGTGGGTGGTGTCGCGGCGGTAATAGGCCTCGACGCCTTCGGGCTCGATGGCGGAAAAGGGCGCGTCCCAGTCGGGGCAATTGTCGCGGCCGGTCTCCCACGGGTGGGTAACAACGATGGCCCCGTCTTCGTTGCGCCACTCCATGAACCAGCGGTGCGAGGCCATGAGCTTCGGAAAGAGCGCCCGGGCCCGAGCGTCATGCGCGCCGTCCATGTCCAGCAGCCAGCGCACGAAGGTGGCGGCAATGGGCGGCTGCGAGATGCCCGAAGACGGGATCGGTCCGGTGCCCCGCCAGATGTCGGGGCCGGGAAAGTAGCTGGGATCGACCTGGTGGAACAGGATATGCGGGACCATGCCGTTGTCCCACTGGCCGGTGAAGAGGGTTTCAATCTCGGTCCAGGCGCGGTCCATGTCATGTTCGGCAAAGCCGGCAGCGGCAAAGACGCTGTCCCAGTTCCACTGGTAGGGATAAAGCCCATGGGTCGGCACGGTATAGCCGCCCCGGTCGTTGCCCCGCAGGATCGCGCGCGCTTCGGTATCAAGGTCGAGTGTCATGTCAGTGATGTTCCGGTTGGATGTGCCGCCCATCGTGGTCCCAGCGCACCAACCGGCGCGCATGCGCCATGCCCGACCTCCCCCTCGGGAGGGCATTCGTTGACCGGGCCAGTGCGCGCGTGACGGTGATGCTTTGAAGTGCGACCGTCCCGCCGGTGACCCCCATGCCCTCCCGAGGTCGGGCATGGCGCATGCACACTTCGACCGTGGGATTGTCCCATCAAGCTCATCCCTTCACCGCCCCGGCGGTCAGCCCCTTGGTCATGAATTTCTCAAGGCCCAGGAACAGCGCCATGATGGGCACGGTGGCAATCACCGCCCCGGCCATCAGGTGCTGGCGCGGGATTTCGGACGAGTTCAGCATCGCCACCCCGCGCGTCAGGGTGAATTTCGACGGGTCATCCAGCAGCATGAAGGCCAGCAGGAATTCGTTCCAGGCGATCATGAAGACGTAAAGCGACACCGAGGCCAGCGCGGGCAGCGACAGCGGCAGGGTGATCTTCCAGATCACGCGCAGGCGGGTGAGGCCGTCCATCAGCCCGGCTTCCTCGACTTCCGCGGGAAGGCCCCGGAAATAGCCCTGCAGCATGTAAAGCGCCACGGGGATCGTCGTGACCGGGTAGATCAGGACGATGCCGGTAATCGTGTTGCGCAGACCGGTCATCGAAAAGGCGATGTAGATCGGCAGGGCCAGGACGATCATCGGCACCATGTAGATCAGCAGGATCGACCGGGAAAACACCGTGCGCCCGGTAAAGCGCAAGCGGGCCACGGCATAGGCTCCGGGCACCGAGAACAGCAGGGTGATCAGGACCGTCAGGACCGAGACATAAAAGGACGTCCACAGGTAACCGCCGAAGCCGAAATCGGCAAAAAGCTCGACGTAGCTCGACAGCAGGTCCCAGCCCCGGGTCAGGTCGATCGAGAAATCCAGCGGGTTCTGCACCAGCTGCTGCTGGTTCTTCAAGCTGGTCATGACCATGACGTAGAACGGGATGGCCACAAGCGCGGTGAAAATGACATAGCCCGCCCCGGTCAGGAACCGGATGACCGCATGTTCGAAGGCATGGCGGGTGGCCGCGCCCAGGGGCAGCTCTGTCAGCATGTGGCGCAGGGGCACCATCGTGGCGAGCGCCAGGGCCAGACCGGTGATCGCGGCGGTCAGGCCCGAGACCTCGGCGCCGACGACCACCGGCCCCACGCCCAGCAGGGTTGCGGCCAGCAGGACCAGCCCGCCGATGAGGGCTCCGATAGGGCCGGCCCGGCGGCTGGCCGGCACCCACATCAGGGCGCCCCAGACCAGGCAGGCCCAGAACACCGGGCGAAACGGCTCGCCGGTGGAAAACGACAGGACAACAGCCACCGTGAAACCGGTGATCACCATCCACAGCGCACCGATCAGCGGGCCGGTGACATAGCCATGGCGCAGGAAACTCATAGGCCCTCCTCGCGGCTGACGTACTTGAGGAAGAAGATCGAGAAGACCAGCAGCACGCAGAAGACCACCACGGCCACCGCCGCCCCGGCCCCGATGTTGGACACCGCAAAGGCCTGTTCATAGACGTTGACGGTCAGGGTCCGGGTGCCGGCATTGCCCCCGGTCAGCAGGAAGATGTCGTCGAACTTGTTGAAGGTCCAGATGAAACGCAGCAGGAACAGGACCGACAGGATGCCCAGAAGCTGGGGCACCGACAGGTACCAGAACTGCTGGAAGGGCGAGGCCCCGTCCATGTCGGCGGCCTCGTACATGTCGGTGTCGATCGACTGCATCCGGGCCAGGATGAACAGGAAGGACAGCGGGAAATAGCGCCAGATTTCGAAGACCGTGACCATGATCAGGGCCAGCGGGCGTTCCCCGAAGAAATTGATCGGCGCATCGGCCAGGCCCATCTGGACCAGAAGCGCGTTGACTGACCCGGAAAACGGATCAAGCAGGATGACCCAGGTGAAAGACACGGCGATCACCGGGGCGACATAGGGGAACAGGTACAAGCCCCGCAGGAGGCCCTGCCCCTTGAATTCCTTGTTCAAAAGCAGCGCGGCGAACAGGCCCACGACCAGCGCGCCGACGGTGCCCACGACGGTGTAGAAAACCGTGGCCCAAAGCACGGCCAGGAACTCGTCGTCATCGAAGATGCGGGCGAAGTTCTCGAAGGTGAACTCGGCATTGGTCAGGATGTTGTCGGCCTTGCCCGTGGCCAGCGCCTCGGTCTCGTCCTCAATGGCGTCTTCCAGGGCCTCGGCGTCGAAGCCGGCGGCAAAGGTGACGGGCAGCTCCAGCGTCAGCCGGGCCTTGGGGTCCAGCGTGCCGATGATGCAGGTCAGGGCCGCCCCGTCCAGGGCGCATTGCTCTGGCAGGGTGCCGGCCGTCACGCCCTCGGGCAGGGTGTCGGTCAGCACCACGTCGGTGATCGGCTTGTCCTGGCTGCGGTTCTGCAGCCGGTAGCGGACGTGCTGAGAGGCCTCTCCGGCGTCGCGCAGATCCTCGCGGGCCACCGGCACCGGCGGGCGCAGGTCGGCCAGGCCGATGGGTTTGAAACTGATCCAGAAGATCGACAGCAGTGGCAGGACCACCACCAGCGACACGCTGAGGATGGTGGGCAGCAATAGCCCCCAGGCCAGCCGCGCTTCGCGGCGGGCAAGCGGGCCGTGGCCCCTGGGCGGTGTCTTGGATGGTGTGATGTCCGTCATGCCTTGATGGCCCGCGCCCGCAAAGGCGCGGGCCGGTCCCTTATTCGACTTTGGCCAGTTCGTCGTTCATCTCGGCCACGGCCGTGGATGCGTCGATCTCGCCGTCGATGTACTGCCGCACGACCCGGTTGATGGCCTGGCTGTTGATGATCTTGGACGCCAGCGCCAGCTGGCCTTCCTCGACACCCCAGCGCTTGGCCACGTCCAGGCCGCCGACGATCTCGTCGATCATCTCCTGGGCATAAAGGTCGCCCAAAGGCGCCTTGCGGTCGACACCGACCGGAAGGGTCGACCAGGCCTCGATGAATTCACCCGGGTTGTCGGCCGTGCCGGTGCGCACCGGGAACTTGCCCTCGGGCGCGATGGACAGGGTCGCGGTATAGCCGTCGCCCATGGAATACTTGACGAATTCCATCGCCTCGTCGGTATCCGCATCGGCGGTGATGCCGAAATAGCGGATGTCGCCCCAGGCCGCGCCATCGGGGTTGGAGGGGCCGGCAAAGTTGGTCACGATCCCGGTCTTCGAGGCCAGCTCGGCCGAGGTCGGATCATCGGTGATCGTCGGCGGGGCGCTGTCGCGCAGGCCGGCCAGTTCGTCGAGGATGAAGGGCGACCAGATGATCATCGCGGCCTGGCCGGCGAAATACAGCGTCCGGGACTGGTCCCAGTACAATTCACCCGGGGGCGAGGCCTCGGCGATGGCCTTGTAGAAATCGAGGACCTCGATGGTCTTGGCCTCGTCGAACCCGGTGAACCCGTCGGGGCCGACCGGGGTCGCGCCGTTGGACAGGAAGACGTGTTCCAGCACCTGGCTCATGAAGTTCTCGTCGACCTTGGTCGCGGCGACAAAGCCAAACATCTCGGGCGGGTTGTGCAGCGCCTCGATGGCGGCCAGCACGTTGGCATAGGTGGTCGGCGCCTCAAGGCCCGCCTCGTCGAACAGGTCCTTGCGGTAGACGATCATCTGCGTCCAGCCGTCGACGGGCACGCTGGCCCAGCCGTCTTCGGTGGCGGCCATGCCAAGCGCGCCCGGCGCGAAGGTGTCGGTGCCCAGTTCGTCGATCACATCGGTCGCCGCGTCGGAATCCAGGATGCCGGCCTCGTACCAGGGCAGCGCGTATTGCAGGGTGTGGTAGATCACGTCGGGCAGGTCACCCGCCGCAAAGGCCGCCGTGGCCCGGGTGCCCAGGTCGGTTTCCGACACGGGGATGACCTCTACCGCGATGCCGGATGCCTTTTCGAACTCGGCCGCCATTTCCTGTTGCTTGGCCAGGCGTTCGGGCTGTTCCTCGGTGGTCCAGAAACGGATGTCGGCCAGCCCGGCGGTCGCGGTCAGCGCCAGCGCGGTGGCGGCCGAGACCATCAGACCTGCCGGTTTGGAAACGCTCAACTGCATGAAGTGATCTCCCCTGAAATTTCGATTTGGCGTTCTTTGTCAATCGGTTGACGCCACAACGGCGCGCGGGAGACAGCGCGGGCAGATCCCGCGTACGGGCGCGTGGCCCGGTCCTCCCGTGCGCACTGTGACCGCGAGATGCGGTTTTCGGCAAGGCTTAACTATGCTGCAGGTGCGAAGGGCACGGGGCTGAAACGCGGCCCAATCGGACCGTCCGGCCTTTGCGCAAAGGCGTTTGGGCGGCTGGTCCGGGCGTTTCTGCGTATGCAACGGTGTGCCGTTCGGCTTTCGAACCCTGCCTGTTTTTTGACCATTTGAACAGAAAAACTCGACAGAATATGTCGGTTTCAGAACAACCTGCATGTGATCGCCCCCTTTTTGGGCCCCGCTTTGGGCCCGGCGCGGCGTGGACCGCCACGCCGCCCGTTCGGCCCAATCAGATCGTGGCAACCGGGGTCACGGGCGATCCGATCGCCCCCGGAAGATAGAGCGGCGGGGCCGTCAGGAAAGCGGCATGACGCCCCGCGGCCTGCAAGGCCGGGGCCAGGGTGCTGAAGTCCCACAGCTCGGCCAGGGGCAGGCCCAGCTTGAACAGGCAATGATGGTGCAGCGGCAGGCGCAGGCAGCAGGCATGGGGATCGGCATCGGGGTTTTCCACCGCGTAATTGTCCGCCGCAATCGCCGAGATCCGGCTGTCGGTGATCCAGTCGTGCAAGGTCGCGTCGGTGCCATCCAGCACGGCCCCGGTGCGGTTCAGCCGGTCGATGTCCGGGGCATCCTGCATGTCGCGCAGGGCCTCGGAGAACCCGGTGCGCAGCATCAGGATATCGCCCGGGCGGATCTCGACGCCCTGATCGGCAATGACCTGTTCCAGCATGGGCCGCGTGACGATGACCCGCTCGGTGCCATAGGCCCGGGTGAAATCGATCAGCACCCCCCGGCCCTGCACCGGCGTCTTGGCCATCTCGCAGACCGACAGGCGGCGCGCATACGAGGCATGCGCGCCCTCGTGGCCCGCGCCCAGGACGTCCTCGTCTGCCCGGTGGCCGTTGTAGTAACAGCGCTCGGCCACACCATCGCCGTCGGCATCGAACAGCGCCCCCACGTGGGCCAGGGAATCCCATTGCGTGGAATACTGGGTCGACAGCAGAACCTGGTCATCGCTGATGACATCCTGCAGGATCGGGTCCACGTTGCTGAGCGGGTAGTTGATGTAGGGCGTGTCCTCCAGGCAGGTCGGTGCCAGCCGGGGCGGTTTACGCCGCGGGTTCAGCGACAGCTTGCCCGGCAGGTCCAGCGGCAGGGACAGGCAAAAGGCCCGGCCCTCGCGGATTTCCCTCGCCGCCGCCCGCCGTTCGGCATCGGTGATGTAGTTCAGCGTACCCAGCTGGTCATCGGGGCCGAAATCGCCCCAGTTGCTGCCCTCGGGCCGGTTCACCCATTGCGGCATGTCTTATCCTCCATCTTTGTCATCCACCTGCGCCGACAGGGCGATCACCTGCGGCAGAAGGCGTTCGACCTCTGCCATCTGCCGGTCCATGGCGCTGTCCCAGTCATAAAACCCCCGGCCGGATTTACGGCCCATGTCACCGGCGGCCACCTTGTCAGCCAGCGCATCGGGCGGATCCTGGCGGCTCTCCAGGTCGGCATAGAGATAACGCGCGATATTCAGATGGGTGTCGAGCCCGTTCAGGTCGCGCTGCAGGAAGGGCCCGATCAGGGCCAGCCGCACCCCCAGCGAATAGCGCGTCACCAGGTCGATCGTCTCGGCATCGGCCACGCCGCTTTCCATCAGGGCAAAGCATTCCCGCATCAGAGCGTGTTGCAGGCGGTTGGCAATGAAGCCCGGCACGTCGGCCTTCAGCGGCGCGGCCTTCTTGCCCGAGGCATTCAGGAAGTCCGCAACCCGGGTCACGGTGGCCGGTGGGGTGTCCGGGCCGGGCACGATCTCGACGGCCGGGATCAGGTCGGCGGGGTTGAAGAAATGCGTGATCACAAAGCGCTCGGGCCGGGTCATCGCCTGGGTCAGGCTGGCCGTCGGCAGGCCGGATGTATTCGATGCGATGATTGTCGAGTCGGAGAAAAATGCCTCAATATCCGCGATCACCCGCAGCTTGAGCTCCAGTACCTCGGGCACCGCCTCGATCACCATGAAGGCCCCGCGCCAGGGCTGGCCCAGCGCGTCCACCGCCCCGGCAAAGATCGGCTGCCGGGGCTCGGGCTCCAGGAAAGCCATCGCCTTTTCAAGCGCTTCCGCCGACGGGTCGACAAGGGCTACCGGGTGCCCGCGGCGCAGGAAATGCCGGCAGATCCGGCTTCCCATGATCCCGGCGCCAACCACCACAAGACGTTCCATGACACCCCTCCATCACAAATTGGTTGACAATATAAATGATCATCGGTGATTAGCAATACATATCACTGAGGTCGCTCGCTGGGGCTCTGACCCCGGTAAGGGAGGTAAACTTGAACGCCATAACCAACTTTTTCACGCGAATCGTGAGCCGATACATGCCCGACCCACTGGTCGTGGCGATCATCCTCACGGCGCTGACGGTCGTCTTCGCCATGCTCAGCCAGGGCACCGGCTTCTTCGAGGCCTCGCGGCTGTGGGGCAACGGGTTCTGGAACCTGCTGGCCTTCACCATGCAGATGACGGTCATCCTGCTGGCCGGCTACATCCTGGCCCGCACCCCGGCGGTCGACAAACTGATGGATTACGTCGTCATGGGCGTGTCGAGCCCCAAGGCCGCCATCGTCGTGGCCACCCTGGTCGGCGGCGTCGGATCCTGGCTGAACTGGGGCTTCGGGCTGGTGCTGGGCACGCTGATCGCCCAGAAACTTGGTCGCAAGGTCAAGGGCTTGCACTATCCGCTGGTCATTGCCGCGGGCTATTCGGGCTTTGCCGTCTACGGTGTGGGCCTGTCGGGCTCGGTGCCGCTACTGCTGAACACGCCGGGCCATTTCATGGAAGAGGTCATCGGCCTGGTGCCGCTGAGCGAAACCATCTTTTCGCCCTACATCATCGGCATGAACCTGGTGCTGCTGGTGACGCTGCCGTTCTTCAACGCCATGCTGCACCCCAAGAACCCGGCCGACGTGGTCGAGGCCGCGCCCGAACCCGACCTGCCGATCGCCGACACCGAAGTCGCCGACCGCACCCTGGCCGAACGGCTGAACCATTCGCCGATCATCGGCGTGGGCATGGGCCTTTTCGGGCTGCTCTACGTCGTGCTTTACCTGGTCGATGGGGGCGGCGTGACGCTGAACTTCATTAACCTGCTGTTCCTGTCGCTGGGCATCACCCTGTTCGTCACGCCCAGCCGGTTCATCGCCGCGCTAAGCGAGGGCGTGAAGGTCGTGTCGGGCATCATCATCCAGTATCCGTTCTACGCCGGTATCCTGGCGATCCTGGGCGGATCGGGCCTGATCGTGACCCTGGCCAACTGGTTCGTGTCGATCTCGTCACCCGAAACCCTGCCGATCTCGTCCTTCTTCGCGGCCGGCCTGATCAACCTGTTCGTGCCCTCGGGAGGCGGCCAGTGGGTCATCCAGGGTCCGGTCATGATGGAAGCGGCCGAGCAACTGGGCGCATCGATCCCCGCCACCGCCCTGGCCGTTC
Source organism: Paracoccaceae bacterium (assembly GCA_002709405.1). Lineage (GTDB taxonomy): Bacteria > Pseudomonadota > Alphaproteobacteria > Rhodobacterales > Rhodobacteraceae > Marinibacterium. The sequence continues at coordinate 74,919 of PAQV01000063.1, forward strand.
AGATCGGCGACCAGTGGACCAACATGGTGCAACCGTTCTGGCTGCTGCCGGCGCTGGCCATCTCGGGGCTGAAGCTGAAGGACTTCATGGGCTACATGGTCATGATCCTGTTCTACCTCGGCGTCATCTTCCTGGCCACGATCACGATCTGGGGCTTTGCCACGGCCGGGGTCGCCTGACCCATGCCCTGGATGGTCGAAACCTACGACAAACCCGGATGCGCAGACCTGCGCATCCAGCTGCGCCCGGCCCACCTGGACTACCTGGAGGCCAACAAGCACCTGCTGCTGGCCTGCGGGGCCAAGCTGGACGACGACGGAGACCTGGCCAGCGGTGGCCTTTATGTCCTGGACGTCGACACCCGGGCCAAGGCCGAGGCCTTCATCAAGGCCGACCCCTTTCACCAAGGCGACCTTTTTGAAAGGGTCTTCGTCACCCGCTGGCGCAAGGCCTATCTTGACGGGCGCAACACCCTGAACGAGGACTGACATGCTGTTCCAGGTTGAAATGACCGTGAATATCCCCGCCGATCTTGATCCCGAGATCGCCGCCGACACCAAGGCCCGCGAAAAGGCCTATAGCCAGGACCTGCAGAAATCCGGCGTGTGGCGGCACATCTGGCGCAAGGCGGGGCTCTATGAAAACACCTCGATCTTCGAGGTGCGTGACAACGAGCACCTGCACGAGGTACTGATGGGTCTGCCGCTTTATCCCTACATGGACATGAAGATCACGCCGCTGTGCCGGCATCCCTCGTCGATCCGCGAGGACGATTCTTGACCGGGTACCAACGCCGCGCCGCCGTCATCACCGGCGGCGCACAGGGCATCGGCGCGGCGATCACCGCGCGCCTGAAGGCCGACGGGTTCCGCACCATCGTGCTGGACATCGCCGCGCCCGAGGGGGCTCCGGACGTCTTCCACCAGGTCGACCTGTCGGACGCCCAGGCCACAGGCGCGATCTGTGCGGACATCGCCGCCAGCGAAGACGTCTCCTGCCTGGTCAACAACGTGGGCATCGTGGCCCCTGCCCCGCTGGAAGACGTCGCGCTGGACGATTTCGACCGGCTCATGCACGTGAACCTGCGGCCCTCGCTGATCTGCGCGCAGGCCTTCCTGCCGGGCATGAGGGCCCTGGGCGGCGGGCGGATCGTCATGAACACCAGCCGCGTGACCCTGGGCAAGGAGCTGCGGACGCTTTATTCCGCCACCAAGGGGGCCGCCCAGTCGATGGCCCGCACCTGGGCGCTGGAACTCGGCCCCCATGGCATCACGGTGAATTGCGTGGCCCCCGGGCCGATCGGCACCGATGCCTTCTGGAAGAACAACCCCCCCGACGCGCGCCGCACGCGCGAGATCATCGAACACGTGCCCGTCCGGCGTGTCGGGACCGGAGATGATGTGGCCAATGCCGTGTCGTTCTTCTGCGATCCCAAGGCGGGCTTCGTGACGGGCCAGACGCTGTTCGTTTGCGGAGGCGTGACGGTCGGTTAATCCGCCGTCCCCTGCGGGCGCGCCCGGAACAGCACCTGCCCGCGCGGTAACATCACGTCGCATTGCTCCAGCTGCCAGCCCGCCTGTGCCGCCATGGTCTGCACCACGTTGGCGGTCAGGTGATAGGGCGGCCGGCCCCCATGGGTCACCACCCCGTCGGGCTGGCGATAGGACCCTTCGGCAGTGGCCTCGTCCGGCACCAGGAACACGGTGAACAGGAACAGCTCCAGCCGGGGAAACCGGCGCAGGGTGGCAAAGACAGGCTGAAACCGGTCCCGGGGCACGTGCGGAAAGACCGCAAAGGCGATGGCATGGGTGATCCGGTCCGGCACGCCGGGACAGGCAAAGCCCGCGTCCTCGATCAGCTGCGCCGGGTCCAGCCTGTCGGGATCGGCAAGCTCGGCCGCACGGCCCGCCAGCATCAGCGCCCGCGAGGCATCGGTGGCCCAGTAATGGCCCGGCTCCAGGTAGGGCACGGCCTTGCACCCCAACCGCATCGACCCCGCCCCGATGTCCAGCAGGTGGTGATGCGGACAAAGCCCGGCGTCGCGCAGGATCTGCATCTGGATGCGTCCGGTTTCGTCCCACCGGCCGCCCACGATATCCCGGTGCCGCCCGCGCGCGATGGCATCGTCATAAAAGCCGGAGGCATCATAGGGGTTCGTGACCAAGGGGCTGGGCTTTCGGACAGACAGGCAATGGCGCGCCCATGCGCCACTAGGCCCGTGCCTGTCAAGGAGAGCCTTCGGCTGTTTCGTGGATCGTTTGGTGGGCTATTTCGGGGGCCGTTTCCACAAACGGCCCCGATCGACACCAAAACGAATGGGCCGCTTACAAATCTGTTGTGCAAAATGCATCGAAACACAAAGATCCGAACCACGTACAAAATCATTCCTCACGTGATTCCAACGGACTTTCAAATGACCAAATTCAGACTATTCGCCGGGGCATTGGCTCTTGCCCTTTTCGCCAGCCTGATCAGCCCTGCATCAACCCGCGCATCGACATTCGAGCCCTTTGACATCGCCTCCTCCGACGCCATTACCGAACGGATGATCTCGGAGCTGGAAAACGGCGCTGAAATCTGCCCGCAGGTGCCGACGATCTACCAGTTCGATTGCTACCGGCAGGCCTTCCAGGCCGCCGCCGCGGCCGTCGGCAGCAAACCCGATTACCGCGATGCCCGCCGGGCCCTGTCCAGCGTGGCCACAGACCTGAACAAGATCGTCCGCAAGGAACAGGACAAGACCCAGCCCAAGATCAAGGTGGGCAACCGGTCCTACAAGGCCATCAAAAGCGAGAGCATTCCGGCCAGCACGGCCGTGTTCGAAGCGTCCCGCGACGAGGCCGCCACGGTACTCCTGCGGTCCAACGACGCCGCATCAGCCGCCTATACCCGGGTGGCCAGCGTCGTCGGGTCGTCCAAGATCCTGTACCGCGCCCAGCTTCAGCTGTTGCGCCGAATGGCAGGGCTGATCACCATCGCGGGCTGACCAAAGGCGCCCTGGACCGAAACGCATAAGGGCGGCCCCGCCGAACGGGCCGCCCCTGGTGATATTGGCAAACCGGGGTCAGGCCGCGACATGCCCCTTCAGCAGGTCGGCGAAGATGACCGGCTGTTCCACGCAGGGCAGATGGCCCGCATCGGCGATTTCCTCGAACCGCCCGCCCGAGATCGCCTCGGCCGTCGATTTCACCAGTTCAGGCGGGGTCGAGGCATCCTCGGACCCGGCGATGACCAACGTCGGCTGGGTGATCGCGGCCAGGTCCTCGCGGTAATCGGCGTCGCGGATCGCTGCGCAGACCTGCGCATAACCCTTGGCCGGGGTCCGTTCAAGCATGGCCTGCCACATGGCGAAATCCTCGGTGTCGCGGTAGGGCGCGGCGAACCAGCGTTCGAGGATGGCGTCACCGATGGCCGCGATGCCCTTGTCCAGCACGGTGGCGATACGCGGGTCCCAGATCTCGGGCGATCCGATCTTGGCCGCCGTGTCGGACAGCACCAGCTTGCTCATGCCCTCGGGCCGGCGCACCGCAAGGCGCTGCATGATCAGCCCGCCCACCGACAGGCCCACGCCGACGAACCCGTCGATCCCGTAATGATCCAGCAACATTTCCACGTCGTCGGCCATGGTCTCGATGGTCAGCGTGTCGCCAATGGCGCTCAGCCCGTGGCCGCGCTTGTCCTGGCGCAGGATGCCCCAGCCCGCGGGCAACAGGGCCACGACCCGATCCCAGACCCGAAGATCCGTGCCCAGCGAGTTGGCAAACACGATGGTGGGCGCGCCGGGCTCGGCCGGGCGATAGCCGTGGTAGACCCCGTTCAGGGCCGTGAAGGTTTCGGAAGTCATGGATGTCTCCTTCAGGTCGTGTCGCCCGCGCTGTCGGTCACCGCCCCAAGGCAGGACAGGAACAGCTCCAGCGCGGGGCTTTGGCGGTTTTTCTGGTAAACGATCGAGATATTGGCCGTTTCGTCCACATCGACGAACGGTTTGTAAACCACGTTGGGCAGCACCAGCGCCTGGATGGATTCCGGCACAAAGGCCACCCCCAGCCCGGCCCCCACGAGGCTGACGATCGACGCGAACTGCGGCGAGCGGTGCACGATTTCGGGGCTGATGCCGGCACTGGCGCAGGCCCGGTGCATCGAGGCCGAAAACCCCGAATTGGGCGGCAGGTGGGTCGCGACGAAGGGGTCGTTGGCCAGGGCGGCCAGTTCCACCGCATCCTGCCCGGCCAGCGGGTGCCCGGCCGGCAGCGCAACCCACAGCCGTTCCTGGCGCAGGGTCCGGGCGGCAAGCGTGTCGGGCATGTTCGGGAACGGCAGGCGCACGATGCCCGCGTCCAGGTTGCCCGCCGCCACTTCGGGGATCTGGATATCAAGGTCCATCAGCGTCAATTGCAGCCGGATATCCGGAGCCTTGGCGCGGTAGGCCAGCAGCAGCCGGGTCAGCACCCCGCTGAGCGAGGCCGCCCCCACGTATCCCAGGGCCAGCTCGCCGATGGTCCCCCGCCCGGCCCGCATCGCCACGTCTTCGGCCAGGGCCGCGTGGCGCAGGACCGCCCGGGCCTCGGGCAGCAGCAATTGCCCCGCCGGAGCCAGGTCGACCCGCCGGCGGTTGCGCTCGAACAGGCGGGTGCCGATCATTTCTTCCATCTGTTTCAGCTGCTGGGTCAGCTGCGGCTGCGAAATCGTCAGCCGCTCGGCCGCGCGGCCGAAATGCAGCTCTTCGGCCAATGCGACGAGCAATTCATAATGTCTCAATGTCAGCATAACCGATAAGTCTCTTGTTCTTATTTGGCCTGACTATATCTGGTTCAATCTGGCCCGGCCACCGCAAACCGGAACCCGCCCCCGGCTTGGCCCCGACCGGCGGCCCTGACATGGTCAAGGAAGGCGCGCAGGCGGGCGGGCATGTAGGCGCGGCTGGAATAGACCGTCCAGGCGGCCGCGTCGAAGCCGGTCGCGCTGCCCTCCATGCCCGGGAACAGGTCGACCAGCCGCCCCGAGGCCAGGTCCTCGGCGATGGTCCAGTCGGCCAGCAGGGCCACGCCCATGCCCTCGATCGCCGCCCGGCGCAAAGCCAGGGCGTTCGACATGGCAAAGGCCGGCCTGGGCTGGACGTCGACCGGCGGGTCCCCGGCCCCGGCGCGAAACTGCCAGGCCGACCCGAACCGCGGCAGGGCGAACAGCAACCCGTCATGGCCGGCCAGGTCGGAGGGCTGTCCGGGAAGACCCATGCGCGCCAGGTAGCCCGGCGCGGCCACGGCGCGATAGGCCACGTCAAAGAGTTTCGACACCACGAAGGCCCCCTCCACCCCCGGCCCCAGCCGCAGGGCCACGTCGATGCCCTCGGATGCGATGTCGATCTGCGCGTCGCTCAGGATCAGCTCGACGCGCACGCGGGGATAGGCCGCCCGAAATCCCGCCAGGTGCGGGACCAGCCAGCGCTCTCCGAACGCGACCGAGCAGGTCACGCGCAGCAGACCGGACGGTTCGGTCACGGCATCGCGGGCGGTATCCGCGGCCTCGGCCAGGGCATCGGTGATGGCCTCGACACGATCGAGGTAGATCCGCCCGGCCTCGGTCAGGGCCAGCCGGCGGGTGGTCCGGTCGAACAGCACGAACCCAAGCGCCTGTTCCAGCGCCGCAATGCGCCGCGACACCGACGACGGGTCGACCCCGTCTTCGCGCGCCACCGCCGCGAAGGATCCGCGCCGGGCCACGTCGGCAAAGGTCTGAAGAAGAGCCAGATCCATTCGTGCACCTTTCGCATGATAGAGTGTCAGAGACGGCGGTTTCCGGCAAGCCACGCAACAGGGATCTTGACCCTATCCGAAACAGGAGCCTCTCATGACCAAGTTCCCCTTCCTGCCCGCAGCCCTGGCCCTGCTGGCCGCCCCTGCCCTTGCCCAGCCCCACGAATGGACGCTGGACCTGGGCCATGCCCACATCGGCTGGGAAATCGACCACATGGACCTGTCGCGCACGGTCGGCCGGTTCGACGACTTCTCCGGCACCTTCCTGATCGACGAACACGCCCCCGAGCATTCGCAGATCACCGTCACGGTCCAGGCCGCTTCGGTCAATTCCAACCATGTCGGCCGCGACACCCACATCCGCAATGCCGATTACATGAACGTGCCGGCCTTCCCGACGGTGACCTTCACCTCAGGCGAGATCACCATGACCTCGCCGACCGAGGGCCAGATGGCCGGGACCCTGACCATGCTGGGGGTCGACGCGCCCGTCACGCTGGATTTCGCCCTGATCACCGACCGGGCCTATCCCGATTTCATCCCGAATTACGATGAGATCCGCACCGTGTCCTTCGAGGCCACGGGCCAGATCGACCGGACCGACTGGGGGATGGATTTCATCGCCTTCCCCGGATCGCCGACAGGCACCACGATCGACCTGGATATCCACCTGGACCTGGTGGATTGCGCCTCGCTGCCGGCGGACAAGCTTGCGACCAACGTGCCCTGCAACTGGGGCTACGTCGATGGCTTCAAGGGCCCCAACGAAGGCTGACCTTCCCCAATTCCCCCCGCCGCCCAAGCCACCCAAACCGCCCGGCCGGGGCGGCGGGACCCCTGCCAAAGGACCTATAAAGATGACCACCACGCCTGACCTTCCTGGGCCTGACCTTTCCGGGCAGACCGCCATCGTCACTGGTGCCTCTCGCGGGATCGGCGAAGCCGCCGCCCGCCACCTGGCCTCGCTGGGCGCACATGTCGTGCTGGCCGCGCGCTCGGCCGAGGCGACCAAGCGCATCGCGGCCCAGATCTCTGACGCCGGCGGCGCGGCGACCGCCCTGCCCACGGACGTGGCCGACCCAGACGCCATGCGCGCCCTGGTTCAGACGGCCATCGACACGACCGGGCGACTGGACCTGATGGTGAACAATGCCGGCCTGATCGACCCCATCGCCCGGATCGCCGACAGCGATCCCCTGGCCTGGTCCCGCGTGATCGACGTCAATATCAAGGGTGTCTACCTGGGTCTGCACCACGCGATGCGCGCCATGGCCGGCCAGTCCACCGGCGGCACGATCGTCAATATCTCGTCCGGCGCGGCCAATTCTTTCCTGGAAGGCTGGTCGCATTACTGCGCCTCCAAGGCCGCCGTCCAGCGCCTGACCGGGGTCGCCCACAAGGAGGCCCATGGCCAGGGCATCCGGGTCTTCGGGCTAAGCCCCGGGACCGTGGCCACCGAGATGCAGGAGCAGATCCGCGCCTCGGGGATCAATCCGGTCAGCCAGATCCCGTGGGAAAACCACATCTCGCCCGAGTGGGTCGCCCGGGCCATCGCCTTCCTGACCACGCCCGAGGCCGACCCGTGGCTGGGCACGGATTTCTCGCTGAAGGTCGCCGAGGGCCGCGCGGCCGTGGGCCTGCCCGCCTGAACACGCGCACGCACCCTTGTGATCGAACGGCACGGGCGGGCCGCGCATTTGCGGTTGTCTTCCGCCCGCGCCCCGGCTCTGCTGGCACGGCCCCATGCAGGAGCCGCCCGCCATGAACACGCCAAAGCACTACCTCGGCCCACTGACCGACAGCCGCCGCTGGGACCGGATTGCCCGCCGGCCCAACGACGTGATCGTCGTCACGCCCCCGAAATGCGGCACGACCTGGATGCAGACGATCATCGCCCTGCTGCTGTCGGGCGATCCCCTGGTCGACACCGAGCTGTCCATCAAGATGCCCTGGGTCGACATCCGGCTGCGGGACCTCGACGAGGTGGCCGCGCGGCTAGAGGCCATGCCCCACCGCCGCTGCATGAAAAGCCACACGCCGATGGACGGGCTGCCCCTGGACGACCGGGCGCTTTATGTCTGCGTGTTCCGCCACCCGCTGGACGCGCATTTCTCGTTCCGCAACCATGTGCGCAACCTGCCGCTGGACCTCTATGACGCATGGTATCCGGCCGAGGATACCGAGGGCGTCACCTTCCGGCATTTCCTGGAGGGCGACACGGACACCGAGGCCTGCGACGCCATGCCCTTGTCCCTGATCCTGCGCCATTACACGACCGCCAAGGCCCTGGCCGACCGGCCCAATGTCGCGCTGTTTCACTACGCCGACATGCAACGGGACCTTCCCGGTGTCGTCGCCCGCATGGCCGCCCTGCTGGGCACCGCGCACCCCGCCCCCCTGATGGAGGACCTGGTGCAGGCCGCGACCTTCGACAACATGAAACGCCACGCGGACAGGTTCGCCCCCTCCGGCGGCAAGGGCTTTTTCAGATCGGACGACGCGTTCTTTCACAGCGGTTCCAGCGGCAAGTGGCAGGACCGGCTGAGCGACACCGAACTGGCCGCCTACGATGCCATGATCGCGGCCCGGCTGACGCCCGAGGACCGGGCCTGGCTGGAATACGGGGATCAGGCCATCTGACACCGGCCGCGACAGGATCCGGGCCTTACGACCTCCGTCACGGCAGATTCGCGGCCCTTCCTCCCGTTTCGGCCCCGCGATAAAGGCCGTTTCCAAACACCTCATTTCCGCAGCAAGACGCCAAAGCTTTGGACAGTCGCGCCCCGCCCACGGGACACGGCGGCTGCCCCATGGCCACGACATGGCGCTTTCTTTGTCGTTCTTTCGGCCATTGCATCTCAAAATTTCTATTCTTGGGAAAATTTCTTGACCCACAGGAAAGCTTACGCAGGCTCAACCAAGGTAAAGCGCAGCCCGCTTTGCCGACCCGCAGAAAAAACGCGCCGGATCACCGCAAGAGGACCAAGGCGCTCACACGTCCTTCAGGGAGACGACCCATGACAAGAAGACCCACCGCATTGGCCGCCGGAGCGCTGGCCCTTCTGCCATTGGCCGCCTTGGCCTCTGACAGCTCTGATCCGATCGTGATCCCGATCCACAACTGGTCCTCGCAAATCGTGATGTCCAACGTGGTCGGCCAGATCCTCGAGGGCATGGGCAACACCGTCGAATATGTCACCACCGACAGCCAGGCCGTTTATGAATCGATCCGGCTGGGCGACGTGACGCTGGAACTGGAGGTCTGGGAAGGCGCCTTTGGCGCGTCCTTCCGGGCGGCCATGGAAAAGGGCGGGATCGTCGACGTGGGCGATCACGATGCCATCACCCGCGAAGACTGGTGGTACCCGATGTGGACCAAGGACGCCTGCCCGGGCCTGCCCAGCTGGGAAGCGCTGAACGACTGCGCCGCCCTGTTCGCCACGCCCGAAACCGGCGACAAGGGCCGCTACCTGGATGGCCCGGTCGACTGGCTCAAGCACGGCAAGGAACGGGTCGAGGCGCTGGACATGGATTTCGAGGTCATCAACGCCGGTTCTGCCGCCGCCCTCTGGGCCGAAATCGGCGCGGCCGAGGCCGACAAGACCCCGGTTGTCGTCTTCAACTGGACCCCGAATTTCGCCGAAGCGGTCTGGCCGGGTGAATTCGTAGAATTCCCCGAATGGGTCGACGGCTGCGACAAGGATCCGGCCCTCGGCCCCAACCCTGAAATGCTGTACGATTGTGGCAACCCCGCTGACGGCTACCTGAAAAAGGCCGCCTGGGAGGGCATGGCCGACAAGTGGCCCGGCGCCTATGCCGTGCTGGAAAAGATCAGCTTCACCAACCCCCAGATCGCCGAAATGGCCCGCCTCGTCGATATCGACGAGCTGGAGCCCGACGAGGCGGCCGAGGAATGGCTGGCCGCCAACGAAGACATCTGGACCGCCTGGACCGAGTGATCCGCCCACGCCTCGCCCGGTGCCGGGCGGGGCGTTTCATCTGACCCGGGAGGACCCGCATGATGTCACAAGCGCCTGTCATCGCGTGTAAAAACGTCTGGAAACTCTTCGGCAAGGATCCCGAAGGCTATTACGCCCGGATGCCCGAAGGGCACGGCTATGACCAGATCCGCGCCGATGGATACATCGCCGGGGTCAAGGATGTCTCGATCTCTGTCGGCCGGGGCGAGATGCTGGTGATCATGGGCCTGTCGGGGTCAGGCAAATCCACTCTGGTGCGCTGTTTCTCGCGCCTGCACGACATCACCGGCGGCACGATCGAGGTCGAGGGCCAGGACATCATGTCCCTCTCGGAAAAGGACCTGATCACGCTGCGCCGCAACAAGATGGGCATGGTGTTCCAAAGCTTTGGCCTGCTGCCCCATCGCACCGTTTTGGACAACGTCGCCTTCCCGCTGGAAATGCGCGGCCAGGACCGCCACACCCGCCGCGACCGGGCGATGGAGGTGATCCGGCTGGTGGGTCTTGAGGGCCGCGAAGACTATTTCCCCCGCGAATTGTCCGGTGGCCAGCAGCAGCGCGTGGGAATCGCCCGCAGCCTCGCCATCGAGCCCGACATCTGGTTCCTGGACGAACCCTTCTCGGCGCTCGACCCGCTGATCCGGCGCGAAATGCAGGACGAGTTCCTGCGCCTGCAAGCGATGCTGGGCAAGACCATCGTCTTCATCACCCATGATTTCGACGAGGCCCTGCGCCTGGCCGACCGGATCGCGATCATGAAAGACGGCGCGGTCGAACAATGTGACACGCCCGACCAGATCGTGCTGAACCCGGCCACCGAATATGTCCGCAAGTTCACCGAGGACATCGACAAATCCCGCGTCGTCCATGCCTCTGTCCTGGCCCGGGCGGATGCCCATGGCGAAGGCGCGCCGGTCCCCGCCCGCGCCACGATCCACGACCTTGCGGCCACGCTTGTTTCGGACCAGCGTGACATGATCCCCGTGGCCGACGGCGACCGCCCGCTTGGGGCCCTGTCCCGCCAAGAGGCCCTGCGCGTGCTGGTGGGCGCCTGACCATGGCGGTTCTGTCGACCAACGCCGCCCCTGTCGCGCCTCGCGGCCAGACCGCCCTGGCCCTGGTGGCCCTGGCCGTCGCCCTGACCCTGCTGCACTACGCGGGCCTTCTGCCCGCCTGGCTGACCCGCGTGCCCGAGGCCCTGGTTCCCCCCTTTGCCCCCTGGCTGGACGCGGCCTTCACCTTCATCCGCACCGACCTGGGGCTGGAAAAACTCACCCGCTGGATCGCCGAAGGGCCGCTGCAATTCGCGCTCGATACCACGGCGAACCTGCTTTACGGCAAACGCCGCTGGCCGAACCTTGGCCCGATCCCCTGGAGCGCCATTGCCGGATCCGCCGCCGTGCTGGGCTATGCGCTTGGGGGCTGGCGGCTGGCGCTTCTTGCGGGCGGCACCTTTGTCTGGACCGCCCTGATCGGCCAATGGAAAATCGCGATGGAGACGATGTCCGTCCTTGTCGTGGCCGCCCCCCTGGCCTTCGTGATCGGGCTGGGCCTGGGCATTGCCGCCTGGGCCAATGACCGCGTCGACCGAGCGATCAAGCCGATCCTGTCGATCCTGCAGACCCTGCCCTTCTTCACCTATCTCCTGCCGGCCGTCATCTTCTTCAAGGTCGGCCCCACCGCAGGCGCCGTGGCCACCATCGTCTATGCCGTCCCGCCGATGATCCTGATGACCACGCTGGGGCTGAAAAAGGTCTCTCCCGCCGTGATCGAGGCCGGCCAGATGTCCGGCTGCACCCGCTGGCAGATGCTGCGCCACGTCTACATCCCCGCCGCCCGGACCGAGATCCTCGTGGGCGTCAACCAGGTCATCATGCTGTGCCTGGCCATGGTCGTGCTGACCGCCTTCATCGGGATGCCCGGCCTCGGCGCCAAGCTGCTGGCCATGATGGGCAGTTTCAAGATCGGCCGCTCGTTCGAGATCGGCATCACCATCGTGCTGCTGGCCGTCACACTGGACCGGCTGTCCAAGGCCTGGGTCGTGCGCGTGCCCGAACATCATCCCCGGGGCACCCCCTGGTGGCGGAGGAATAAATACCTGCTGATCGGGCTTGGAGTCTTCGTGGGGTTCACCCTGCTTGGCCAGGCCGTCGACTGGTTCTCCGAGATCGGACGCCGCCAAAGCTGGTCCCGGGGCAAGGAGATCGACGCCGCGATCAAGGCCTTCCTGGCGCTTGGGCCCGTCCAGTCGGTCACCGACCAGATCCGCTATGTCTTCAACGTCTGGATCCTGATCCCCTTCCGCGATTTCCTTCTGTCGATCCCCACCCCCGCCTTCATCCTGCTGTTCGCCGCCGCCGCGCTGGCGCTTGCGGACCAGCGCGTGGCGATCTGGGCGGCCGTATTCTTCGGGATCGTCGCCCTGACCGGCTGGTGGGACCGGGCCGTGATCACGCTTTATTCCGTCATCTCCGCCGTCATCCTGGCCAGCCTGATCGGCCTGCCCATTGCGGTCTGGGCCTCGTTCACGGACCGGCGCGCCAATCGGATCCTGTTGGCCTGCGACACCGCCCAGACCTTCCCCAGCTTCGTCTACCTGATCCCCGCGATCATGCTGTTCGGCATCACCGCGACCTCTGTGGTCATGTCGATCCTGATCTTCGCCATGGTGCCCCTGGTCCGCTACACCGTCGAAGGCTTGCGCGACGTGCCCCCCGAAATGATCGAAGCGGCCGAGATGTCGGGCGCAACGCGGATGCAGAAACTGTGGAAGGTGCAGCTGCCCATGGCCCTGCCGACCATGGCCATCGGGTTCAACCAGGCGATCATGTTCGCCTTCTTCATGGTGATCATCGCCGCCTTCATCGGCACCCAGGACCTGGGCCAGGAACTGCAGCGCACCCTCGCGGGCGCCGATCTGGGAAAGAACCTGGTGCTGGGGATCTGCGTGTCGCTGATGGCGCTCAGCTTCAACATGGTGCTGACCACCTGGGCCGACCGCAAGAAGGCCGCCCTGGGCCTGTGATCCGGTCATCGCATCTGGATGAAGCCCCTCGGTCGGCGTCCCGGAAGACACGGGGCGGAACATGCCCAAACGCCTGCTTGAAAAGCAAAAAACAGGCTGACGGATGTCAGGCGACCTCGTGCAAATCAGGTGGGTTGCGGCACGGCGCAACCATCGTTGCCGAACCAGGCTGCGCCCCGCCCCGTGTTGATCGTGCAGAGCGCACGCAAAGCTCATCGCAAACGATGGCATTCAAATCATTCATGGACACCGATGTGTTCGAGGCCGAAGTATGCGCCGGTGCACAGGGCGGGGCAGATGCCGAAATCCTCGGACACGTCACGACGACCCAACTTCGGATCCTTTCCCACCTGCTGCGTGTAGAAAGCACGACTGAAACCGCGGTGCGGTTCAACATCTCGCAGCCGAGCGGCAGCCGCCTGCTGGCCGACATGCGCATCCGGTTCCCTGACCGGTTGTTGGTGCGCAGCGGCGTGCTCGATGTCGGGCTCGCGGGCATCATCCTGCTTGGTTCATTGGCGGCCTGTCTGGCGGCCATTCACAGCGGCTCGCCCTTGGTCGGGGTGCTGGCGGCAGTGCAGACCGGGCTGGCCGGGGCCTACGTTATCGCCAAGCAGACCGGCATCTTCCGCGACACGGTCGTCCTCGGACGAGGTTTCATACCCCTCGGGATCTTCATCCTCGCACGCTGGCCCCCTGCCTTGCCATCGCAACGGCCTTCGGCTGCGCTGCGATGGATGCGCTGCCGCTGTCTCTGCAATGGATCAGTTCCGGTATTCCCCCTCAGGTACTGATCACCTTACCATACCTGCTGACCATCCCGGCAGTGTCTGGCGTCTTCGGGAAGTCGCGGAACCCTGCGGCACTGATCCTGCCCTGCACGCCAAGCCACTGATCCCGGTATCCGAAGGAAGACCAAGATGACCGAAACGACCGAACTGAAGGCACTCGAGGGCGCGGTGAAGCGGGACCTTGAACTGCTGGCCTATCCGGCGAAGGAATGGGTGACGCCCAGGGGCAACGACATTCTGGACTGCGCCATCGTCGGCGGCGGGCAACTCGGCCTTTCGGTGGCCTTCGCGCTGATGCGCGAGCGGGTGACGAACATCCGGGTCTTCGACGCCAGTCCCGAAGGTCGGGAAGGGCCCTGGATCACCTTTGCGCGGATGCAGACCCTGCGCACGCCCAAGCTTTATTCCGGGCCCGAGGTCGGCTTTGCCAACCTGACGTTCCGTGCCTGGTTCGAGGCGGTGAAAGGGGCCGATGCTTGGGACGGGATCGACCGGATCGCTCGCCAGGACTGGATGGCCTACCTGGTCTGGTTCCGGCAGGTGCTGGACCTGCCTGTTACGAACGATGCACGGGTGGCCCGCGTGATACCCGAGGCCGACGAGACCTTCCGCCTGATCGTCGAGACGCCCGGCGAGACGCAAGAATTGCGCGCCCGCACGCTGGTCTATGCGACGGGGGCTTTCGGGGCCGGGCAGGACTTCGTGCCATCCGCCATCGCCGCCCTGCCTGACGGCTGTTGGCGCCATTCCAACCAAAGCTTCGATCACGCGCTGTTCCGCGGAAAGCGGGTCGGTGTCCTGGGGGCGGGCGCCTCGGCCTTCGATTGCGCGGCGACCGCGATGGAGACCGGCGCTGTCTCGGCCGAAATATGCTTCCGGCGGGCCAAGCTGCCAGTCCAGAACCCGCGCAGGTTCCTGGAAACGGCAGGCTTTCTCGGTCAGTTCCGCGATCTGCCCGACGCGAAGAAGTGGCGCTGTGTCAAGCACTTGCATGATATCGGCCAGCCGCCGCCCGCTGCAACCTTCCAACGAGCCCTGTCCCAGGGCGTGAAACTGCGCCCCTTCGCGCCCTGGACGGCCGCGCGCATCGACGAGGCGGGCGCCATCGAGATCGACACCGGCCGAGAGCGACTGACCTATGATTTCGTGGTGGTGGCCACGGGCATGGTGCTCGACCTCGGCCAGCGCCCCGAGCTTGCGGACATCGTCGGGGACATCGCGCTCTGGGGCGACCGGTACGTTCCGCCCGAGGGCGAAGACTGCGCCTATCTGTCCAGCCACCCCTATCAGGGCGACCGCGGCCAATTGCTTGAAAAGGTGCCAGGCCAAGCGCCGTGGCTTCGGCGCGTGTTCATGCTGAACGGCGCCTCGGGACCGAGCCTCGGACCCACGATCCATTCCTGCGCCGCAATGCGATATGCCGCCCCCATGATCGCGCGGGGCGTCGTCGGCGAGCTGTTCAAGGACGAGGCGGATGCCATTCTGGACGACCTCGTTGGCCAAATCCACTACGAGGCAGGTCTCGACGAGCTGCTTGCCGAACAACCTGCTACCGCCGCAAGGGGATAAGCCATGCAGACAGTGACCGCCTCCGGCCTTCTGGCCAGCATGCCCGAATACGGTTCGGAATTTGCCAAGACCTACGCCAATCACGCACCGATGGTACTGACCGCGCTCGACCGGATCGGCGGCACGCCCGAGCGGATGCAGGACTTCTTCGAACATTATCGCGACGCCAAGAAGCTTCTGCCGTTTCCCGAATGTGCCGATACCGCGCTGACCACCGACACGTGGCCGGACGCCATCGGCCAGCGAGACTCGGAGCCGGCGCTGCGGGCCTTCTTTGCCGCCGAAGTCGATCGGCTGGGCATCGACGGGGCGGTCCGGGCGCATATCGACAGGCTGGCACCCGGGGTTGGCGCCAGCGCCTTTCACGCGCTGATGCGGCTGGCCTACGGCCTGGTGCGCCAGGACCAGACGGATGTCGCCGTGGCGCTTGGGTATTGGGCTGCGACCTACCTGCCGATGCCTGCGCCGCAGGGCGCGGTTCCACGCACGGACGATCCGCTCGAGATGCTGGACATGGTGGCCAAGGTGGGCTCCCTGCGTGACATTCCGATCGGAGAGCTTCTCTGGTGGAACATGGACGGGCACGCAAGGCACCCGGACTTCCAGCCGGTGGTCGACTGGTTGAAGATCGATCCGGACACGCTTGACAGGATGGCGGCCGCCTCGCTGGCGATCTTTGCCGCGACCCAGCATTTCGCGGCACTGCATGCAGTGACCGGTGTCCACTGGCTGCGCATCGTCACGCCATATTGCGAGCGGCCCGATGTGATGTTGCGCCACTTCTGGCAATGCATCTCCACTTTGCTGCCCGAAATGGGCTATCCCCGGCTACCCTCACCGGAGGATTTGGCACGCTGGCGCGAAGTCCCTTGTCCCGACTGGCCCGAGATCTGGGCGGTCGCGGCGCGCTCTTATGACGAGCACGACATCAGCATCGCCTATTCCTCCCACGAGGAGATGCGCGTCCTCGGCGATCCGCTCTACCGGGTTGCCGCTGCGCGTCGCCTTGGCTTGATCTCTGACTACACGAAGGCACCATGACTGATTGCATCATCGAAGCGGGAACCGTCCTGTGCGGCCGCAACCCGAGCGGAGGCGCCGATCTGCGCCATGACGTCGGCATCCGCGTCCAGGGCGGCATGATCGCGCAGATCGGGCCCATGGCCGCCGTCGGCTATGGCAACGACCACCTGCCGCGCTTCGGCGGGCCGGGCATGATCGCGATCCCGGGCCTCGTGAACAGCCACCACCACTTCGGGATCACGCCGTTGATGAACGGGGTGCCTTTCGCGCCGCTAGAGCTCTGGCTGCCGCAGTTCCGTGCCATGCGGCAGGTCGGGGCGCGGCTGGACACGCTTTACTCCGCCATCGAGATGCTGGAAAGCGGGACCACCACGGTGCACCATATCCACTCTGGCCTGACGGGCGGACCTGACCAATGGCAGGCGACCTCGGACGCCGTGCTTGACGCCTATGGCGAGATCGGGATGCGCGCGGGCTATTCCTTCATGATGCGCGACCAGAACGTGATGGGATACGGTCCGGACCCCGACCTGCTGGCAGGGCTTGACGAACCGTTGCGCGGCTGGCTCGACCGACAACTGGCGTCCAGCCGGACGCCGACCGCGGATTACATGGCCTTCTTCCGTGAGACGCGTGCGCGCTGGCAGGATCGCGCCCCCGGCCGCGTCCGCCTGAACCTTGCGCCGGCGAACCTGCACTGGTGCAGCGATGAAAGCCTTCAGCTGATCTTCGAGACGGCTCGCGCGTCCGGGGCGCGGCTTCATATGCATCTGGTCGAAACCGAGCGCCAGGCCCGGTTCGCACAGGAGCACTACGGCTGCTCCGCGGTGGAGCATCTGCATCGACTGGGCTGCCTGGGGCCAGATCTGACAATTGGCCATGGCAACTGGACCAGCGCGCAGGATCTTGACCTTCTGGCCGGTTGCGGGTGCTCGGTCTGCCACAATGCCAGCTCTGGACTGCGCCTCGGCAGCGGCATCGCTCCGGTCAATGCCATGCGGGCGCGGGGCATTCCGCTCGCGCTCGGCATCGACCAGTCGAACCTGCTCGACGACCGCGACATGAGCGTCGAGATGAAGCTGGTCTGGGCTCTCCACCGGGAGACGGGCCTTTTCAATGACCGCATCGATGCGGCCGAAGTGCTTCAGGCGGCGACCGAACACGGCGCCCAGACCACCGGCTTCGGCGGCGAAGTCGGGCGGCTCGACACCGGCTACCGCGCGGATATCGTCCTGATCGACAAAGCTGCGCTGGAGCGTCCCTTCGTCGACCCGCGGACGACGCTTGTCGACTCGATCCTGCACCGGATGACGAAGGCCGCGATCGACAAGGTATTTGTCGAGGGGGAGCTTGTGGTCGACGGCGGTCGCGTCACCCGCATCGATCGCGACACGGTGATGGCCGAGATCCGCGACATCCTTGCCGGCCCGCTGTCACCTGACGAGCAGACAGCCCGGGATATGGTCCGTTTGCTGATGCCGGTTCTCGAGGCCGGCCTTGCAGAGAGCGGGCTGGGCACCGGGTACCGGCCCTACCGCTACTCCCGGATCGGCGACGCATAGACCCGGCATGGTCATGCAGCGGGCCTTCGCCGGGGGGGTGTCCTGAATGGCGGCTTTGGGCCGGACGCGACATTTCACCTGGCCAAGGCCATCGGGCGCGGTCGCCGTCTTCCGCAAGCCCGCTTGAAGCCCAATGGAAACCCGGGAACAGCGCCACGCAGTTCAGAACCGCCGGACGCCCGGAATGAACGATCGTCCGGGCGTTGTTCATTCGACCTCGATGACGTAGCCACAGCACCAGAGTCCCGCGCCCATATCGTCCCACGTCGTAATCGCCGGATTTTCCGTTTCGGCGCCGGGGGCCCGAAAGAACCTGCCATAGTCCTGTCGTCCGTCAAAATTGTCAGGTCTCCCTCTGGCCCAGTTCACGAAATCCAGGCGTTCTCCGTTGATCCATGTCCAACCACCGGCAGGCTCTTGTTCCTTGTCGACCTGGAACAAGCCGAACATCGGCCCGAACCAGGAACCAGAGTAGTCCTGGTGCGTAAATTTGGGGTCCGTCGAGAACAGGTCATGAATGAATTGGTTTTCCTCGGCGGATCCGATAGCGGCCAGGTATCCGCCGGCCTGCTGTGCTATGTTTTGCGCCCGACCCCACGTCGTTCGGCCCCCCTTCTTCGTGACGACGTACAGGTGCCCGCGATGGTAGTCGAATTTGAACTTCGACGGCCCCATGGTCTCGAACACGCGCTCAAGTCGAGGCTCCATTGGTTCCGGCAGGTCGACTTCATCATAGCTGACCGCCAGTGTATTTTGCAGCGCCCTGATCCCCGGCACATTCGGGAGAAGCCTCAAGAACGCCAGATCCACCTTGTCTCCGGGGTTCAGACCATTGACCACTCGGGTCGTGGATATGGCGCGTCGTGTCTTTGGCCCAAAGACGCCATCTGTGGCGCCGATGTCGTGGCCCATCATGGTCAGAGCGTCCTGGACAAGCACGCGCTGTTCCAGAGCCAATTCCGCCGCTCCGGTTTCTTCGTCAAATCGGGTTTCAAGCCATGGATCGCGTGTTGAAGCCCAGAGGTCGCGGTCCGTTTCAAGAGACCGCTCCTTCAGTCTTTTCCTCGCAAGGGCGACGAGTTCATGGTCGGATTGGGCAGAGTATTTCTGCAGGAACCTTTCCCAGTAATACGCCGAGCCCAACTGCTCGGCATTGAAAAAATCGGCGGCCATCTTGCGCTCGAAACTGGCGTTCCCGTCTTCAGGCCCTGCGCCAGCCGCGGGCAGTGAAAGATAAATCGGCTCGCTCGGCAAAGAGCCGTATGTGAAAGGCTCCTGCAGGCCGTCCGTCAGTTGCATGACCCGGTCGCGCACATTCCGAAACAGCCTGGAGACCTCCAGACCCGACTCATCCAGGCTTTCGAGAAGTGCCTGAGCGTATGGGCTGTTGCGGCCCTTCCCGTCGAATGCAAGCGCGCCTTCGCGAGCGGCGTAGCTTACGAGAACTCCGCCAACCGATACACCGCCGATTGGATCGACCCGGCCCAGGCCCACCCCGATCGAGCGCGTTCCGTCCGTTTCCCTCAATCTGTCTGCAAAGGGATTATTGCGGCAGGCATCAACAAGGACAAGCTTGACCCCATCGGAGCGCGCCAACCCCTGCATCAAAAGATCAAGCGGAATGGCTTCGAATTGAACATCAACATCCGAAGACAGCTGTGCGTCCACCGGAATCAAGTAATTCGAGCGGTCGACTTCAATGCCGTGCCCCGCGAAATAAACCAACGAAACATCGGCAGTCTCTGCTTTTGTTGAGAAACTCTGGAACAATTGCCGCATCTCTTCGGCATCGACGTCAAGACCGACAACAACATCAAAACCCAGCTTCTCAAGCTTCGCGCCGATGTCGCTGGCATCGTTTGCGGGATTGGCCAGATCGGGGACGGCAGTGTAAACCGAATTCCCGATCACCAGGGCGGCACGGTCAGTCGCGCAGGCGGGTCCTCCGAGCAAGAAAAGGATCAGAAAGGCCAGCGGTCGCATCACGACCTCCGTAGCAGTAAATCCATTGAAGAATGTACCCGCCCACCTCGTTTGTCCAAGTTTTCGGACAAAGCTCGATGGTCCGGCCCCTGGTAGACCGGGGCGCGGCGTTGGCGCAGATCTCCCGTGGACAAGCAGGCACTCTGCGGGGAATTCGCCGTAGGGCTGAAGGGAAGGCCCAAGTTGGTGAATGACCTCACAGACCGCGCCGCGTCCCCGTTCATCACAGGCAATTTTTCATCACACTTGCGACCCAACTCAGGGAAGCACCGCAGGAGGAACCTGTCATGTTGCAGCCGGCTCCTTCAGAGTCCTGCCGGGGAAAGTCGTCCATCTCACCGCAGCACCGAACGATCCCGGAACGAAGACAGAGGCGGGCACGATCCTGCGGAACGTCCTGACAGAGATCGGGGTGGTGCCTCGGAATAAAACGCTTTCGATAGAACTGGTTGGCGAATTCGCAGGGCTGTTGTCCCTACAGACTCCCTCAACCGCAGAAACGCCCCAGGGAGGTCCCACGGGGCGTTCTGTATCGTTGGTTGCGGGAGTAGGATTTGAACCTACGACCTTCAGGTTATGAGCCTGACGAGCTACCGGGCTGCTCCATCCCGCGCCAACAGCGCCTAGGTATTCCGCCTGTCAGCCGAGCGCAAGGGCTGACTTTAAGAAACTGTTGCAGCCTCCGATATCGCCAGTCTGTCCGCACGGTAGCTCTTGACCTGCTCCCCCAAGAGTCCGCGTTTTTTAGTTCGCTCTGTTCAGGGTTTGGTTCTCTACTGACCGTTGGTCATACTCCCACGGGTTGAGCCCGTCGAGGCTCGTGT
>PAQV01000064.1 GCA_002709405.1 Paracoccaceae bacterium
CCCCTTCGGCAAGGCGCGCATCGCCCGGTCGGGCAATGACGTGACCATCGTCAGCTTTGGCATCGGCATGACCTATGCCATGGAAGCCGCCGAAAAGCTCGCCCAGGACGGCATCGACGCCGAGGTCATCGACCTGCGCACCCTGCGCCCGCTGGATTACGACACCGTCCTGGCCTCGGTCATGAAGACCAACCGCTGCGTGACCGTCGAAGAAGGCTGGCCGGTGGCATCGATGGGCAACCACCTGTCGGCGACGATCATGGAACGGGCCTTCGATTACCTCGATGCCCCGGTGATCAATTGCACCGGCAAGGACGTGCCCATGCCCTACGCGGCCAACCTTGAGAAACTGGCGCTGGTGACCACCGACGAGGTGATCGAAGCCGTCAAAAAAGTCACCTATCGGTAAGGAGTTAGTGCGATGCCTACCGAAATCCTGATGCCCGCCCTGTCGCCGACGATGGAAGAGGGCACGCTGGCCAAATGGCTCGTCAAGGAAGGCGACACCGTGTCGTCCGGCGACCTGCTGGCCGAGATCGAGACCGACAAGGCGACGATGGAATTCGAAGCCGTCGACGAAGGGGTCATCGGCAAGATCCTGGTCGCCGAGGGCAGCGAGGGCGTGAAGGTCAACACGCCCATCGCCGTGCTGCTGGAAGACGGTGAATCGGCGGACGACATCACCGACAGCCCGGCCAAGCCGGCGGCCGCGGTCGAGCCTCCTGCGGAGGCCGCTCCCACGGCCGCGTCGGGGGGCGATGCCCCCTCCGCACCGGCTCCGGCCGCACCGCAAAGTTCGGACGGCACGCGGATCTTCGCCTCGCCCCTGGCCCGGCGCATTGCCGCGCAGAAGGGCCTGGACCTGGCGGCGATCAAGGGATCTGGCCCCCATGGCCGCATCGTGAAGGCCGACGTCGAAGGCGCAAGCGCTGCTCCGACCACCAAGGCCGCGCCCGCAGCCGCCGCCCCTGCTTCGGCTCCGGCGGCAGCCGCTGCTCCGGCCGGGCCTTCGGCGGATGCGGTCATCAAGATGTACGCCGATCGCGAGACCGAAGAGATCAAGCTCGACGGGATGCGCAAGACCATCGCCGCACGTCTGACAGAGGCCAAGCAGACCATCCCGCATTTCTACCTGCGTCGGGACATCCATCTGGATTCGCTGCTGAAATTCCGAGGCGAGCTGAACGCCCAGCTGGCCTCGCGCAATGTGAAATTGTCGGTCAACGACTTCATCATCAAGGCTTGCGCGCTGGCCCTGCAGGCCGTGCCGGACGCCAATGCCGTCTGGGCCGGCGACCGGATGCTCAAGCTGAAACCCTCGGACGTGGCCGTTGCCGTGGCCATCGACGGCGGGCTGTTCACGCCGGTCCTGCGCGATGCCGACCAGAAGTCGCTGTCAGCCCTGTCGACCGAGATGAAGGATCTGGCCACCCGCGCCCGCGACCGCAAGCTTGCGCCGCATGAATACCAGGGCGGCTCCTTCGCGATCTCGAACCTCGGCATGTTCGGCATCGACAATTTCGATGCCGTCATCAACCCGCCGCATGGCTCGATCCTGGCCGTCGGCGCCGGGGTCAAGAAACCAGTCGTCGGCAAGGACGGAGAGCTGACCGTCGCCACCGTGATGTCCGTGACCCTGTCGGTCGATCACCGGGTCATCGACGGCGCGCTTGGGGCCGAGTTCCTGAAGGCCATCGCCGAGAACATCGAAAACCCGATGCTCATGCTGGCCTGATCCGGCTGCGGAACAACAAAAAAGCCACCCTTCGGGGTGGCTTTTTCCGTTTTAGAGAAAGAGGTTAGGTCATTTCCCCGAGAACATCTGGTCCATCTTGACCGACGGCTGATCACAACCCGCCTCGCCCACGATCTTGGCCGGCACACCGGCCACCGTCTTGCACGGCGGCACGTCCTGCAAGACCACCGAACCGGCCGCCACGCGCGAACAATGGCCCACCGTGATATTGCCCAGCACCTTGGCCCCGGCCCCGATCAACACGCCGTTGCCGATCTTGGGATGGCGGTCGCCGTCTTCCTTGCCGGTCCCGCCCAGCGTCACGTCGTGCAGCATCGAGACATTGTCGCCCACCGTCGCTGTTTCACCGATGACAATGGAATGGGCGTGGTCGATCATGATCCCCCGCCCCACGGTCGCCGCCGGATGGATATCGATGCTGTAAAGCTCCGACACGCGCATCTGCACGAAATAGGCCAGGTCATAGCGCCCCTGCTGATACAGCCAATGCGCCACGCGATAGGCCTGCACGGCCTGGAAGCCCTTGAAATACAATACCGGCTGCAACAGCCGGTGGCATGCGGGATCACGTTCGTAGATGGCAACCAGGTCCGCGCGCGCCGCTTCCACAAGCTCGGGCGCGGCCTCGTAGGCCTGGTCGGCGATCTCGCGCAGGATCACCATCGACATCTCGTTCGAGCTGAGCTTCGCCGCGAAGCGGTAGCTGAGCGCCCGGTCCAGCGAGCGATGATGCAGGATACAGGCATGGATCAACCCGCCCATAAGCGGTTCGTCCCGAACGGCCTGGTGCGCGTCCTGGGTAATCTCGTCCCACACGGGGTCCACGCGGGCGATCATTGTTCTGGGTTCGGCCATGGGTTCACTCCCTGGGGTTGCACCTCTAGCTAGCCACATAAGCCAGAAATCCCAAAACGCAAATCCGTGATCCGGCCGATCACCCCCGGAAATGAGACCTTGGTCGCAGGTTGATGACCCGCAGTCCGGTGTTTTTCGGAAAAATACCGCGATTTTCCGGTGCTGCCCTGGAATTGGGTCGCCCCAACCGCCTGACCGTCAGTGCCGCGCGACCTCGTGTTCGATCAGGCAGTCCAGCACCGTTTCCATGCACTGGCAATAATCGACGCCCTCACACCCGGACCGAGGCGCCAGCCGCCGCTTTCGCGCGGCCGACGTCAGCGAGCCATTGCCCCAGGCCGGGTGCAGCATGCCCGTACGGTTGACGTGGATCATCGCGGCATCGGCCTCGGCGATCATCAGGCGGCACAATCGTTCCCGGCCCTCGCTGGGCGCGGCCAACAGGACCCGCGCCGCGTCGCTCACGTCGCCATGCAGTATCGGTCTCATGTCGTCACCTCCAGGGCGCAGCGGGCATAGGGCCCCGCGCCGAAACGTTCCGATAATTGAGCCACCTCCCAGGTGTCCGCCCCCGCCGACAGGTCCGCTGCCAGGTCCGCGCCGGAATAGGTCCAGCCCGGTGTGCTGACCGAGACCTCGCGGAGCACGGTCGTCCCGGCAAGGATGCGAATTCGATAGCGTTCGCTGTCCTCTCCCAAAGGCACATCTTCCAGGTCCCAGCTGTCGCCGTCGATCCGCGTGCGCCGGATCCAGCCAAGCGTCAGCCCCTCGCCGTTTGGCACCGCCGTCAGGTGGCAGGGCGCATAGGGGCGCAGGCCCAAGCCGTCGAATGCGGCCACCACGTGGGTGTAGGACGGGTCGTCATAGCTGCGCCGGGACGGGCCGACGCGGTAGTGCCGTGCGATGCGCCGTGCTGCCGCAGCCAGGTCGATCTGGGCCGGGATGCCATCCATCAGCACCACGCGGGACCCGATCGGCCAGGTATCCGGCATGATCCCGTCGGTGCCGAGCTGGCCGCGCAGCCGGCCCGTCAGCAGGTAGGTATCCGGACCGATCAATTCCGCCGACCGGAACTGGAAAAGCTCCCAGTTCTGGCCCGCACCGGCATCCAGACCGGACCCGATGGCCATCAGGTTGGCACCCGTGAACAGGGCCGTGTCCGTCGTGCTTTCCAGCGTACCGCTGAACAGCCGCACCTGCAGCGCCACGCCATTGTCCCAGATCCCGGCCGGAGCGGCATCCAGCGCGTTTTCCGTGACCCCGATCGTGGACCGCGCTTCGATCACTTCACTCAGAGTATAGCCGTCATCGGTATCAGAAGCGTAAAGACCGACGCTTCCCGGCCAGGGATTTCCCGTCACCGCAAGATGCGGCGCGTGGGGAACCTCGTCGCCGCGGATCAGCGGCAGATCCAGAAACAGGGGCTCTACCGGCATCGGCGGCACGAAGGCGCGCACGCTGGGCAGATCCTCGGGCGCCTCGGACGGCTCGTAGATGCCAGGCTCGATCCGCACCGCCTCGACGATCTGGCGGTCGGTCATTTCCACCTGGTCCACCCGGTAGAGCGCTTCGGTTTCGCCGGTCTCCACCGGCAGGCGGATGACATCCCCCGCCCCGATAGCCAACGCCGACGGCGGCAGCGCCAGGCGCGCCGTGTCGCGCGCCACGCGTGCCTCGGCCAGCCAGCGTTCGACCACCGCGCGCCCCTCGGCCCGGGTCATCGACATCGGCAGGTCATTGGCCGTCACCGAATGCGTGGCATCGTCAGGCAGCACCGCCTCTTCGGTCACGATATCGTGGTTGGCCTCGGCCTCGACGAAGCGCAGGCGCACCCGCCCGGCCAGTTCCGCTGCCGAGCCCCGGGTCTGTTCCAGCCGCCCCGGAATCTCGTCGCTTTCGGCCAGATCGCTGGCCTCGATCGCCATCGCATCCCGCCCGTCGCGCATCACGAATTTCAGCACGCCATCCCGTTCGATCGCATCGAACCCGTAGCGCAACATCAACGGTTGCAGGGCCTGGCGCGCATCGGTCACGTCCTCGACCACGTAGCCCCGCACGTAGCCCCACAGCTCGGACACATCATAGGCCGTCAGCCCCGCCCGCCGGCAGATCTCGGCCACGACCGAGGCCAGCGACCGCCCGCCCATGCGCCCGGAAATCCAGTGCCCGCGCCGGTAGTTCTCTCCGTCGGACCACAGGTCGCCATTGTTGGGAAAGACCGGGAAGGGCCGCGAATCCCAGGCCCAGACGAAGAACCGGTCAAGATCCAGCATCGGCGCCTCGTATTCCTCGGACACCGGGTTGCGGTCCGGATCCGTCCAGTAATCCAGCATCACCCGCAGGTATTGCATCTGGATCAGGTCGTCCCGCCGGCCCGACGAAAAGTAAGGCAGGCTCGATTCCGAGGACTTCGGGTCCAGAAACTTGTTGGGCTGGTTGGTGCCCTTGTCGACCGCCGCACAGCCCAGTTCGGTGAACCAGATCGGTTTGGATTGCGGCACCCAGGCCGTCGACGTGGCCTGCCGTTCGCCCCCGATGCGCTCGTGGTGGCGGTTCAGCCACCAGCTGCGGATATCCTTGTAGCGCCAGATCCACGGCTCGGCATGTTCGCCATCGGTGATCGGCGTGCGGATCTGGGCCGCGCGGGCCTCGGTGGAATGGTAATACCAGTCATACCCCTCGCCGCCCTCGACATTGGCCGCCAGGTATTCGGGGTTGTAGATGTCCCCCCAGTCCGCATCCAGGTGGCCGTCCTCGTCGCGCCAGTCCGACAGCGGCATGTAATTGTCGATCCCGATGAAATCGATCTCGGGGTCGGCCCAAAGCGGATCCAGGTGGAAATACCGGTCGCCGCTGCCATCCTGCGGCTGGTAGCCGAAATATTCCGACCAGTCGGCCGCATAGCCCAGCTTGGTGTCCGGACCCAGGATCGAGCGCACCTCTGCCGCCAGGGACCGAAGCTCTTCGACAGCGGCGAACCCTTCCGCCCCCCGGATCTGCGTCAGCGACCGCATCTCGGACCCGATGCAGAAACTGTCCACCCCGCCCGCCGCGGCGCACAGCGCCGCGTAATGCAGGATAAACCGGCGGAACGTCCATTCCTCGGGGCCAGTGTAGGTGACCACACCATCGCCCACGACGAAGTCGCTGGCCGAGGCCGTCCCGAAGAAGGCACCGACCTCGATGTCGGCGTCCAGCGTCCCGTCCGGAGAGCCCTCCTGCCCCGGAGCCACCGACAGCGTGATCCGCCCGCGCCAGGGCAAGGGCGGCTGGCTTTCGGCACCGGTCCAGGGATCGGGCAGCATGTTGCCATCCATCTGGTCCATCAGGATGAACGGGTAGAACATCACCGCCTGGCCCTGGTCGCGCAGATGGCGGATGCCTTCGACCACCGCCTGGTCCGAGGGCGTACCCCCGTAGACCGGCCGGTCATCCACCTGCGCGATCAGGTCCGCCTGGAACCGCCCCAGCCCCGAGACCGACCAGGGCATCCCCTGCCCGTCCATCTCCTGCTGTTCGACCTTGGGCTCCAGCGAGCACTCTCCACAGCGCAGGTCATTGCCGAACCAGCAGACCACCATGGACACCGCCTGGCAGGCCGGCAGCTCGGCCTCCAGCGCCTCGGCGGTGTAGATCATGTCGGTCACGTTCGACACTGCGTTCAGGTTGGCCACCCGCCGCGCGCCGTAATCGGATTTCAGGTAGACCGGGGTCGTGGCCAGGGCATATTCGCCGGTGCCCGGGATCAGCGCCACGCCCCGCGCGGAATGTTCGGGGTCGTCCCCGTAAAACTCGGACCCCGGCTGTTCGCCCCGCACGATTTCAAAGGAAAACTGGGGGACGCGATTGCCGAAGGGTTCCAGCTCGATGTCTTCCATGACCACGTAGGCCGTGCCCCGGTAGGCCGGCACCAGACCTTCGCCCTCGATGGCCTCCATCACCGGGTCGGGCAGCTGGTCGGACGTGCCGGTGTAGACACGCATGTTCAGATCCTCGCGCGGGATCTCCTCGCCATCCGCCCAGATCCGGGACACCGTCTCTATTTCGCCCTCGCACAGGGCCACCGCCAGCGACACCGAATAGCTGTAGCGCGTGGTCTTGGGCGCCTTGGGCATCCCCTTGCCGCCCCCCGTGGTCGACACGCTCTCCTGAAAGTCCGAGGCCCAGATCACCTGGCTCCCCACGCGCATGCGGCCATAGACCTGCGCAATGGGCTGGCCGTCGCTGGCATTGGTCAGGCGGAACCGGTCGACCTTGCCGGTTTCGACCGGATCGGCCCCCGCGCCCAGCAGGCTCTGGTCGATGACCCGGCCGATGGTCGCGCCGACCGCCCGGCCCAGAACGGCCGTGGACAGCCCCGCGACCGTGCCGCCCAGGGATCCGCCGATGGCGGCCCCTGCCGCTGAAAGTAGGATAGTCGCCATCAGCCGCTCCTAGTCAGAAATCGTGTCGGGAAACGCGAAACGTGCCACGATGCGCCGTGCCCAGGGGGCGCTCATCGGGCTTTCGATCACGCCACGCCGGTTGTAGGCGTGGACGAATTTTTCATGCGGGACGGTCACCACCCCAAGATGCTTGGCCACCGACCCCGTGCGCATGCGAAACAGGATCACATCGCCGGCCCGCTGCCCGCCGGGCGCGCAGGGCACAAGATGCGCCATGGCCGCCTGCCACAAGCGCTCCTCCCCCTGCGGTTCGGACCAATCCATCGAATAGGCCGGCACCTGCACCGGCTCCGGCCCCAGCACCTCGCGCCAGATGCCCCGGATCAGGCCCAGGCAATCGGTCCCAGCGCCCTTGCAGGACGCCTGGTGCCGGTACGGCGTGCCGATCCAGCCCCGCGCGGCGGCCACGATACGATCATTCATCGCCGGCTGCCCCCGGTGTTCGGATTGGTCGAGCGGGGCACGGCCATCACCCAGTCCTCGCCCGGAATGTCCGGAAACCCCTGAAAGTTCAGCAGGTTGTTGAACTTGAGCCGGCAGGTCTCGAACCGCTTGTCGCACCCCGCGATCAGCCGCACCTGGTCGCCCACCAGAACCGGAGCCCGCAGCGGCTCCCAGGTTTCGATCAGCCGCGCATCGTCTTCGGTGACGTCCCGCTTGATCGACGCCCACAGACCCGCCGCCTGGCCGGTCAGCACCTCCAGCCGGCCGCGCGTGAACCAGTCGGCATCGAACCCGTCGAGGTTCTCCCACCGAAAGAACCGCGCGTCCTGCACGTCGAC
The DNA here is from genome assembly GCA_002709405.1 of Paracoccaceae bacterium. GTDB lineage: Bacteria > Pseudomonadota > Alphaproteobacteria > Rhodobacterales > Rhodobacteraceae > Marinibacterium. The sequence goes on from PAQV01000064.1 coordinate 7,839, forward strand.
CACGTCGCGGTCTGTCGCATAGCCCGGGGTCGTCGTGTCGAACCCGCAGGCACCGTCACCCAGAACGGCCGTGCAGGGCTTTTGGTAGACCCGCCCCAGCGGCCGGTTCAGGGCCGCCGTCAGCCCGCGCAGTTCCGCCGTAAAGGCCCCGCCCGTCCGGCGCATCTCGCCGATGCTGCCCCGGAATTGCAGCCAGCGCACCGACGGATCGGCCCAATTGACCAGCCAGGCCCGCAACTCGGCATCGTCGAACCGCCCGGCCTCGATATCCGCCTCGGCCACCGCCGCATCCGTCAGCGCGCCCAGGGCCTCGGTGTTGTCGACCGACAGCCCCGTCGATTGCTGCAAGGCGCGCGCCGACAGGCCGGTGTCGGCCTTGAACGCGATCCCCTCGAAGGCCAGCCCGCAATCGTGATCGGTGAACCCGAAGGTCACCCCGTCCTTGCGCGTCAGCGCCCAGCACCGCGCCAGCGTCGTCAGACCGCTTTCCACATGGGCCCGAAAGGCCGTGTCCATCCCCGTCATCAGACCCGCACCTCGACCACCGGCACGTTCGGCGCATCCCCCGCCTGGAACGACGCGACCGAGGTCTGGATCCGGTCGGTATCGAAGCGCACCGGCACGTCGAATTCAAACCCCGCCATGATCCGCTGACCCGGCGCCGGAGGATGCACGAAGACAACCGTGCCCGTGGTCTCATCCAGCGTGTAGTCGATGCTCTCGCGCAGCTCGTCCTGTTCGACGCCCACGCGCACAGTGCCCGTGACCGGCTTGGTGATCGGGCGCGCATAGGTGAAGGACCCCGACCGGTAGGTCTTGATCAGCTGGAAGCTCTCGGTCACGCCATCGGATTCCGCGATCACCTGGTCGCCAAAGGCCGGCTCGGCCGAGGCCCCGCAGGATTTGAAATCCGACCAGTCCTTCCAGCGGAACCCGTACATCTGGCCGCGCCGGGCCTCGAAGAAGGCGATCAGCGTCTCGATGTCATCCAGCGAGCGCATCCCCAGCCCGGCGTCGTAGCGCCGGCGGGAATGGGCCCAGGGCGTGTTGCGCTCTTCGAACCCGTTGGCCAGCGTGACCACGTCGGTGCGTCGTTCCGGACCGCCGACGGACCCAAAGCTGAGCGAGGCGGGAAAGCGGACTTCGTGGAAATTCATGGGGAAATCCTCTTAGCGGTTGCGGTTGCCACGGGTCAGGGCGCGGCTCATCTGGGCGGCGATCTGGCCCTGGCTGCGCTGGAAACTTTGCGCATCGGGGGTCTGGATGTTCATGACCACGTTCACCGTGCCCCCGCCGCCGCCACGCACCCCCAGCTTGCCGTCGGGGCCGCGGGCCAGGGGCATGATCGCCTCCGGCCCCGCCTCGCCCATCAGCCCCATGCCCCCGCGCATCGGAAAGCCCACCGGGCTCGACACCACGCCACCGCTGGCAAAGGGCGTCACCCGCCCACCCGAAAACGCCCCGCCATTTGCAAAGGGCAAGGCCGCACTGACCAGGCCGTTGACGCCCGAGGCCACCAGCCCGCCGAAATGGTCGGTCACCGGTTTCACCGCCGCCGAATAGGTCGTCTGGATCATCGATTGCGCCACCGTGTTCAGCGCGTCCGACAGCTTCATGCCGTCGAAGATCACCCCGTCGAAGGCCCGGCGCAGGCCCTTGGACAGGCCCCTCTCCAGCCCGACGATACCCGCGCCCGTGGCCGCGAAGGCCGCGTTGACCCGGCGCAGCTCGCTATCGAAACTGGCCGCCATGCCGGCGGCATTGCCCAGTGAATCCCCAAGCGCCTCGGCCTGGTCATCCAGCACTTCGATCCCGTCCAGATCCGTCATCGTCGCTTTCCTTCACATGGTCCGGGTAGGCCGCCAGCAACGCGTCCAGCCCCGCACGGTTAAGCGGCGCCGCCGCCCCGGTCTGCCCCAGCAACAGCCGCAGCTCGGCCGGTGTCAGCGCCCAGAACTCGGCCGGTTTCAGACCCAGTCCCAGCATCCCGGCCCGCATCATCGCGGGCCAGTCTAGCTTGTCGGTCACGTCCAGCTTGTCGGTCACGCCGTCTCAGGCAGGACGAAGGCCCGGGCGAGCAATTCGGCCGCCGCCCGCGCCGCCGCCATCGGCCCGCCTTCGATGTCCGCCGCGGCCAGTTCGGCCGAGCTCATCTCGTGGCCGCCACCCCGCAGCCCGGCCGCCAGCAGGGCCAGCACATCGCGGACCGAGAACGCGCCGCCCTCGAACCTCTGCACCAGCTCGACCAGAGAGCCGTCTCCCAGTGTCGCTTCCAACTCGGCAAGGGTGCCAAGCGTCAACTTCATGACGCGCGGCCTCCCGTTGATCACCAGGGCCACTTCCCCCGTCCAAGGATTGGCCATCGGTCATGCCGCCGTGAACACGAGCGCCCCGGCGCTGGCCATCGCCAGTTCATAGGTCGCTTCGCCATCATGGGTCCCGGCATATTCGATCGAGGTCACCTGGAAGGCCCCCTCGACCGTGCCGAAATCGGGGATGATGACCTGGAAATTCGGCGTGATCCCGTCAAAGAAGATCTGCCGGGCACGTTCGTCGGTGGTCGCGTCCTTGAAGACACCCGATCCCGAGATCGCCGCCGACTTGACGCCCGCCCCGGACAGCAGCTCGCGCCAACCACCCTGGCTTTCCAGGCTCGTGACATCGACGCTTTCCGCGTTGAAGCTGATCCGCGTGGCACGCAGCCCCGCCATCGTTTCGAACTGACCGCCGCCGGTCATGTCCACCTTGACCAAAAGGTCCTTGCCGTTTTGGGCAACCATGAGTTTTCTCCCGATACCTTAAGGGGTTAGTCGTCTTCAACACGTGCGCGAAAGCGCAGGTCTATCCGGCGGATCCGCTCTGCCTGGCCCGTCCGCTTGGCCGAGGCCCGTTCGAACCACAGGCCCACCAGGCGGCCACGATCCAGGGACGGCGCGGCGTCCTTCAGCGCGTCATCCACTGCCGCCGCCACCGTCTTGATGGCCGCAAAGCCGTCGTCCTCGCTGACGACCGACACCGTGAACCGATGCACCGCGCCCGCGCCGGTGACGTCCGAACTGTCGCGCACGTCCTCGGGCCCGATGGACACGAAGGTGCCCGCAACCGGGCCCGCGGGCATCGCATCATAGACCCGGTCCGCGATCAGGGCCGTCAGCCCCGGATCGGTCACCAGCAGTTCGTAAACCGCCTTCTGCAAGGCCGCTGCCATGCCATAGCTCATGCCGCCACCTCCTCGTCCGCAAAGCAGACCAGATAGCGCCCCGCCCGGTCGTCCTCGGCCACCGCGCGGATGGCGAAGATCCGCGAGCCCTCACGGAACCGCTGGTCCGGGCGCGGCCGGGCATCGCTGCCCATGGGCGCCGCGCGCACCACGATGCGGTAGGACATCTGCGACACCGGCCCCCCGGCCGTGGCCCGTTCCCGCCCCCCGCGCGCCGTCACCTCGCCCCAAAGCGTGCCAAGCGCGACCCAGGTGCGGATCATGCCCCCGGCTCCGTCTGGCGTCGCGTCGGCCGTCTCGAGGATCAGCTTCCGGTTCAGGTAGGGCCGCGTCATTGGCCCGCCCTCATGGTCAGGCGCAGCGGCCGGTAGCGCTGGATCAGGCTGGTCACGCCAAAGGGCATGCAGCCGTCGCTCAGCGCCGTGTCGTCGCGGTATTCGTAGTAATGGGTGGCCAGCAGCAGCACCGCCTGACCCAGGTCCGACGGCACCCCGGCCCAATCGGCCGCCATGCCCGCCGAAAAGCGCAATGTGACCGACCCGTTGGTCGGCACATGCGGCAGATGAGTCCCCCTCGGCCGCAGCAAGGGCCGGTGCATGTCGGCCTCGATCCGCACCAGGCTGGTCGCCAGCACCGTGGCATCCCCGTCGGCGTCCGTCGTGCGCAGCTCGGTGATCGTGCCCACCGGGGCCACCGGAAAGGCCTCGCCCAGCGGGTTGCCCCATTCATAGATCGTCCAGGCCCAGTCGCGCACCAGCAGCGCCTTGCCCGTCCGCGCCTCGATCGCCGAGATGGCGGCGCGCAGGAAGGTCACCAGGGTCTGGTCCTGCAGGCTGTCATCCTCGAAGCCGGTCCCGACCTTCAGATGCGCCTTGAATTCATCCACCGGCAGCGCCGCATCGGCAAATGTGGTTTCCTCGATCAACATCATGCGTACACTCCGCGCGTTACGTCCCGTCCCGGCACCCGTCAGGCAGCTCTCCGGCACCCGTCCGGTCCTGGCCCATGATCGGACCTGGCCCATGATCAGGCTTGGCTTTTCGATTTCAGGCGGGCGCGCGCCGCTCCACGCCGCTCGGACGGAGGGAAGCAGCTTGGACGACGTGAAGCACTTGCCGACACGCGCCCGCCATCGAGGGCCGGTCTCCCGGCCCCGCGATCGCCCGCTTACGAAGCGGCGAACTTCAGCAGCTTGATCGCCGCAAAGTCGGTAACGTCACCGCCAACACGCTTGGTGGCATAGAACAGCACATGCGGCTTGGCGCTGAACGGGTCGCGCAGGATACGCAGGTCCGGACGCTCGGCGATGGTGTAGCCGGCCGCAAAATCGCCAAATGCGATCGCGTAGCTGTCGTTGGCCACGTCCGGCATGTCCTCGGCGATCAGCACCGGATAGCCCAGAAGGCGTGCCGGCTCGCCGGCGGCCAGGCCGTCGGCCCACAGGAAGCGGCCGTCACCGTCCTTCAGCTTGCGCACGACGCCCGCGGTCTTCGAGTTCATCACGAAGGTGCCGTTGGCCCGGTACTGGGCACCCAGCGCATAGACCAGCTCGATGATGGCCTCGCCGGTGCCGATGCCGCCGTCCACGCCGGTGGGCACATAGCCGATGGTGTCCCAGGCCCAGCTGGCGTTGTCGACCTTGGTGTGGGTCAGCATGCCCTTGGGCTTGTCATTGCCGTCGCCGGAAATGAACGACGCCGCTTCCGCGCGCGAGAACTTCTCGGCAATGCGCGAGGCCAGCCAGCCCTCGATGTCGAAGGCGCTGTCGTCCAGCAGACGCTGCGAGGCTTTCGGCAGCGCGCTCAGCTCGTGCAGCACGATCGAGATCCGGTCGATCATCGGACTGTCGGTTTCGGTCACCGCCCCGGTTTCCGACGCCCAGCCGACACCCACGTCGGTGTGGTCGATCAGCACGTCGTAGGACGTCGCCTCGACATTGACCACCGAGGCCACGGCCCGCAGCGAAGCCGTCGAGGACAGCACGGACTTGATCGCCTCGGACGTGGCCGGATCGACCAGGTAGCCGCCGTCGCTGTTGACCGCGGTCGACAGCGATTTGCTTTCGAATTCCAGGCCACGCAGGCCGTCGTCGTCGCCGCTACGCAGGTAGGCGTCGAACGCCTTCTGGTGCGGAGCGGACGCGTCCACGGCCCCGGCAAGCTGCGGGCGCGCGGCAGTTTGAGATTTACGATCCAGCATGGTCAGTCGCTCTTCCGTCTGTTGCATCTTGGTTTCAATTTCGGCCTGAAAGCCCTTGAATTCGCTCACGAAGCCGGTCACCGCCTGCTTCACCTCGTGAACGAAGGGCGCATCATCCCGGACCTCGGTCTCGCCGTGGGTCTTGCTCATCGGCATGTCCTTCCTCTCAGGTGAACGTTCAGCGCGTCACCGCCGCGCCAGCTCAAGCCGCGCGCCCTCGAAGGCGGCCGCCAATTCGCGCAAGGCGTCCCCGGTCCCGGGCTCGTCACCCTTCGCCGCCACCCGCGCACTGGGCAGCATCGGGAAGGTCACCAGCGACACTTCCCAAAGCTCCAGTTCCGTCAGGACCCGCTGGCCCTTCTCGTTCTTGACCGCCCGCTTGGTGCGATAGCCGATCGACAGCCCGTCGATGGCCCCGGCTTCCACCAGCGTCTTGGCTTCACGGCCCTTGGCCACGCTCACCAGCAACCGGCCCGAGACATAGAGCCCGCGCGCATCCTCGCGCACCTCGTCCCAGATGCCGATCGGCTGGGCCGGGTCGTGCTGCCACAGCATCTTGACCGACCCACCCCGCGCCTTCAGCGCCTCCAGCGAAGCCGCATAGGCCCCCGGCGCCACCACGTCATTGCCCTGGTCCGGCGCGCCGAACAGGCTGGCATAACCCGCGATCCGGGTGCCGTCCTCGACCCCGACCACATCGCCGAAGCGTGCGAACTTGTGCTCCAGACCCAAATCCTCGGTCATGGTTATCTCTCCTGGTTTCAGGGGGTTACCGACAGGATCGACTGGAAGGCCTGGGCCAGGATGGCGCCCGCCACCCCGTAGACCGCCAGCCACAGCCGCTTTTCCAGCCGCTCCATCATTTCCTCGATCCGGTCGAGCCGCTGACACAGCGTGTCGTGATGGATCTGGCTGACCCGTTCATGCGCCTGCAGCCGCAGCCCCGGCGCGCAATCGAAGGATTCGTAGATACGCCGCTCATCCGCCATCCGAGCCCTCCTCGGCCAGCATCGGCAGCCCCAGCAGGACGCGTTTCTCCGCATCGGTCAGGAACTCGGCCTTGCTGACCCGCGCCCATTGCGCGTCGCGCTCGGCCGCCAGGGCCGGCACCTGGTCCAGGTCGGGCTTCAGTTCCAGCAATTCGCCGGTGAAACCCGACAACCAGTCGCCAAGCGCCGCCGCCACCCGTGTCGCCAGCGGCAGCACGGTCAGGCGGTAAAAGGCCCGGTTGGCCTCCTGGTAATTGGCGTAAGTGGCATCCCCCTGGATCCCCAGCAGCATCGGCGGCACCCCGAAAGCCAGGGCAATCTCGCGCGCGGCCGCCTCCTTGGTCTTCTGGAATTCCATGTCGCTGGGCGAAAAGCCCATCGGCTTCCAGTCCAGTCCACCTTCCAGCAGCATCGGCCGCCCGGCATTGCGCGCGCCCTGGTGAAAGGTCTCGATCTCGTCGGACAGGCGGCGGAACTGGTCGTCTCCCAGTTGCCCCTGGCCATCGCCCCCCTTGTAGACCAACGCCCCGCTGGGCCGCGCGGCATTGTCCAGCAGCGACTTCGACCAGCGCGAGGCCGAGTTGTGCACATCCACCGCCATCGCCGCCGCCTGAAGCGGAGACAGCCCGTAATGGTCGTCCTGCGGATGGAACATTTTCACATGGCAGATCGTCGGCTGGCCGGTCACGTCGAACCGGTGGCTCTTGCCCGCCACCCGGTAATCGTAGGCTGCCGGCCACCCGTCCGCCCCAGGCACCACCGACATCCGGTCCGAGCGCAGAACGTGCAGCTCGATCGGCCCGGCATCTTCCCCCTGGACCGCCTCCACGTAGGCATTGCCCGACAAAAGAAGCTGCCCGTAAAGCGCCTCCATCAGCTCGGCCCGCCCCTGGGCCGGGTTCGGCCGGCGCACCAGGCTCATCAGCGGATGCATGTCATAGCGCGTCACCCGGTCCTGCAGCACCAACGGCAGCGCCGCCGCCGCCTCGGCAATCAGCTTGACCGACCGGAACCCGACCGGGTTTCCCGCGAACCCCGATTTCGTCAGCGACACGGTATCGCGCGCGGACCACGCCACGCGGCCCTGGCTGTGCCAGGCCACCACCGGTCCCGCCGCACTCGCCTTGCGCTCCGGTGCCGCCGAAGTCGCCGAGGTTGCGGGCCGCGCCCCATCACGACGAAGAAAGTCGAAAACCATGCCAGATGCTCCTTGCTGCGCTTCAGTGCCGCCCGCTCCGAACGGGGCGCCAACCAGGCTCGCGGACCTTCTTCCTTGAATTTCGGTAAATCTTCTCAAACGGACCGTGCGCCGCGCCCGCAACACCCAACCCCTCCTGCTTCTTTCTCTTCAAAAATACCCTGGCCCTACGGCCCCACCCGGTGCCGACGCCCTCAAGGGAGCGAACAGCAAAAAGGGCGGCCCGCCCCCGCGCACCGCCCTCCAGTCTCTCCCCCGGTCCAGAACCGCCTCGCTACAACACCCGGGCCCGTGGCTGCTGCCACTGAGCCGCCGGCACGATCATCAGCTCGAACAACGCCCAGACCAATGCATCCACCCGGTCGGGCGACCCGCGCCCCTCGAACCCCCGCACGGTCATCTGGGTCATCTGCTCTTCCAACCGCTCCAGCCCGGCTACATGGCGCACGCGTCCCTGTTCATAAAGCGCGGCCACCGGCTCTGCCCGCGCGGCCTTTCCCTGCGCCGCATGCACCGTCTTCAGAGGCACCAGCGGATCCACCTGGCGCAAGACCTCGTTCACCAGCTTGCCCCCCTGGTTGACCTCGGCCACCAGCCGGTCGCCCGCGAACCGCTCCATCGCGCGCAGGGCCGCCCTGGCCCACCCGGACGGAGACACCCCCTCCACCGTGCAATCCCCCAGCACGTAGGCCCGCCAGTCCTGCGGCGGCCCCTCCATCACCGCGCCCACCGCAACGATCCCGCAGGCATCACTGCCCCCCACGGACGGGTCCAGCCCCACGACAATCCGCGTCAACTCGGGCACCTCCTCGACCAGCGCCGCGTCCAACATCGCCCCGGTCCACAAGGCGCCTTCGACATCCGCCAGCAGCACCCCGTCCAGCTCCTGCCGTCCCAGCCGGGTCCCCGCGTACCGCGCCCGGACCTCTTCCAGGAACGACGCCGCCAGGTTGGCCCGGTTGGCCTCGGTCGGCGCATGGGTCACCACCGTCGAAGGAGTCTCCAGAAGGCGCTTCAACACCGCCACGTTGCGCGGTGTCGTCGTCACGCAGACCCGTGGATCCGCCCCCAGCCGCAAAGCGAATTGCAGCATGTCCCAGGTCTCTTCGCCCTTCTTCCACTTGGCCAGCTCGTCCACCCAGGCCCCGTCGAACTGAGGCCCCCTCAGCCCCTCGGGATCATGGGCCGAAAAGGCCTGCGCCTCGGCCCCATTGTGCCAGACCAGCTTGCGCTCTCCGGCCTTCCAGTCGGGTTTCCGGTCGGGCGGCGAACAGGCCATGATCCCGCTGTCGCCAAAGATCATCACGTCGCGCACCTGGTCGAAGGTCTCGCCCACCAGCGCCAGCCGCCGGCAGGGCCCGGCATCCGTGGGCTTGGGCCCTTCGACCCGCGACCGCACCCATTCCGCCCCGGCCCGCGTCTTGCCCGCGCCCCGGCCGCCCATCACCACCCAGGACCGCCAGTCGCCCCCGGGCGGAAGTTGGTGGTCCAACGCCCAGAACTCGAACAGGTAAGGGAGGGCGCACAAGGCGCCCTCGCTCAGACCATCCAGGAACTCAGCCCTTGCCGCAGCAGGTGCGGAGGCGACCAAGGCGGCACCCGATTTCAGCTCGAGCGACGTCCAGGTCAAGCGCGTATCCTCCGCGCACGATTCCGGCTTTCCGGTTGCAGATTTCAGCAAGGCTTACCTCCGTTTTCATGCAATTGCGGGCCAGTTGATCCACCGCCGCGATCTCTTTCGCGCCCGTGGCCAGGTCATCGGCCTCGCCCGCGTCGATCTTCCGTTTCAGGGCCACCGCCGTGCGCCGCAGGTCGCTCAGGCTTGCCTGAAGCGCCTTCAGCAGTTCGGCCGTGCTTTCGGTATCCGTCGTCAGGTCCTGTTGGGTAATCAGGGTCATTGTCTGCCTCTTGGGGTTGTTTTTTGTTTTGGTTGGTCCCCGTCGCGAACGCGCACATGAAAAAACGGCCACCCGGGAAACCCGGGGGCCGTTTCAGACATCACGTCCAGCATGTCACAATCTATAGTTGCGCCCGTTCGCAAAGTCAACGTGTTGCGCAACTGTGGCCCTTAACAGACCGGTATCCTTACCAAATCCTGAATCCCGCCATAAGCGCGAGAAGGTTAATTTCCGGCCCGCTCGGCTTCGATCTGGCGCCACTTGGCCACGTTGGAATTGTGCTCGTCCAGCGTGGTGGCAAAGGCGTGACCGCCCGTGCCGTCGGCCACGAAGAACAGGTAGTCCGTGGCCTCGGGACTGGCCGCCGCTTCCAGGCTGGCCATCCCCGGGTTGGCAATGGGCGTCGGCGGAAGGCCGATGATTACGTAAGTATTCCAAGGGGTTGAACGTCGAAGTTCACTTTGCCGCAAGCCACGACCCAACACGCCTTCGCCTTGGGTGATCCCGTAGATGACCGTCGGGTCCGTCTGCAGCCGCATGCCCCGTTCCAGCCGGTTGACGAAGACGCTGGCCACCTGGCCACGCTCGTCCGGCACGCCTGTTTCCTTCTCGATGATCGAGGCAAGGATTAACAGCTCCTCGGGGCTCTCCACCGGAATATCGGGATCGCGCGCCTCCCAGGCCGCGCCCACGCGCAACACCTGGACCGCTTCCATCTCGTCCAGCAGCGCCTGGCGCTCGCCGCCGTTCACCACTTCGTAACTATCCGGCGCCAGCATGCCCTCGGCCGGAACCTCGGCCACGGTGCCATCCAGCATGTCCATGGCCTTCAGGCCCTCGACCACCTGCCAGGACGTCGTGCCCTCGGCCACGACCATGCGGTAGCGCGTGTCGCTCTCGGCCCTGGCCGCGCTGTATTCCTGCGGCAGGCTGCCCTCGGTCGGGTCGAATTCCGCGGCCACGACAAACCCGCCCTCGGCCGGATCATAGGTCGTCACCTGCGCGGTGATCCGCGTCACGCCGATGCGAAACACCACCTCGGTGCCACAGGTCGACGCGCCGCCCCGGGTGATCTGGTCCACGATCTCTTCCATCGAGGACCCCTCGGGCACCAGAAAGCTGCCCGCCTTCAGATCGCCCGACTTGCCCGAGTAATCCGCCCCGATCCGGAACAGCTTGTCGCTGGTCACGGCCCCCTGGTCGGCCAGGTTGCGCGACACCCGCGACATGGTCGAGCCACGCTCCACCCGCAGGCACATCGGCGCATCAAGCGGCCCCTCGGCCCGGTATTCTTCCTGTCCCCACAGCACCAGCCCGCCCACCAGGAACAGGCCCAGGATCAGCAGGGTCAGAACGTTAGAGGCCAGGCTGCGCCACATCACGCAGCCTTTCCGAAGATCACGCTGGCATTGGTTCCGCCAAAGCCGAAGCTGTTGGACAGGACCACGTTGATCTCGCGTTCCACCTTGCCATTGGCCGCCAGGTCCAGCGGCGTGTCCACGGCCGGGCTTTCCAGGTTGATGGTTGGCGGGGCGACCTGGTCGCGGATCGCCAGGATCGAGAAGATGGCCTCGACCGCCCCGGCCGCGCCCAGCAGGTGGCCGATAGAGGACTTGGTCGACGACATGGTGACCTTGCCCGCCGCATTGCCCAGGATCCGTTCCACCGCGCCCAGTTCGATCGTGTCGGCCATTGTCGAGGTGCCATGGGCGTTGATGTAGTCGATCGCGCCAGCGTCCAGTTTGGCCGATTTCAGCGCGGCCTTCATCGCCCGTTCGGCCCCGTCGCCATCCTCGGACGGCGCGGTGATGTGATAGGCGTCGCCCGACAGGCCATAGCCCAGCACCTCGGCATAGATCTTGGCCCCGCGCGCCACGGCATGGTCGTATTCTTCCAGCACGACCACGCCCGCGCCCTCGCCCATGACGAACCCGTCACGGCCGGAATCATAGGGCCGGCTGGCCACTTCGGGGGTGTCGCGGAACTTGGTCGACAGCGCCTTGCAGGCGTTGAACCCGGCAATCCCAATCTCGGAAATCGCGGCCTCGGTGCCACCGGCGACCATCACCTCGGCATCGCCGAACATGATCATCCGTGCAGCGTCGCCAATGGCATGGGTACCCGTCGCACAGGCCGTCACCACCGCGTGGTTCGGCCCCTGGAACCCGTACTTGATGCTGACCTGTCCCGAGACCAGGTTGATCAGCGCGCCCGGAATAAAGAACGGAGACACCCGGCGCGGACCGCGGTCCCGCAGCAGCAGCGAGGTATCGGCGATGGAGTTCAGCCCGCCGATGCCCGACCCGATCATCACGCCGGTGCGCTCACGGTCTGCCTTGGCCTCGGGCGTCCAGCCGGAATCCTCGACCGCCATGATGGCCGCCGCATAGCCGTACAGGATAAAGTCATCGACCTTGCGCTGTTCCTTCGGCTCCATCCAGGCGTTGGGATCGAAGGTCCCGTCCGTTCCGTCTCCGCGCGGGACTTCACAGGCGTAATTGGTGGCCAGGTGATCCGCGTCGAAACGGGTGATGGTCCCGGCCCCGGACTTGCCCTCCAGAAGCCGCGCCCAGCTGGCCTCGACGCCACTCGCCAGGGGCGACACCAGACCCATTCCCGTCACAACCACTCTGCGCATCTCAGCCCTCTTGCCTCACTCTACTCTTGTGCGATCCGCTCATACCGCGCCCCTGCATCCCTGAGCAAGGGGAACCGCGTCCGGTCGCTTTATCATCCGGCGGTCAGCCGGTCCTTATCCGCCACTCAGCCCGCCGGCGGAGAGTTCCGCCGCAGCAATTGCACCGACCCGGTGTCGTCCTCGATCACGCGCAGACGGGCGTAGCCCATGCGCGCCGCCAGCGTTGCACCGGCATCGTCGCCGTCCCGCACCCGGGCAACCAGGGGACCGGTGATCACCCGGTCGAACCAGTCATGGGCGGCGACGATCGCCTCGGCACCGACCCGCTGGTCCTGCATCTCGGGCAGCACCATGACGGACGCCTCGGGATAGGCATCGAAATCCTCGCCCAGGTCACTGACCGAATAGCGGAAGCCCGCCTGCCCGATCATCCGCCGCGTCCGTCGGTCCTCGATCGCCCATTCGCCGAAGCCCGTCATGTGCCAGTGCCCCGCCACCCGCAGGAACACGCCCCAGGACCGGGACCGGCTGAGCGGCCCGCCCGCCGCATGTCGTTCCGCGACCGGAGACCCCCACAACGCCGCGAAGGGATCGAAATCCTCGGGCCGCATTGCGCGCAGGGTCAGGCGGGCTGTGTTGATGTTCGGAATCGCTCGGATCATGCGGCCATGGCGGGAAAAGCTGTTTGCGTCCCTCAACCTGTCCCTGCTGGGCAGTCTCTGCAAGTACCCGATTCCCGGCCCCAAGAAAAATGGCGCTCTCCCGCCGGGGAAAGCGCCATCAATCTCTCGGACCCCGAAGGGCACGACGGTCGCCGCTTACTGGGCTTCCTTGATGAACTTGACCGCGTCGCCGAAGGTCTGGATGGTTTCGGCGGCGTCGTCGGGGATCTCGATGCCGAACTCTTCTTCGAAGGCCATCACCAGTTCCACGGTGTCCAGGCTGTCAGCGCCGAGATCGTCGATGAACGACGCGTTTTCGGTGACTTTGTCCTCTTCGACCCCGAGGTGCTCAACAACGATCTTCTTAACGCGATCTTCGACGTCGCTCATATCACTTCCTCATTCCTTCCGGGCCTGCAGCCCTTGTGTGATGCCTGTACCCGACCGGGTGGCCTGTTTTACCTCTTGTTGCAAGAGGCAGCTCTGTCCCGGCAACACCGGGTCGACCAAGCCGGACAGCCTGTCCGCCGTGGCAAAATTGTGCGTGGCCTATAGCATACCAATTGGGGAAGGCAAACGCTTTCGCCACCCCGCTTTCACGACGTAACTCCCAATTGGACGCTGCCACGAATCCGTTCGATTGTCCTGCCAATTGTTGCGAAAGGCGAAATGAGCGCGCCGCGTCGGGCGCCGGATCTCACCGCATTTGCGCAAGGGTTTCAACGGCGCGCCAAGGCGCCGCGGATCGGGTCTGCCCCGGGTTTCGACAGGACACATGGGCAATGGGCCAATTTCGGGCCGCAAGTCCCTGCCCGCGGCCCGAAGGCTCAGATCATTGCCAGGCCGCCATTGACGTGCAGCGTGGATCCGGTGACATAGCCTGCTTCCGGGCTGGCCAGATATAGCACGCCCGAGGCGATTTCCTCCGGAGTACCCATGCGGCCGGCGGGCACGTTGCCCAGGATGCCGGCGCGCTGGTCGTCGGTCAGCTTTTCGGTCATCGCGGTTTCGATGAAACCGGGGGCCACCGCGTTCACGGTGATCCCGCGCGAGGCCACTTCGTAGGCCAGCGATTTCGACATGCCGATCATGCCGGCCTTGGCGGCGGCATAATTGCCCTGCCCCGGGTTGCCCGTCGCGCCCACCACGGACGAGATGTTCACGATCCGGCCCCAACGGGCCTTCATCATGCCCCGCAGCACACCCCGGCACAGCTTGAACGTCGCGGTCAGGTTGACGTCCAGCACCTGGGCCCATTCGTCGTCGGACATGCGCATGAACAGGTTGTCGCGGGTGATCCCGGCATTGTTGACCAGGATATCGACCGCGCCCATGGCCTCGGCCGCCTGTTTCGGCAGCGCGGCCAAAGCGTCGGCATCGCCCAGGTTGCACGGCAGCACGAAGGCCCGCTCGCCCAATTCGGCGGCCAGCGCTTCAAGCGGCTCGGTCCGGGTGCCGGACAGCCCCACGTTGGCCCCGGCCCCGTGCAGGGCCTTGGCAATGGCCCCGCCGATACCACCGGACGCGCCGGTGATGAGGGCGCTTTTGCCCGTCAGATCGAACATCGGATAGTCTCCCCTTCGGCCCTGGAAGTGCCGGCGCGGCTCGTCACGAGATGCGCCGGGTCGGGCCAGGCTTTCAAGAAACGGCTTCGGCCGCCCGGGTTTCCGCCAATGACGCCGCCGCGGCGACGACATCCTCGGGCGTGCCGATGGCGCGCGAGGTCAGCGACCGTTCGATCCGGCGGGCCATGCCGCACAGAGCCTTGCCGGCGCCCAGTTCCCAGATTTCGGTCACGCCGTTGGCGACCATGTATTCCACGCTCTCGCGCCAGCGCACGTTGCCGGTCACCTGGTCGACCAGCAGCGAGCAGATCGTCGCCGGATCGGTCACCGGGCGGGCTTCGACATTGGCGATCAGCGGCACTTGCAGGGCACCATGCTTCACCGTCGACAGGGCCTGGGCCATGGTGTGGGCGGCCGGTTCCATCAGGTCGCAATGGAACGGCGCGCTGACCGGTAGCATGACCACGCGCTTGGCGCCGTGTTCCTTGGCGATCTCGGCGGCCCGTTCAACGGCCGCACGGTGGCCTGACACGACCACCTGGCTGGGATCGTTGTCATTGGCGGCGGCGCAGACGTCGCCCTGGGCGGCCAGGCGCGCGACTTCTTCCACCGCGTCGAACCCCAAGCCCAGCACGGCAGCCATGGCCCCCTGGCCGACCGGAACGGCCGATTGCATCGCCTCGCCCCGGATCCGCAGCAGGCGCGCGGCATCGGTCACGGTCAGCATGCCCGACGCGGCCAGCGCCGAGTACTCGCCCAGCGAATGTCCCGCGACAAAGGCCGCACGGGTCACGTCGACGCCTTCGCTTTCCAGCGCGCGCATCGCGGCCATCGAGGTGGCCATCAGCGCGGGCTGCGCATTCTCCGTCAGGGTCAGGGTGTCGATGTCACCGTCCCAGATCAACGCGCTGAGCTTTTCGCCCAGGGCCTCGTCAACCTCTTCGAAAACGGCTTTTGCCGACGGATAATTTTCGGCCAGGGCCTTGCCCATGCCGACGACCTGGGACCCCTGTCCCGGGAACACGAATGCGAGTGTCATCTGCCCTCAACCTGCTTGCTGATTGGACGGTCATGTAGACCGCTAACGCCTTTCACACAACCCATGCCCATTTCGCACGGCAAGTGTGCGCCGGATGCGCTTGCGCAATTGGCCGTTGCCAATACGACTGGACGCACCCGCCATGTTCCGAACCCGCCTGTCCCAAAAGGAGTTCCCATGCCCGCAGCCAATACCCTCAACAGCTATGGTGCCGTGGCCCGGACGCTGCACTGGCTGACCGCCATCCTGATCTTCGCCGCCTTTCCGCTGGGCCTGATCGCCAACGACCTGTCGCACCAGATCCTGGACCCGGCAATCACTGTGTCACAGGACACGATCCTGCGGACCGTTTTCCTGTTCTCGATGCATAAAACATTGGGGGTTACGGTCTTTTTCGTTGCCTTGTTCAGAATCGCCTGGGCCCTGACACAGACCCGGCCCGGCCTGCTGAACGGCGATCGCAGGCTTGAAGCAGGCATGGCCGAACTCGTCCACTGGCTGCTTTACGGCAGCCTGGTGCTGGTGCCCCTGTCGGGCTGGATCCACCACGCAGCGACCAGCGGCTATGCGCCGATCTGGTGGCCCTTTGGCCAATCACTGCCTTTCGTGCCGAAAGATCCCCGCCTGGCCGAGGTCATGGGCGGTGTGCACGAAGTTCTTACCAAGGCCTTACTGGTCTCGGTTCTGTTACACATTGCGGGTGCCGTGAAACATCATTTGATCGACAAGGACGCCACATTGCGCCGGATGGTGACCGGGAACGGCGGTGACGTGGCCCCTCCGGCCCATCACGCGGGCCCGCTTCCCGCGCTGGCCGCCATTGCCCTGGCCGCGCTGGCCCTGGTGGGCGGTGGATTCGCCGGGGTCTACGGCCATGGGCCTGACACCGCCGCGGGCGGCACGCTGGAAACCGTCACCTCCGACTGGACCGTGACCGACGGCACGCTGGGCATCACGGTGCAGCAGATGGGCTCCGAGGTCACCGGCAGCTTCGCCGACTGGACCGCTGCCATCACCTTCGACCCGCGCGAGACCCCCGGATCCGCCGGTTTCGTCGAGGTCACGGTCGCGATCCCCTCGCTGACCCTGGGCACAGTCACCGGCCAGGCCATGGGGGCCGACTACTTCGACGCCGAAACCTACCCCACCGCCACCTTCATCGCCGAGATCCTGCGCACCGAAGACGGCTATACCGCGCCCGGCACGCTGACCATCCGCGACACGCCCGTGGCGGCAGAGCTGCCCTTCACGCTCGAGCTCGAGGGCGACACCGCCCGCATGGAGGGGCAGATGCAGGTCAACCGGATGGACTTCGGCATCGGCGCCGGCGTGGGCGAGGAAAAGACCCTGGGCTTCGGCGTCGTCATCGACGTGGCCCTCACCGCCACCCGCGCCGGCGACGGGGGCTGAGCCCCGCCCGCACCACCCGCGCCGCGCCCGAAGAGCGCGGGGTGGGTGGGCGGGAGCGCTCTTCGGGCGCGTCCGACATCCCCCGTCCCGCGCCAGCGATCGCACAAAAGAAAACCGCCGGCCCCATCACGGGACCGGCGGTTCCTGTTCGTAAAGTCAGGATCAGGCTTATTCGGCCTTCATCGCTTCCAGCGAGATCTGAACGGCAACTTCGTCGCTGACGTAAGGCGCAAAGGCACCGACTTCGTAATCCGACCGCACCAGCGTGGTGGTGGCCGAGAACCCGGCCCAGGGCTTGCCCTCCATCGGATGCTCGCCGGCCTGGTTCAGAACGGCGTCCAGCACGACTTCCTTGGTCACGCCGTTCAGCGTCAGGTCGCCGGTGATCAGCGCGGTGGTGTCGCCGGTCACTTCGATCGAGGTCGAGGTGAAGGTGACCATCTCGTCTTCCGTTGCACCGAAGAAGTCATCGGACATGAAGTGGCCGAACCGGGCTTCCCAGCCGGTCAGCATCGACATCACCGGCATCGACACGGTCACGCTCGAATTCGCCGGATCCTCGGCGTCGAACATGATTTCACCCTCGAAGCCCGAGAACATGCCGTAGCCGGTCGAATAGCCCAGGTGGTTGTAGGAAAACACGATCTGGCTGTGGCTGGGGTCCAGCACGTACTTTTCCGGTTCAGCGAAGGCAGCCGTGGCAGCCGCAGCGACAAAACCGGCGGCCAGAAGGGAAGTTTTCATCTTGGGATCTCCATTTGAGAACAAGCAATTCATACGTGCTCCCAATGTGAGGATGACCCGCGATGCTGCAATTGCACAATTCCCCACAGACCCTGTGGGCCTGCGAACAGTCGTGCCCCCAAATCCCCAACGCAAACAGCCGATGCCCCCGTTGCGGGGGCCACCGGCGTCACATCTTGCAGACTGCAGCGCTGTCCTGAGCGCGGATATCAGGCGCAGAGCGGCCCGAACTGGTCACGCAACTCCGCGCGCATTTCGGCATCGGGCACCGGCAGCGTCAGGAAGGGCGTGCCGTCACCGTTCATCAGCTCGATCGTGTCGTTCAGCACGTGCACCGCGCCGAAGCTGTCATAGCTGCGCTGCACCACCACTTCGCTGCGGCCCTGGTCGTTGCGCTGGGTGATGCGCAATTCGCGCCGGCGGGCATCGAAATGAACCTCGGGCTTGGTTTCATCGTGGTTGCGCATCAGCAGGGCCACACCGCAAAGCAGAAAGAACATCGAGGCCACCAGCTTCATCATCCGAAGGTGGGCCATGTCGACCACGCCCGCCGGATCCGGCAGTATCCACATCACCGCCGAACAGATCACCAGCAGCGTTCCCGCGATCAGGAACACGATGCGCTGCAGGTTGCGGCCACGGTCGAAGGTCAGTTTCACTGGCCGTTGCGACGCCTTCTTGCGGGGCCGCGTCGGCACGACAGGCTGTGCGATCACCGTCGTATCAATGGCGGTCATAAGAGGATTACTCCTGAAATCTTACGTCAGGGCCACGTTCTGTCGCCCTTTCATATACGATTTCATTCTCCAGCCCTTCAGGGCAACTTTTGGGCGACCGATGGGAAATCGAATGGCATATCCGGCAATCGGACCACCCAAAAAACACGATCCCGGAATTCCGCGCCCTCTTGATTAAATGGGCCCCCAGCGCTCCAAGCCCGCCATCGCCCGGCCCGCCTGCCCGCCCCGTGGCCCCTGCCACATTTGGCCCGGACGCGACGCCGGCGCCCCTTCGCCCTTGAACCCCTGCCAAAACAGTGTATAGCGGCCACTCCTCCGCATCACAGATGAACCGCGCAGTCTCTCGTGGTGGGACCGCGGAGGTATCACGTCCCGCCTATGAAATGCGCCTTGATAGAAACAGGAGTGCACATGCCGCTTTACGAGCATGTCTTCATCGCGCGTCAGGACCTGTCCAACGCGCAGGCCGAAGGTCTGATCGAACACTTCGGTGCCGTTCTCAACGACAACGGCGGCCACATCGTCGACCAGGAATACTGGGGCGTCAAGACGATGGCCTACAAGATCAACAAGAACCGCAAGGGCCACTACGCCTTTCTCAAGACCAATGCACCGGCCCCGGCCGTGCAGGAAATGGAACGCCTGATGCGTCTGCACGACGACGTCATGCGCGTTCTGACCATCAAGGTGGACGAGCACGGCGAAGGCCCGTCGATCCAGATGCAGAAGCGCGACGAGCGGGACAACCGCCGCGAACGCCGCTGATCCACTCGAGAAAAGGACGCTAAACCATGGCCGCAAAACCGTTTTTCCGCCGCCGCAAGGTCTGCCCCTTCTCGGGCGACAATGCACCCGCGATCGACTACAAGGACACCCGTCTGCTGCAGCGCTACATCTCTGAGCGCGGCAAGATCGTCCCGTCCCGCATCACCGCCGTTTCGGCCAAGAAGCAGCGTGAACTGGCCCGCGCCATCAAGCGCGCCCGCTTCCTCGCCCTGCTGCCCTACGCCGTTAAGTAAGGAGCTGAAGCAATGGAAGTCATTCTTCTCGAACGCGTCGCCAAGCTCGGCCAGATGGGTGACGTCGTCACCGTCAAGCCCGGCTATGCCCGCAATTACCTGCTGCTGCAGGGCAAGGCCCTGACCGCCTCCAAGGAAAACATCGCCCAGTTCGAGGCCCAGAAGGCCCAGCTGGAAGCGAACAACCTGGAGACCAAGAAAGAAGCCGAAGCCCTGGCACAGCGCATCGACGGCGAAGTCTTCGTCGTGATTCGTTCCGCTTCCGACGGTGGCAACCTCTACGGCTCTGTCACGCCCCGCGACGTGGCTGCCGTCACCACCGAGGCCGGCTACACCGTGGAGCGCAAGCAGGTCATCATTCCGCTGCCGATCAAGGAACTCGGCATGCATAATGTTGACATCTACCTGCACCCGGAAGTCGAAGTTCAGATCACCCTGAACGTCGCCCGCTCCCCGGAAGAAGCCGAGCTTCAGGCCTCCGGCAAGTCCATCCAGGACCTGGCCGCCGAGGAAGAAGCCGCTGCAGAATTCGAGATCTCGGAACTCTTCGATGATATCGGCGCAGCCTCTTCGGA
>PAQV01000065.1 GCA_002709405.1 Paracoccaceae bacterium
GCTTGCGATGCAAGCGCGCCCCCGCCCGGCCTGCCTGCGCTTTCGATGAACCGTCTGCCTGCTGGCGGACAAGCTGGGGATCCGCAGATGGCCACCGACCTATGACCACGGAACGAGAACGCCGGTTTCCCGGCCCGCGCCGGGGCCAGGTGGTGTTCGGCCTGCTTCTTGTCGGAACGGCGGTGTGGTTGCTGGGGCTGATCGGCACGCAGACCCGCTGGGTCGACAAGACGGCCCTGTTCGCCCAGCCCCGGTTCTGGCCGGCGGTCGGCCTGGGGGTCATGGCGGTCTGCGCCGGGCTGCACCTGTGGCGGCTGCCCTGGCGCAGGCTGACGCGGTTCGACCGGGCCGAGGCGCTGAAATGGCTGTCGGCCCTGGAATATGTCGGCTGGTTCCTGGCCTATGTCTGGCTCGTCCCCATCGCGGGCTACCTGCCCGTCACCATGGTCTTCCTGCCGGCCCTGACCTGGCGGCTGGGCTACCGCGACCGCCGCTGGCTGGTCCTGTCGGTCGCCCTGGCCGTGGCCATCGTCGTGTTGTTCAAGGCGTTCCTGTCCGTCCGCATCCCCGGGGCGGCCGCCTACGAGTACCTGCCCGACGCCATGCGCTCGTTCTTCATCCTGAATTTCTGATGGACCTGCTTGTCTCTGCCCTCGAGATCCTGATGCGCTGGGACGTGGCCCTGGCCCTGCTGACCGGCTCGGTCGGGGGGGTGCTGATCGGGGCCATTCCCGGCGTCGGCCCAGCCGTGGCCATCGCCATCCTGCTGCCGGCCACCTTTTCCATGGACCCGATCGTCGGCCTGACCGTCCTTCTGGGCATCTACGGCAGCTCGATGTACGGGGGCGCCATCCCGGCCATCCTGATCAACACGCCGGGCACGGCCGTCAACGCCCTGACCACCTATGACGGCTATCCGATGACCGCCCGGGGAGAGCCTCGCCGGGCCCTGAGCCTGGCCTATTCGGCATCCTTCTTCGGGGGTGTCTTTTCGGTCATCTGCCTGATCCTCTTTGCCCCGGTGCTGGCCCGGATCGCACCGCTTTTCGGGTCGCGCGAGATCTTCCTGGCTGCCCTGTTGGGCCTGATCCTGGTCGTTGTGGCTCATCGCGGGCAGGCCCTGATCGCCGGGGCGCTGGCCGGGTTCGGGATCTTCCTGCAGACCATCGGCATGGAGCCGGTCAAGTACACCCAGCGCTACACCTTCGACACCCAGTTCCTGTCCAGCGGCATCGACCTGATCGTGGTGGTCCTGGGCCTGTTCGCCCTAAGCCAAGCCTTTGTCCTGCTGACCGAGGACGACGACAAGACCCGCCTGTCCCAGCTGCGCGGCGGCCTGTTCCAGGGCCTGCGAGAGCTGGCCCGGCATCCGCGCGTGGCCGGTGTCTCGGCCGGGTTCGGGGTGATCATGGGCATGATCCCCGGCGTCGGAGAATTTACCGCCCAGTTCATGTCCTACACCTATGCCCAGAGGACCTCGAAACGGCCCGAGGATTTCGGGCATGGCTCGTCCGAAGGGTTGATCGCGGCGGAAACGGCCAACAATGCGGTGCCCGCCGCGGCCATGGTGCCCCTGCTGGCCCTGGGTATCCCCGGAGAGGCGCTGACCGCGATGATGCTGTCGGTCTTCTACGTCCACAACGTCGTGCCGGGGCCGGGGCTGTTCCAGAACCAGATGGATTTCGTCGTGGCGCTCTACCTGGCCCTGCTGATCCTGAACGTGCTGGTGCTTGTCTTCCTGCTGTCGGCGACGCGCCAGCTGGTCAAGGTCGTGAAGATCCCCAACCGCTACCTGGGCGCGGTGATCCTGACGCTCAGCTTCGTGGGGGTCTACTCGCTGCGCAACTCGGCCAGCGACTGCATGCTGGCGGCCGGGTTCGGGCTGTTGGGGGTCATCCTGAAACGGCTGTCGCTGCCCATCGTGCCGATCATCCTGGGCATGGTCCTGGGCGGCATCATGGAGGTCAAGCTGCGCGCGGCCATGGCCCGGGTCAAGACGCCCTGGGATTTCATCGACCGGCCGGTGGCCTTCCTGCTGTTCGCCGTGATCGTGCTGGTGCTGGGGCTGCATGCGCGCCGGGTCTGGCTGGACATGCGCGCGCTGCGGCAGGCGACGTGGGAGGAACGTCACGGCGCGACCCGGTTCGGCGCGCGGATGGCGGACCGCCGGGCCAGGGTGGAAAAGGCCCGGTCCCGGGCTGTGCGGGCCCGGCATTTTCCGTCCGGACCGCCGCCGGCCGACCTGCGCTAGGCGGGTATCAGGGCGGGGCCAGCCCACCTGACGCTCCGTCGCAACCGTGGATTTCGTGAAATTCCGTTTTGCATAGCGGAACTGTGGCGCTAGACATACGGTCAGGGAGGAGGTCTGGCCGCCAGGTCCTCCGTCCCGCGGTCCGGAGGGGAGAACCGGTCCGCCGATCTGACCGGGCGCACCGTCGCCCGTACATGGGAGGAGACGCAGCATGTCCGAGGCCATTGCCTACGAACTGCACGGTGACATTGCCATTCTGAAGGCGCAGAACCCGCCGGTCAACGCGCTGGGACATGCCGTCCGCCAGGGGCTGATCGACGGGATCGAGCGGGCGGAACAGGACGGGGCCAAGGCCGTCCTGATCTATGGCGAGGGCAGCACCTATTTCGCCGGGGCGGACATCCGCGAATTCGGCAAGCCTCCGCAGCCGCCGCACCTGCCCGATGTCTGCAACCGGATCGAGGCCTCGCCCCTGGTGGTGGTGTCGGCCATGCATGGCACGGCCCTGGGCGGCGGGCTGGAAATCGCCCTGTCCACCCATTACCGCATCGCCGTGCCCAAGGCCCGGATGGGCCTGCCCGAAGTGCACCTGGGCCTGATCCCCGGGGCCACCGGCACCCAGCGCCTGCCCCGCCTGACCGGGGTGGACAAGGCGCTGGACATCATGACGACGGGCCGCCAGGTCGGCGCGGCCGAGGCGCTTGACCTGGGCCTGATCGACCGGATCGAGGACGGCTCGCCCGAGGCCATCGGCCTGGCCTATACGCGCGAGCTGATCGACCAGGGCGCCCCGCGCCGGGCGGTGTCCGAGATGCCCGCGCCCGCTCCGATCGACTGGGATGCCACTTACGAGGCCGTGCTGAAACGCGGGCGGGGCCAGATCTCGCCGGCGATGTGTGTCCGCGCGGTGCAGGGGGCGTGCGAATTGCCCTTTGCCGAGGGCGTGGCCAACGAACGCCGGATCTTCCGCGAACTGATGGAAACCGACCAGCGCCAGGGCATGATCCATGCCTTCTTCGCCGAACGTGCCGTGGGCAAGCTGCCCGAACTGAAAGGGGTCGAGCCCCGGCCCGTGTCCGCCATTGCGGTCATCGGGGGCGGCACCATGGGCAGCGGCATCGCGACATCGGCCCTGTTGGCCGGGCTGTCGGTGACCATGCTGGAAATGACGCCCGAGGCCGCCGACAAGGCCAAGGGCCGGATATCGGGCAACCTGTCGGGCGCGCTGAAACGGGGCAAGATCGACCAGGCCGGGTTTGAGCGGCTGACCGAACAGGCCCTGACCCTGACCACCTCCTACGACGACCTGGCCGAGGCCGACCTGATCATCGAGGCCGTCTTCGAAGAGATGTCGGTCAAGAAAGAGGTCTTTACGAAGCTCGACGCCGTGGCCAGGCCCGGCGCGGTCCTGGCCTCGAACACGTCCTACCTGGACGTGGATGAAATCGCCGCCGTGACCTCTCGGCCCGGTGACGTGCTGGGCCTGCATTTCTTCTCGCCCGCCCACGTGATGAAGCTGCTGGAAATCGTCGTGGCTGACAAGACTGCGCCCGACGTGCTGGCCACCGGGTTCGCCCTGGGCAAGAAGATGGGCAAGGTGTCGGTGCGGGCCGGGGTCTGCGACGGGTTCATCGGCAACCGGATCCTCAGCCATTACCGCACGGCGGCCGACCACATGATCCTGGACGGGGCCTCGCCCTACCAGATCGACGCCGCGCTGGAGGCTTTCGGCTTTGCCATGGGCCCCTTCGCCGTGGCCGACCTGGCCGGGCTGGATATCGGCTGGGCCGTGCGCAAGCGCAAGCGGGCCGAGGGGCTGCACCCCCGTGCGCGCGACAGTTCCTATGCCGACACCCTGTGCGAGGCCGGCCATTTCGGCCAGAAGACCGGCAAGGGTTATTACGACTACGCCGCCGGGCCCAAGGCCCGCGTGCCCAACCCCGAGGTCATGCCCCTGGTCGAGGCCGAGCGGGCCGCCCAGGGCATCACCCCGCGCGACTTCACCGATGACCAGATCGTGCGCCGCTACATGGCCGCCATGGTCAACGAGGCCGCCCGGGTCGTGGGCGAGGGCATCGCGCGCCGGCCCTTGGATGTCGATGTCACCCTGCTCTATGGCTATGGCTTCCCCCGCTACCGGGGCGGGCCGCTGAAATGGGCCGACATGGAAGGCCTGCCGGGCCTTCTGGCCGACATCCGCACCTGGGCCGCCGAGGAGGACGACCATTTCTGGCAGCCCGCGCCCCTGCTGGAACAGCTTGTGGCCGAGGGGCGCTGCTTCGAGGATCTGAACAAGGAGGCGGCGGGCTAGGACCCGCCACGGGAGGACCGACATGGATCTGAACTACAGCGAAGAGGAACTGGCGTTCCGCGACGAGGTGCGCGCATTTCTGGACGAGAAACTTCCCAAGGAGATCTCGGAGAAGGTGCGGCGCGGCGAAGAGCTGACCAAGGGCGACATGGAACGCTGGCACGCGATCCTGAACGCGCGCGGCTGGCTGGCCCCAAACTGGCCGGTCGAATATGGCGGCTGTGCATGGAATGCGGTGCAAAAGCACATATTTGACGTCGAGTCGTCCTATGCAAACGCGCCGCGCATCATCCCGTTCGGCCTGTCGATGCTGGCCCCGGTGCTGATGAAATTCGGCAGCCAGGCGCAGAAGGACCACTACCTGCCGCGCATCCTCGATGGCACCGATTGGTGGTGCCAGGGCTATTCCGAACCGGGGGCCGGATCGGACCTCGCCTCGCTCAAAACGCGTGCGGTGCGGGACGGAGACCACTATATTGTCAACGGTCAGAAGACCTGGACGACGTTGGGTCAATACGCTGACTGGATCTTCTGCCTGGTGCGCACCGATCCGGACGTGAAACAGCAGGAGGGAATCTCGTTCCTGCTGATCGACATGAACACCCCGGGCATCGAGGTCCGCCCGATCATCCTGCTGGATGGCGTGCACGAGGTGAACGAGGTCTTCTTCGACAATGTCCGCGTGCCTGTGGATAACCTTGTGGGCGAAGAGAACAAGGGCTGGACCTATGCCAAGTACCTGCTGACCCACGAGCGGACGAATATCGCCGGGGTCGGGTCGTCCCAGGCCGGGCTGGACACGGTCAAGCGCATGGCCAGAGCCGAGATGCAGGGCGGTCGGCCGCTGATCGCCAATCCGCATTTCGCCGCCCGGCTGGCCAGCGTGGAAATCGACCTGAAGGCCATGGCCACGACCAACCTGCGGGTCATCGCCCAGACGGCGGCCGGCGGGGCGCCGGGGCTGGAGGCCTCGATGCTGAAGGTCAAGGGCACCATCCTGCGCCAGGAGATCAACGACCTCGCCCGGCGCGCGGCGGGGCCCTATGCCATGCCGTTCCCGTCCGAGGCCGTCGAGGGCGACAACGATCCCATCGGGCCCGATTACGCGGCCAAGACGGCGCCGCAATATTTCAACAATCGCAAGCTGTCGATCTTCGGCGGCTCGAACGAGATCCAGCGCGGGATCATTGCAAAGGTCAGCCTGGGAGGGGCGAAATGAACTTCGATCTGACCGAAGAGCGGCAGATGCTGCGGGACACCCTGCGGCGCTACCTGTCCGACAAGTACACGACCAAGGTGCGCAACGACATCCTGGACAGCGACAGCGGGATGTCGGGCGCGATCTGGGGTGAACTGGCCGAGCTGGGCGTCATCGGGGCGCTGTTCACCGAAGACGAAGGCGGGTTCGGCGGCCAGGGTTTCGATATCTCGGTGGTGTTCGAGGAACTGGGCCGCGCGGGCGTGGTCGAACCCTTCCTGGACACGGGCATCCTGGGCGGCCGGCTGATCTCGGGCCTGGGCGGCGACAGCCAGAAGGGCATGATCGAAGAGATCATCGCCGGCACGCTGCACCTGGCCTTCGCCCATACCGAGCCGACCTCGCGCTATGACCTGAGCCGGGTGGAAACCACGGTGAGCGATGGCAAGATCACCGGCCGCAAGGCGGTCGTGGTCAATGCCGAAGCGGCCGACTGCCTGATCGTGTCGGCCCGCGAGAGCGGCAGCACGGATGATCTGCAAGGGATCTCGCTGTTCCTGGTCGACAGCGATGCCCCGGGCCTGACCCTGCGCGGCTATCCCCTGCTGGCCGGGGGGCGGGCCGCCGAGGTCACGCTCGATAACACCCCCGCCACGCGCCTGGGGGCTGCGGGCGCGGCCTTCCCGACGATCGAGGCAGCCGTGGCCCATGCCCATGTCGCGCTGTCGGCCGAGGCCTTCGGAGCCATGACCACGGCCACGGACCTGACCCGCGAATACCTGGTCACCCGTCAGCAGTTCGGTCGGCCCATCGGCACCTTCCAGGCCCTGCAGCACCGCGTGGCGGACATGCTGATCGAACTGGAACAGGCCCGCTCGGCGGTGATCAATGCCGCCGGTCACCTGGGCGCGCCGGCCCGGATCCGCGACCTGGAATGCGCCGCCGCGCGCAACCTGGTCGGACGGGTCGGCCGGCTGGTCGCCGAAGAGGCCATCCAGATGCATGGCGGAATTGCCATGACCCGGGAATATGAACTCGCCCATATCGCCAAGCGCATCGTGATGACCGATCATCGCTTCGGTGACACCGACTATCATCTGGAGCGATTCATTGACCTCAGCGCCGCCGCCTGACGGCACAGGCTACGACATGCCCGGGGCGGATGCCTCGGGCCTCATCACCGACCAATCCGGCACCCAGTCCCTGGTGGGTTACGTGGTCGACATCGGCCAGCCCGACGGCAAGGGCCGGGCCTGGCTGGATATCACCGAAGATCACACGAACCGCGTCGGCATGCTGCACGGGGGCCTGACGGCCATGCTTCTGGACGCCGCCTGCGGGTTCACGGCATCACGCATGTTCGCCGACCAGGGCGGGGCCGGAGAAGACGCGGTCAAGACACCCCTGGTGACCGTCTCGCTAACGGTCAACTTCGTCTCCGGCGCACGTACGGGCCAGCGCGTCACCGCGACGGGCCATCCCGCGGGCGGAGGTCGAAAGATCGCCTATGTGAACGGGGATGTCGTCGACCAGCACGGACGGTTGGTCGCCACGGCCACCGGTGTCTTCCGGCGGATCCAGAAGTAGATCGCGCTTGCGCGCGATGCCTCCGGCGGGGGTATTTCGAAAGAGAAAGAAGCCCAGGCGCGCTGCTGCTTCTTTCTTTTGAAAAATACCCTGGGGGTGAATGCGCCGTCAGGCGCAGAGGGGGCAACGCCCCCTGATTGCCCTGGGAAGACGGTCCGCTGTCACAAAACTTTTGTCGTTCCGACACATTCCGGTGAGGGACCGCCGATAGGTCGCTCCCGTGACGGATGGAGCGACGCCTTGCTGCGCATTGACAAACTGACCAAGACTTTCGGCCGGAATACCGCCGTGGACGCTGCCACGCTGGACGTGGACAAGCCGGCGATGATCGGCATCATTGGCCGGTCCGGGGCCGGGAAATCGACCTTGTTGCGGATGATCAACAGGCTGGCAGATGCCAGCGAGGGGTCCATCACCTTCGAGGGCCGCGAGATCACCGCCCTGACAGGGGCCGAAAAACGGGCCTGGCAATCCGAATGCGCCATGATCTTTCAGCAATTCAACCTGGTGCCGCGTCTCGACGTTGTCTCGAACGTTTTGCACGGCACGTTGAACAAGCGGTCGACCCTGGCCACGATGTTCAACCTCTATCCCACCGCCGATATCCATCGCGCGATCGAGATCCTCGACCGGCTGGGCATTGCCGAGCACGCGCCCAAGCGGGCCGAGGCCCTGTCCGGCGGGCAGCAACAACGCGTGGCCATCGCCCGGGCCCTGATGCAGGATCCGCGCATCATCCTGGCGGATGAACCGATTGCCTCGCTTGATCCGATGAACGCCCAGACCGTGATGGAGGCCCTGCGCCGCATTCACGAGGAAGACGGGCGCACCGTCATCTGCAACCTGCACACGCTGGACACCGCGCGCCGCTATTGCGACCGCGTTGTCGGCATGCGGGCCGGCCGCATCGTGTTCGACGGCTTGCCGGACCAGCTGACCACGGGCGTCGCCCGCGAGATCTATGGCGCGGACGCCAGTTTCTCGGAAGCGGCCACCTCGACCGAGATCGGCACGCTCGACCGGACCGAGGCCGCGCGCCGCGAAGCCGAAGCCTACGTCTGATCCCCTTCATCACCGCGCCGGGCACCACGCGACCGAACCGGGCGGACTTTAACCAGAGGACCCTGAAAAGATGAAAAAAATGCTTGCTGCCGTCGTGGCGACCACGGCCCTGACCGCTCCGGCTTTCGCCCAGGAGATCGAGGAATTCCGCATCGGCATCCTGGGTGGCGAGAACGCCCAGGACCGGCTGAACAACAACCAGTGCCTGGCCGATTATGCCTCGGAAGAGCTGGGCGTGCCGGTCAAGCTGTTCGCCCCTGCCGACTATAACGGCGTCATCCAGGGCCTGCTGGGCGGCACCATCGACATGGCCTGGCTGGGCGCGTCGGGCTATGCCAAGACCTACCTGACCGACCCCGAGGCCGTCGAGCCGGTGCTGGTCAAGGTCAACACCGACGGCTCCTACGGCTATCATTCGATCGGGTTCGCCCGCGCCGACAGCGGCATCACCTCGCTGGAAGAAATGGAAGGCAAGGTCTTCGGCTTCGGCGATCCCAACTCGACCAGCGGCTACCTGATCCCCTCGATCGAGATCCCGATGGCCACCGGCGCCACCATG
Organism: Paracoccaceae bacterium; assembly: GCA_002709405.1. Taxonomy (GTDB): domain Bacteria; phylum Pseudomonadota; class Alphaproteobacteria; order Rhodobacterales; family Rhodobacteraceae; genus Marinibacterium. The sequence goes on from PAQV01000065.1 coordinate 8,969, forward strand.
GACTCGGGCGACTATTTCGGTGAGGTCAAGTTCACCGGCGGTCACGAGCAGACCATCGTTGCCGTGTTCAACGGCGACATCGACGGCGGTGTGACCTGGGCCGACGGCCTGGGCGAGTGGGAAGACGGCTATAATTCGGGCGCCCTGCGCAAGGCCGTCGACGCCGGCCTGATCGACATGAACGAGCTGGTCCAGATCTGGAAATCGAAGCCGATCCCGGAAGGCCCGGTCGTCCTGCGCAAGGCCCTGCCGGCTGATGCCAAGGAAAAGATGACCGCCCTGATGGCCGGCCTGAAGGACAAGGACGAAGACTGCTTCTACGGCGTTGCCGCCGGCGAGGCGCTTGGCTTCCAGCCGATCGGCCACGATGCCTACGAGATCATCATCGAAGCCCGCAAGTCCGTGGGCGGCTGACGCGATTAACGAGTACCGCGGGGTCCGGTTCGCCGGGCCCCGTTTTTCTGTGCCCGCCACAGACCCCGAACGAGGATCCCTTCCATGGCAGACACGACGGCCGGTCCCGGCCCTGATGCGCGCGTCAACACGATCCAGGCCGACTACATGGCCATGGCACAGCGCCGCCGGCTTTACAGTTTCGTCATGCTGTTCATCTTCGTGGCGCTCATGGCCGCGGGGTTCCGCACGGCGGATGCGCGCAATGCCGGCGGCTTCTTTGACGGGCTGCACCGGATCTTCGACTATCCCAAGGAAGTGCTGGGCGAGGCGGCCCAGAACCTGACGGCCCTGCCCGGATATTTCGTTCAATACCTCCCCTCCCTGGTCGAGACCCTGAACATCGCCGCCGCCTCTACCCTGATCGGGTTGCTGGGCGGCACCCTGCTGTCGCTGCTGTCGACCCGTGGCCTGGCCCCGTGGCCCGCCCTGATCCCCGTCTTCCGCCGGTTCATGGACATCTGCCGGGCCATCCCGGAAATCGTCATCGCCCTTGTCCTGATCTTCGTGCTGGGCGGAGGCCCGGTCCCGGCGATGATCGCCATTGCCATCCATACCTCGGGCGCGCTTGGCAAGCTGTTCTCGGAGGTCAACGAAAACGTGTCGCTGAAACCGGTCGAGGGCCTGGCCTCGGTCGGCGCGACCTGGGCGCAGCGCATGTACCTGGGCGTGATCCCCCAGGTCGGCCCGAATTATGTCAGCTATGCCCTGCTGCGCTTTGAGATCAACATCCGGGCCTCGGCCATCCTGGGGTTCGTCGGGGCAGGCGGCATCGGCTACGAGCTGAAGAACACCATTTCCTGGGGGCAGGGGCGCTATGATCAGGCCACCGCGATCTTCCTGCTGCTGTTCCTGACCATCGTCGTGGTCGACCAATTGTCCGGTGTGCTGCGCGACCGGCTGACCCATGGGACCTCTGCATGAGCACCTTTGCCACCAACCTGGACACGAGCGACCTGAAGGATCGGGCCGACCACCTGTTCCGCCGCAAGCGGCTGATGAACTTCGGCCTGCCGGCCCTGGTGCTGGTCTACCTGGTCTATGTCTTCTTTGCCTTCGACGTGCCGGGGCTGGCGCAGCGGGCCAGCATGGACAAGGCCCAGACCCTGGTGTCGGACAGCTACAGCTACAAGACCCATGTCACCCGCGACAACCGGTCCGGAGAGATATCCGTGGCCATCGAAGGCGAGCGCAAGGGCAGCTACGCCGAAGGCACCGGGCCGTCCTGGGTGGCGCTCGGGCCTGAAACGGTGGTCGACCTGGAGGATGGCTACCTGGTCACCTTCGGGGCCGACAACTTCGTCAGCTTCCAGATCCCCGGCTATGGCCTTGTCACCGCCCAGCCGACCCGGTCGGGCGGGGTGAACCCGGTCTTCCCGGACGGTGACCTGCCCGACTGGATCTCGTCGTCGAAGAACCGGCTGGATATCCAGACCGAGGCCGGCCGCCTGACCGTCACCCGCAACCGGACCGAAGTCTTCCGCTATTTCTTCGGCTGGGAGCTGTTCTTCTTCACGCTCGACAGCCCCTACCACGGCACCAAGCCGGGCGAATTGATGGGCCTGGCCTTTGCCGGCGAGGCCGGGGCGATCTGGAGCGATTTCTGGAACAACGCCATGTGGCGCCACAAGGACGTGGCCTGGGCGATCTGTGAAACCATCCTGATGGCCGTCCTGGGCACCTTCGGCGCGGCCATCGTTGCCCTGCCGCTGGCCTTCTTGGCGGCCCGGAACTTCTCTCTGCTGATGCCCGTGCGCTTTGCCGTGCGCAGGGTGTTCGATTTCCTGCGCGGGGTCGATGCGCTGATCTGGACGATCATCCTGGCCCGGGCGTTCGGGCCGGGGCCGCTGACCGGTTCCCTGGCGATCCTGCTGACCGACACGGGCACCTTCGGCAAGATCTTCTCGGAGGCGCTGGAAAACGTCGACGACAAGCAGATCGAGGGCGTGTCCTCGACCGGGGCCAAGCCGCTGCAGCGCTATCGTTTCGGCGTTATTCCCCAGATCACACCGGTTCTGCTGTCCCAGCTGCTGTATTTCCTTGAATCCAACACGCGCAGCGCCACGATCATCGGGGCGATCACCGGCGGCGGCATCGGCCTGATGCTGACCCAGGCGATCATCACGCAGAAGGACTGGGAAGAAGTGGCCTATTACATCGTTCTCATCGTGCTGATGGTCATGCTGATGGACTGGGCCTCGGGCTGGCTGCGGAAAAAGCTGATCTCCGGCGACGAGAGCGGCCATTGACCAAGCGCCTGTCCGCTTCTGAGCCACTGATCCACGACGATTGCGCGGTCGTGCAATCGACATTCGGCGCCTGGGTCGAAATCGGCGCGGGCAGCCGGGTGATGAATGTCGACATGGGAGATTACTCCTATTGCGACCGCATGTGCGACCTGGCCAATGCGAAGGTGGGCAAGTTCGCCAACATCGCCAGCTTCGTGCGGGTGGGGGCGACGGATCACCCGCTGGACAAGGCCTCGCTGCATCATTTCCTGTACCGGTCCGCCGATTACTGGCCGGATGTCGACCATGACGCCGACTGGTTCGCCCACCGCGCGTCCCGCACCGCCAGCATCGGCCATGACACCTGGATCGGCCACAATGCCCAGGTGAAGCCCCAGATCACGATCGGAGACGGGGCCGTCGTCGCATCCGGAGCCGTGGTGACAAGGGACGTGGCCCCCTACACGATCGTCGCGGGCGTTCCGGCCAAGCCGGTGCGCCGCCGCTTGCCCGAAGACCTGGCCGACCGCCTGATGGCGCTGGCCTGGTGGAACTGGGACCATGCCACCCTGCGGATCGCCCTGCCGGATTTCAGGACCCTCTCCGCCGAAGCCTTCCTGGAAAAACACGACGGCTGAAGACGCCCCGGCAGCGCTCCCACCCTGTCGACCTCTCGCTGGCGACACCCGTGCCACACGCCCACCCCGCGCCGCCGGGGCGCCTCCATCCTGCTTCTTTCTCTTCAAAAATACCCCGGCCCGACGTCGCCGCCCGCACCAGCGTCCGGCAATCAGTCCTCGCCGACCGTCAGCGTCACCCGGTCCCCGGCAAACCACGTCCGCCCGAATTCGACCGGCACCCCGTCCGGATCGGCATTGATGCTGACCGTCCGCAGGATCGGCGCACCTTCCGCGATCTGCAAATGCAGCGCATGCGTGGCCGTGGCCTCCTTGGCCGTGATCCGTGTCGACACCCGCGTGTAATCGGGCACCCCGCAGGCCGCCAGCGCCTGGGTCACCGACGCCGTTTCCTCCAGCGCTGCCGGTAGATCGGGAAAGCGCGCGGCCGGGAAGATCGACTGGAACACCGCCACGGGCTGGCCATCCGCCAGCGACAACCCGTCGTAGACATGCACCGCCGCGCCCGGCTCGATCTGCAGCGCCTGGGCCTCGTCGGCCCCTGCCGCCTGGCTGGTCAGCGACAGCACCTGCTTGCCCGGCGTCCGCCCGCTGGCCTCGATGTTCTGATGAAACCGCACCCGCCGCCCGATCGCGTAATCGGTCGGTGTCGCCGCCACGAACACCCCCGACCCGCGCCGCGAATGCACCAGCCCGTCTTCCGCCATGGCCCCCAGCGCCCGGCGCACCGTATGCCGGTTGACCCCGAAGCGCCCGGCCAGTTGCGCTTCGGTCGGCAGCCGGTCGCCTGTCGAAAACCGGCCCTCGGCGATATCTGCCGTCAGCGATCGCTTGATCGTCTGCCAGATCGGTGTGCGCGCCACGCTTTCGCCTCCGCTGTCATGAAACTTTCAATTCTTTCTGTTTGCGACTCCCGCCCGGGATGTCTATTATTTGTATAGTTGTATAGTATCATCCAACAACCGGGCAAGGACAATATGGCCGACGAGACCACCGACACCGAGCGCCGCAAGGCGTGGATGAGCCTTCTGGCCAAGGCGCCGGAGGCCGATCTTCTTGACCTCTGGCGCGCCTATGGGACGGCGCCCGCCTTCGATTGGCTGCGCGCGCCCGAAGCTGGGGGCGTCATGGTTCGCGGCCGGCTAGGTGGCACCGGAGCCCCGTTCAACCTTGGCGAAATGACCGTGACCCGCTGTTCCCTGTCGCTGCAGGACGGCACCGTCGGGCATGCCTATGTCCAGGGCCGGTCCAAGCCCAAGGCCGAGGCCGCCGCCCTGATCGACGCCCTGATGCAGACCGGGGCCGCGGCCGAGATCCAGGGGCGCATCCTCGCCCCCCTCGGCAACCTCATGGCCGACCGCACAAAGACCCGCGCCGCCAAGGCCGCGGCCACCAAGGTCGACTTCTTCACCATGGTCCGGGGAGACAACGCATGACCGCCACCGCCGCCCTGACCGGAGGCTTCGCCAACGCGCCCGTCGATGCCGCCCATGCCTTTCGCGCGATCATGACCGTCATGGCCCGCCCCGGCGAGATCCGCTCCGTCACCCAGGCCACGCCCCCCGCCCCCCTGTCGGTCGCCGCCGGCACCCTGATCCTGACGCTCTGCGATCCGGAAACCGGCCTGCACCTGGCCGGGGCCTGCGACACGCCGGCCGTGCGTGAGTGGGTCGCCTTCCACACCGGCGCGCCCATCGTCGCACCCGCCGATGCCGTCTTTGCCGTGGGCTCCTGGGCCGACCTGTCGCCGGTCTCGCAATTCCCCATCGGCACGCCGGAATACCCCGACCGGTCCGCCAGCCTGATCGTGGAATGCAACGCGCTGACGGCCTCTGGCGCGGTTCTTGAGGGGCCCGGCATCCGCGACACCGCCCATCTGAGCTTGCCCGAAACCGCGGCCTTTGCCGCCAACCATGCGCTCTATCCGCTGGGGCTCGATTTCTTCTTCACCGCCGGGGACCAGGTTGCCGCCTTGCCCCGCAGCACCGCCGTCCGGGAGGGCTGAGACATGTATGTTGCCGTCAAAGGGGGCGAGCGGGCGATTGACAATGCCCATGCCTGGCTGGCCGAAGAACGGCGCGGAGATCTCTCCGTCGCCGAGATGTCCATTGCCCAGATCCGCGAACAGCTGTCGCTTGCGGTGAACCGGGTGATGGCCGAGGGCTCGCTCTATGATCCCGACCTGGCCGCCCTGGCCATCAAGCAATCGCGGGGTGACCTGATCGAGGCGATCTTCCTCATCCGCGCCTACCGGACCACCTTGCCGCGGTTCGGCGCGACGGTGCCGGTCGAGACCGGAGAGATGCGCTGCGACCGGCGGATCTCGGCCACGTTCAAGGAAGCGCCGGGTGGGCAGGTGCTGGGTCCGACGTTCGACTACACGCACCGGCTGCTGGATTTCAAGCTGGCGGCCGAGGGGGAGCCTGCCACGGCCCCGCAATCCGAGGGCCGCACCGACCCCACGCCCCATATCACCGGCTTTCTGCAGGGCGAGGACCTGATCCAGACCGAGCCGCGCGACGAGACCGAACCGCGTGACATCACCCGGCAGCCGATGTCCTACCCGGCCGACCGGGCGACCCGGGCGCAGGCCCTGGCCCGGGGGGACGAGGGGTTCGTGCTGTCGCTGGCCTACTCGACCCAGCGCGGCTATGCCAAGAACCACGCCTTCGTGGGCGAATTGCGCATCGGCCTGGTGGACGTGGAAATGGAGATCCCCGAGCTGGGCTTTTCCATCGACATCGGCGAGGTCCAGCTGACCGAATGTGAAACGGTCAACCAGTTCGCCGGCTCAAAGACCGAGCCGCCGCAATTCACCCGGGGCTACGGGCTGGTCTTCGGCCAGACCGAGCGCAAGGCCATTTCCATGGCGCTGGTCGACCGGGCTTTGCGCTGGGAAGAACTGGGCGAGGACTTCAAGGGCGCCCCGGCCCAGGACGAGGAATTCGTGCTGAGCCATTGCGACAACATCCAGGCGACCGGGTTCCTCGAACATATCAAGTTGCCGCATTACGTGGATTTCCAGTCGGAACTGGAACTGGTGCGCAAGATGCGCCGCGAGGCGGCCGACAACGCTGCCGCACAGGAGGCCGCGCAATGAGCCTGATGGACGATTACAACTTTGCCTACCTGGACGAGCAGACCAAGCGGATGATCCGCCGGGCGATCCTGAAAGGGCTGGCGGTGCCGGGCTACCAGGTGCCCTTTGCCTCGCGCGAGATGCCGATGCCCTATGGCTGGGGGACCGGCGGGGTGCAGGTGTCGGCCGCGACGCTGACGCCGGATGACACGCTGAAGGTGATCGACCAGGGGGCCGACGACACGACCAACGCGGTGTCGATCCGCAAGTTCTTCGAGCGGACGGCGGGCGTGGCGACGACCGAAGAGACCACCGAGGCCTCCATCATCCAGACCCGCCACCGTATCCCCGAGGTCGACCTGACCGAAGACCAGGTGCTGGTTTACCAGGTGCCGATCCCCGAACCGCTGCGGTTTCTCGAACCGCGCGAGACCGAGACCCGGAAAATGCACAGCCTCGAGGAATACGGGCTGATGCATGTGAAACTTTACGAAGACATCTCGCGCCACGGCAACATTTCCACGGCCTTTGCCTATCCGGTGATGGTCAACGACCGCTACGTGATGGACCCGTCGCCGATCCCCAAGTTCGACAATCCCAAGATGGAAATGGCGGCGATCCAGCTGTTCGGGGCGGGGCGTGAGCAGCGCATCTACGCGGTGCCGCCCTGGACGAAAGTGGTTAGCCTGGATTTCGAGGATTACCCGTTCGAGGCAAGCAAGGCAGACCATTCCTGTGAATTGTGCGGATCGGACTCCAGCTACCTGGACGAGGTGATCCTGGACGACGCGGGCAACCGGATGTTCGTCTGTTCGGATACGGATTACTGCCGGTCCCGCCGCGAGGCCGGGCATCAAGGTCGTCTGGCCGGGGAGACCGTCTGATGGCTGGGAAAACATTTTTCGAAGAAAAATGTCGATCGAGAATTTTCGCCGAAAATTCTCATGCAGGAGATGACCGATGACGCCCTTGTTGCAAGTCCGCGACGTATCCAAGCTGTATGGCGGCCGCATCGGCTGTGGGGATGTGTCTTTCGACCTCTACCCCGGCGAGGTCATGGGCATCGTCGGTGAATCCGGATCCGGGAAATCGACCCTGCTCAATTGCCTGGCCGGCCACCTGGTGCCTGACAGCGGACAGGTGATCTTCGATACCCGCGCCGATGGCCCCGTCGACACCGTGACCATGTCGGAACCCGCCCGCCGCATGCTGGGCCGTACCGATTGGGCCTTTGTCCATCAGCATGCCCGGGAAGGCCTGCGCATGGGGGTCAGCGCTGGCGGCAATATTGGCGAACGGCTGATGGCCGTCGGTGGCCGCCATTACGGCAATATCCGCGCTTCGGCGCAGGACTGGCTCGGCCGCGTCGAAATCGACGCCGACCGGATCGACGACCGGCCCTCGCACTTCTCGGGCGGCATGCAGCAGCGCCTTCAGATTGCCCGCAACCTGGTCACCGGGCCCCGGCTGGTCTTCATGGATGAACCGACCGGTGGGCTGGACGTGTCGGTCCAGGCCCGGCTTCTTGATCTCTTGCGCGGGCTGGTCCGGGAAATGGGCCTGTCCGCCCTGATCGTCACCCACGACCTGGCCGTCGTGCGCCTTCTGGCCGACCGGCTGATGGTCATGAAAGACGGCCATGTGGTCGAATCCGGCCTGACGGACCAGGTGCTCGACGATCCCCAGCATGCCTATACCCAGCTGCTGGTCTCGTCGGTCCTGCAGGTCTGACCCGGGATGATGCGGCTTTATTCCAACGCCGGGGGCAAACTTGCCCCCCTGCCAGCCGGCTCCGACCCGGCCGGGGCCGCATGGATCGACGTCGCCGACCCCGACGACACCGACGCCGCCGCGCTGGACCGGCTGGGCATCTCCATGCCCAGCTTTGCCGACATGCGCGAGATCGAGGTTTCCAGCCGGCTCTTTCGCCTGGACGAGACCGACTACATGACCGTGGTCCTGACCGGACAGGTGACGGGCCAGGAGAAGGGCCAGGTGACGGGCCCGGGCGATGGCACGGCGCAAGGCCGGACGGCCCGCGCCCTGCCTGTCAGCTTCATCCTGTCCCCGACCCGGCTGATCACCGTTCGCCATCACGCTCCGCGCCCGTTCGACACCTATCCCGACCATGCCGCCACCTCGGCCGCCGGCTGCGCCTCGCCGCACCACATTGCCCTGGGCCTGCTGGACGAGATCATCGGCCGACAGGCCGACCTGATCGAGGGTATCGGCGACGCGCTGGATCACCTGCTGGCCGATGCGCTAGACAAGGACGCCAGCCGCGAACCGGACCGCCTGCGCACCCTGCTGCAAAGCCTCGGCCAGCAAGGAGAACTGCTGGGCCGGGTCCGCCTGGCCCTGCTGTCGATCGAGCGCGCGCTCAGTTTTCACCGGCAGACCCACGGCCCCGCCGAAGCACGGATCGTCGACATCATCGACGGCATCCAGCACGACATCCGGGCCCTGATGGAACACAGCGCCTCGGTCAGCGAACGCATCGGTTTTGCCACCGACCTGACCCTTGGCCTGATCTCGGTCGACCAGAACACGACGATGCGCATCTTTTCGATCGTGGCCACCTTCTTCCTGCCGCCGACCCTGATCGCCTCGATCTACGGCATGAACTTTGCCCGGATGCCCGAGCTCAACTCTCCCTGGGGCTACCCGATCGCCCTCGCGGTCATGGCGGGCTCCGCCGTCCTGGCCTATGCAATCTTCAAATGGCGCCGCTGGCTGTAGCGCAAGAAAGGTCTTCGCGATGATCGAACTGGAAAACGTCGCCAAAAGCTTCATCCTGCACAACCAGGGCGGCACCGTGCTGTCCGTCATGGAGGGCGCCACCCTGCGCGTTGCCCCGGGCGAATGCATCGCACTGACCGGCGCGTCGGGCGCGGGCAAGTCGACCCTGATGCGCCTGATCTATGGCAATTACCTGGCCGCCTCGGGCCGGATCCTGGTCGGGGGCGTCGATGTGGCCACGGCCGAGCCGCGCGAGATTCTGAAACTGCGCCGCAACACTCTGGGCTATGTCAGCCAGTTCCTGCGCGTGGTGCCCCGCGTGTCGACCCTGGACGTGGTGGCCGAACCGCTGCTGGCCGTGGGCACGGATGCATCGGTGGCCCGGGCCCGGGCCGGAGAGCTGCTGTCCCGGCTCAACATCCCCGAGGCGCTGTGGACGCTGAGCCCGACCACCTTTTCGGGCGGTGAACAGCAGCGCGTGAACATCGCCCGTGGCTTTGCCCACGATTACCCGGCCCTGCTGCTGGACGAACCGACCGCCAGCCTGGACGCGGGCAACCGCCAGGTGGTGCTGGACCTGATCACCGAGGCCAAGGCCCGGGGCGCGGCCATCGTGGGCATTTTCCATGACATCGCCGCGCGCGAGGTCGTCTGCGACCGCGAAATCGACGTGTCGGTCTTTACCCCGGCCAGAGCTGCATGATGGGCGGCAAGACCGGCAAGACGGGCCGCCTTGTCGCGGTGGTCGGGCCGTCGGGCGTTGGCAAGGACAGCGTGATGGAGGCCTTCGCCGCTTCGGACGCCAATGTCCTGCTGGCCCGGCGGGTGATCACGCGACCGACCGAGGCCGGGGGAGAAGACTTTGACGGGGTCGACACGGACACCTTCAAGGCGCGCGAGGCGTCCGGAGAGTTCCTGTTGTCCTGGCCCGCGCACGGGCTGTTCTACGGTGTACCGCGCGGGATCCTCGACGACCTGGCGCAGGGCCGAACGGTCCTGGTCAACCTGTCCCGTGCCGTTCTGCTGGACGCGCAGGACGCCGTCCCCGGACTGCAGGTGATTTCCCTGACCGCCCCGCCCGAGGTGCTGGCCGCCCGGCTGGCCGGGCGTGGGCGCGAGGCCGAGGACGAACAGAAACGCCGCCTGTCGCGCGGGTCGCTGCCCTTGCCCGAGGGCTTGCGCAGCGTGCACCAGATCGACAATTCCGGACCGCTGGAGGACACCGTCGCGGCGATCCGGGCGGTGCTTCAGCCGGAAAGCGTGTAACGATGGATCAGGCGGAACCGGCCATCCGGGCCTTCGCCCACAAGCGCCATGTCGGGGATCACGAAGGGGCGGGGCAGCAGCGGGTCAAGATGCGTCTTCAGCCAGTCCAGCACCTGTGCGCCCTCGTCGCCCAGGCGGCGGGACAGGGTGATGTGGAACCGGAACTGGTCCATCACGTAGGGGTAGCCCCAGCGCAGCAGGTGCGCTTCTTGCGCGGGCGACAGGCCGGCGCCCCGGCGGCGGGCCAGCTCTTCGGGCGGGGCGGGGGCGCGGAAGGTGTCAAGGCCTTCCACGCAGGCCGCGGCCAGCTCGGCCAGCGGGGTGGGGTCGCCTTCGGGACGCATGGCGACAAAGCCGCCCAGGCGGTCGACGGTCAGCCCGTCCAGAACCACGGGTTTCAGACCGGCGCACAGGGTTTCGGCGGCGGCTTCCAGTTCGGCCCGGGTGCGGCCCTCGGCCAGGCGGAAGGGCGGCTTGATCGTGCCGTGAAGCCCGTATTTGCGCGGGCGGGCGGTGATCTCGGCCACGTCGATGCCGGGCGCGTCGGGGGGCGTGACCTCGGTGCCGGTCTTCATGTCCCAGCCCAGCCAGGCGGTGCCCAGGCGGGTCCAGTCGGCATCGTCGGGCGGGGCGAAGTAAAGCGCGTAGCGCGAAAATTCCATGAACGGTCACTCCGGAGGCTGCACGAGGCAGGTAAGACATGAAAGACGAAATGCAGATGACAGATGACGTGGTTCTTGCCAATGCGACGCTGGTTTTGGCCGATGAATGCGTGACCGGCAGCCTGCTGATCCGCGACGGACAGATCGCGGAGATCGACCAGGGCGCATCGGTGCCGCGCGGGGCGGTGGATTGCGGGGGCGATCACCTGGCGCCGGGGCTGATCGAGGTGCATACCGACAACCTGGAACGCCACATGAAGCCGCGCCCCAAGGTGGCCTGGCCGCTGGAACCGGCGATCCTGGCCCATGATGCAGAGCTGGCCTCGACCGGGATCACCACGGTGTTCGACGCGCTGCGGGTGGGGTCGATTCCGACGGGATCGCGCGCGCCTTACGGCAAGTATGCCCGCGACCTGTCGCGCCATATCCTGGACATGCGGGCGCGGGGCGTGTTCCGGATCAGCCATTTCCTGCACCTGCGGGCCGAGATCTGTTCAGAGACCCTGATCGAGGAGCTGGCCGAGTTCACGGCGGACGACCGCGTGGGCATCGTCAGCCTGATGGATCACATGCCGGGGCAGCGGCAGTTCCGGGATATCTCGAAATACCAAGATTACATGGTCGGCAAGTACGGGCTGAGCCAGGAGGAATTCGACCTGCACGTGGGCGAATTGTATGACCTGCACGACCGCCTGGGCGGGCCGAACGAAGCGGCGGCGGTGGCCGAGGGCAAGCGTCTGGGCGCGGTGCTGGCCAGCCACGACGACACGACCGCCGGGCAGGTGGATGTCTCCGCCGGTCATGGGGTGCGGCTGGCCGAGTTCCCGACCACGGTCGAGGCGGCGCAGGCCAGCCGGGAGGCCGGGATCGCGGTGATCATGGGGGCGCCGAATGTCGTGCGGGGCGGGTCTCATTCCGGCAACGTGGCCGCGAAGGACCTGGCCGAGGCCGGTTTGCTGGACATCCTGTCGTCGGATTACGTGCCGTTTTCGCTGTTGACCGGGGCGGTGCAGCTGGGCCGGCTTTGGGGCGACATGGCCCGGGGGATGGCGGCGGTGACCGGGGCTCCGGCGCGGGCGACCGGGCTGACGGACCGGGGCGAGCTGGCCGTGGGACGGCGGGCCGACCTGGTGCGGTTCCGGGTGGACATGGATCATCCGGTGCCGGTGGCGACATGGTCCCGGGGGCAGCGCGTCTGAGAGGGACGGCCGCCCTCGGACACGCTCCCGCCCGCCCACCCCGCGTGCCCTCGGGCGGCCGTGTGGGGCGGGTGACGTGGCGCGCCGGTCAGGCGCGGTAGAACAGGTAGCGGTCGGGGGCGATGGTCCTTGGCCCCTCGAATGGGGTGAAGCCCACCAGCGGCTGGCCCGAGACGATCAGGCCGCCGGGCACCATCACACGGGCCAGGTCGGCCGAGAGCGCGGCGGCTTCGGCCACGTCGTCTTCCTTGATGCCCCGGCCCAGGTCGTAATGGGCCAGCGCCACGCCCGTGCTGCGCGTGGCCAGCTCGGCCAGCATCGGGGCGGCCTCGCCTTGCAGGAAATCGGCGGCGGGCGGTTCGCAGGACGGATGGCATTGCAGCACCCGGTCGATGACCCAGATCCGCCGCCCGGTCAGGATTTCGCGCAGGTGATCATAGGTCCGTCCGTTGCCCAGCCCGAGGTCGAGCACGTCTCCGTCCAGGTCCGCGACCTGTTCGGCGGCCCAGTTCAGCCCGTCGCGTTGGGCGGTCAGGCGGCGCAGCATGGAATCGAGGCGGCTCATGGGGTGGGCTCCGGATCGGTCAGGGGGCGGGCGGTCCAGTAGGTGACGGGCGCGCCGGCCAGGCGGGTGAGAAGGGTATCAACGAAATCCCAGATGGGCGTGTCGTGGACAAGGTGATGAGTCAGAAGGCCATAGGGTTCAAGCGGATCGGTGCGGGTTTCGCGCCGGTCGGCCAGGTCTCGGGCCATCTGGGCGATCAGCCGGTCCGGGTCGACCAGGCTGCGGCTGCCGCGCCAGTCGATCGGGTCCAGGTGGGTGTTGACCCGGGCCAGCCCGGGGGCGGCCTCGGGCGTCTTGCGCGGGGTGAAGGTGGACACGGCGGTGAACCCGGCCCCGGGCAACAGCGGTAGCAGCGCCGGGTCGATGCGGTTCCAGGGCGGCACGAACATCGGCGCGAGCCTTGGCAGATCGGCCAGCCGGTCCAGCCCGGCCCGCGCCTGGGCGTGCATGGTGGCCACGGGGCGATGGGCCCCGAACTCGGCCTTTTTCTCGGAGGCGGGGGCGTGGCTGTCGTGAGACCAGCCGTGGACGACGGAAATCACGCGCGGCGCCTGCCGCAGGCGGGCGACCAGCGAGGCATCGGCATGGGCGGGAATGACGGCCAGGTGCAGGGGCCAGCCGGTCTTGTCGGTCAGGGCGATCAGTCGGTCCAGCGCAGGCGTGTCGCTGACCGCGTCATCGTCGCGCCACCAGACAGGCAGGGGGGCCGGCAGCCGGGCCAGCTCGGCATCGAGGGGCGACCAGTCGAGCCTCATGCCACCAGCCCTTCGCAGGTCCGCACGGTTTCCTCGGCCCCCTGGTCGCGCAGGTCGCCCGCCGGGCGTCGGGGGGCGGCGGTCACGCGGGCGATGGCCGCCAGCAGGGTGGCGGGTGTCAGGTCGGCGCTGGTCACGGCATCCATGCCGGGCAGGGCGCGCAGGCTTTGGGCGCGCAGGCCCTGTTCGACCTCGTTGCCCGCATCGAAGGGCACGAAGACGGCGGGGGTGCCGGCCTGAAGCACATCCAGAGCCGTGTTGTAGCCGCACATGCTGACCGACGCGCGGGCATGATACAGCATCTGGCGGAAATCGGGGCGGGGCGGGTCCAGCCGCACGTTGGGCGGAGCGGCGGCGGCCAGCCGGTCCAGGCGGTCCGCGCCGCCGCCCACCAGCAGCCGCCACAGGCGGGCCGGGTCCTGCCGGGCGGCAGCCAGGGCGGTTTCGAACAGGCTGTCGCCCACCGGCCCGCCACCGGCGCTGACCAGGATCTCGTCCAGACCTGCGCTATCGGGATGCGGCCCGGCCGGCGCGGGCGCGACGTAGCCGGTATAGGCCAGCCGGTCCGCCAGCATCCCGGACACCGGCCAGCTGAGCGACAATTCGGTCCGGGCCGGATCGGAATGGACCAGAACGTGGTCGTAGTAGCGCGCGATGATCTCGTCCGCCCAGGCGGCCTTGGCGGGTTTCGACGGCGGGGCAAGGATGTCCCGGATCGAGGACAGGATACGGGGCTTTCGCGGCAGGGCCTTGGCCGCGTCCAGCAGGGCCAGGAATTCATCGCGCAGGATGCGCCGGCCAAAGGGAAAGAGCTCGGTGATCAGAATGTCGGGGGCGGGCGACAGGCTGGCGCGCAGGGCGTCCACCCGGCTGGCCAGCCAGGCGGCATCGGCGGGCTGGTTTTCGGGCGTCAGCAGCCGGGTGAAATCGGTCCCGTCCGAGCGCAGCGGCGGCAGTTGCACCAGCGTGACCGGCCCGGGATCCAGGTGCGGCGCGGGCATCCCGCCGCTGGCCACCGTGACCGCGTGCCCGGCGGCACCGAAGGCCCGGCCAAGGGTCAGGGCCCGGCTCAGGTGGCCGGTGCCCAGCAGGTGCGTGACGACGATCAGGACGCGCATCAGCGGGGCTCCAGCCGGACGGGGTCGGGATCCGGGCGCAGGCGGTCGCCCTCGACCGTGATCACGTACAGCCGGTTGCGCTTGATGCGGAACGGGGCGGGGCCGTCGAACTCCCAGTCGTGGGCCAGGGCCAGCAGGACGCGCATCACCCCGATATGGCTGACCGCCACGGTGTCGCCTTCGAGCCCGGCCAGCCAGGGGGTCAGCCGCTTTGCCACCTCGCGCGGGGTTTCACCGCCCGGCGGGCGGAACTCCCAGCCCCAGTCCTCGATATGGGCATAGCCAGAGCCGGGCGTGGCCAGCAGCGCCTCGCCGCGCTGACCTTCCCAGTCGCCCCAGGTCATCTCTGTCAGGGCGTTGGCAATGTCCGGGACCCGGTCCGACACCAGTTCGGCGGTGTCGCGGGCGCGCTCCAGCGGGCTGGACCACAAGGTGGCCGTGTCCCAGGGCGCGGGCAGGCACAGTTTGGCCAGGTCGGCCCGTGCCTCGGCATCCAGGGGGATGTCGCTGCGGCCCTGGATTCGGCCGGCGCGGTTCCACTCGGTATGGCCATGGCGCAGCAGGGCAAGGCGGGTCATGGCGTTCCTTTCACAAGCGGCGCGACCACGTCCCAGAAGGCCCGCGCGGCGGCGGGGTGCAGGTGATGATCGCTGATGGTGCGCCGGGCGAGCAGGCTGGCGGCCTGGCGTCGGGCGGGGTCTTCCAGCAGCCAGTCGCAGCGCATGGCCAGCCCCGCCGGGCCCGAGACCACGGGCGGGCAGGTCCTGGCCACCACGTCGCGCACGCCGGGCCGGTCCTGGGCCACGACCGGAACCCCGAAGGATTGCGCTTCCAGGTAGACCATGCCGAAGGCCTCGTTCACGCCGGGCCACAGGAACAGGTCGGCCTGGGCATAGGCGGTGTCCAGCCCGGTCCGGTCCAGCTGGCCAAGGAAACGCACCCGTTCGCCGAAGGGCGCAAACAGCGTGCGCACCGCGTCGCGGGCGGGGCCGTCTCCGGCGATCTGCAGGTGCCAGTCGGGGTGCGCCAGGGCGGGCAGGGTTTCGGCGATCAGGCGGTAGGACGCCATCTTGTCGCCGGGCCGCATCATGCCCGCGGCCAGCAGCCGGCCAGGCACCGGGCGGCCGGGCGGCGGCAGGTCAGGGGCCGACAGGAACGGCGGCAGGTGGGCCAGCACCTGGCCCGGCGGGCGGTCCCGGTCCAGGGTCTCGCGGTCATGGGCGGTGGGATAGAAGATGACCGCCGCCGCGTCCGAGGCTGCCTCGGCCGCCGCCGCGAAGCTGGCCCAGGGCCCGGTCAACCGCTTGCGCGCGCGCGAGGATTCGATCAGCACGTAGGGAATGCCACGCTGGCGGGCGATCCGGGGGCCCAGCAGATCGGGGGCCTTGTAGTAATTGTGATAAGTCACCCACAGGGCCGTGTCCTCGGGCAGCGTGGCGTCCAGCCGGGCGATTTCGGTGTCCGCGTCCTCGGTCAGCCGGCGCTGGTTGGCCGCATCGCCCGAACCGTCCCGCGTGCGCAGTTCCGAGGCCAGGATCACCCCGGCCCCCTGCGCGCCCAGCAGGGCCATCAGGTTGCGCGCCATCTGCCGGTCGCCCGACGGCACGGGATGGGTCGGCGCCTTGAGCGGGGCGAAGAAGGCCACTTGCATGCGTCAGCCCCGGCCGGACCGGGGGTTGGACTGGGGACCCGAATGGGGACCGCACAGGGCCGACAGCCGGGCCGAAAGGCGGGCGATGCCCGGCTCCATCCGGAAATCCTGGCGCAGCCGGTGATAGGCCGCGTCGGCCAGGGCCACCGTCACCGCCGGGTCGGCCGCCATCTGGGTCATCGCGTCGGCCAGCGCCTGCGGATCGTCCGACGACAGGAACCCGTGCACCCCGTCCTCGATGAATTCCGGGATCGCCGACACCGGCGTCGACAGGATCGGCAGCTTTTGCGAGGCCGCTTCCATCAGCACGTTGGGCAACCCGTCGCGGTCTCCGTCCTCGGCAATGCGCGAGGGCAGGACGAACAGGTCGGACCGCCGCATGGCCTCGATCACGTCGGGCTGGGCCAGCGCCCCGCGCCAGTTTATCCGGTGGGCGATCTTCAATGCCCCGGACCGGGCGGCCAGGGCCGCCTTGTCGCCGCCGCCGCCGATATGTTCCCAGTGCCAGTCCAGGTCGCGGGGCAACAGGGCGAAGGCCTCGACCAGGCGGTCAAAGCCCTTCTTCTCGACCAGCCGCCCGACGCTGAGGATCCGGAACGGCGCATCGGCCCCGCGCACGTTGCGCACCGGCGGGTCGGGAAAGCGGGCCATGTCGAGCCCGTGATAGACCAGGTCCACCCGGGCGGGATCGTCGGCCAGCCCGCGCAGGTGGGCCGCCCCGAAGGCCGTGCAGGTCGCCCCGAAGGCGGCCCCGTGGGTCGCCCCGGTCAGCTTTTCGCGCTTTTCCCACTCGGGCGAGGTCCAGATGTCCTTGGCATGGGCCGAAAACGCCCAGGGCAGGCCTCGCATGATCGCCGCGTAGCGCGCGACCGAGGACGGGGTGTGCATGAAATGCGCGTAAAGCCCGCTGACGCCCTCGGGCAGTTCAGCCGCCAGCACGCAGGCCTGGCCGAACCGGCGCACCCGGTTGCGCGTGCGGTCCCGTTTCAGATCCGCCCGCCAGGCGCGCCAGGCCGCGCTAAACCCGGGCAGGCGGGCGGCGCGGGCCAGCCCCTTCAACACCCGGGCCGGTTCGTCGCGCAGGTATTCCGGCAGGTAGTTCACCTGGGCCTGCAGCCGGTCGTGCAGCGGATGCGTGGTCTTGTCGGTCGGATGGCGCAGGGACCACAGGGCCATGTCGTGGCCGGCCTCTTCCAGCGCGACCAGTTCCTGGGCGATGAAGGTCTCGGACAGGCGGGGCCAGCCCTTCACCAGCACCGCCAGCGATGGGGGCTTCGTCATTCGGCGGCGCACTCCTGCCGCAGGGCCAGCAAGGCAGCGACCCGTTCGGTGACATGATCCAGCCCGTCCATCAGTCCCGGCGGAAAGGCCTGCGACGGGCGCGGCCGGTCGGCCAGGCCCCGGATCGCCTGAATCATCGTCTGCGGGGTCAGCCCGTCGCGCCATTCGTCGATCATGCCGACCAGGCCCATTTCCTCGGCCCGCTGGGCGCGGATGTATTGTTCGAGCCGGGGCACCGTGCGCGGCACGATCACGGCCGGCCGGTCGAAGGACAGGACCTCGCAGAAGGTGTTGTACCCGCCCATGCTGATCACGCCCTGCGCCCCGGCAAACAGCGTTTCGATCTGGCTTTCAAAGCCCACCGCCTCGACCCGCCCGTTCAGCGCCTGCACACGCTGTTCGAACTCGGCCCGCGTGTCGCCCGACAGGAACGGCCCGTAGACCAGGATCGCCCGGGGCGACAGGTCGGGGTCGGCCTCGTAGGCGGCCAGCACCAGGTTGACCATCGCCTTGCCGTCGCCCCCACCCCCGGGCGTGACCAGCACGTAGGGGTCCTCGGGCGGTGGGCCCAGATCGACCAGGTCGCGGCGCAGGTAGCCGGTGAACACCATCCGGTTGCGCAAGGCGGGGCTGAACGGCAGCCCGGCCGTCGGGTCATAGACAGACCGCAGCCCGTATACCCACAATTCGTCATAAAAGCGTTCGGCCGCCTCCACCGCGTTCTTGCGGTGCCATTCCTCGACCAGCACGTCGGGTTCATCCAGCACGTCGCGCAGGCCCAGCACCAGCTTGCACCGGCCCTCGGACAAAAGCCGTTCCAGCGTCGGCACCAGCTCGCCGCGAAAGCCGGTGGGCTCCTTGTCGACGATCAGCAGGTCGGGCTGGAAGTTCTGGGCCGAGACCTCGATCAGCCCGGCCCGCAGGTTGGTCGTCTCGTCGATATCCAGCCCCAGGGCCTGGCTGGCATAGCTGCCGTCGGCCAGCTTGGTCACGCCTGGCAGGCGCACGTGGTCGACCTTGGGCGGAAAGGCGAAGCGCCCCGCCACCGGAGACCCGGTCACGATCAGCGCCGAGGCCTCGGGGTCGGCCTCGGTGATCGCCGCGGCCAGTGCCCGGGTGCGGCGCAGGTGGCCCAGCCCGAAGGTGTCGTGGCTGTACAGCATCACGCGCGGTGGCCGTGCGCCTCGACGGGTTGGGCCCGGGCTTGGTCTGCCCGCCTTCAGGGGCCTGTTGGCTTGGCCGTCGGTCATCAGTCCGTTCACCGTCTGGGATCCGCGCCGGTCGGCCCCGGCACGACATAACATTCGAAAGTCGCCGCTCTGGTCCTGCCCGGCCATGGCACCGTGACCGCCTTCTGCGGCAAGGACCGGGTCAGCGCAACCGCAACGACACGTT
The DNA here is from genome assembly GCA_002709405.1 of Paracoccaceae bacterium. Lineage (GTDB taxonomy): Bacteria > Pseudomonadota > Alphaproteobacteria > Rhodobacterales > Rhodobacteraceae > Marinibacterium. The sequence continues at coordinate 27,998 of PAQV01000065.1, forward strand.
TACCATAGCGGGCCAACTTCCGGATGGCGATGGATGACTGGTGCATGACCTGCGACAAGTCGGACGATTTTCGGACCGATCCGCCGGCGCGGCTGTTTGTCAGGCGGTCCAGCGGCCCGTATGTCGCGGATCCCGCCCCTTGGCCTGCGCTTTTGCCCGGGATCTGCCCGGAATGTCACGGTTTTGGCCCGGCCGCCCCTTGCCGAATTGCGCCACGGGGCCGGCTTGGATAGCGTTCGGATAAACTTGTCGCGATCTTGGGCCAGGGAGCGGGCCACACCATGCGCCACATTTTCACGCTTGTTTGCGTGGTCCTGCTAAGCTGTCTGATCCTTTTGCCGCGCGGTCCGGTCCACGCGCAGGTCATTCCCGGCCTGACCGGCACGGCGGGCTCTGACAGCACGAACGCAGATGGCGCCGGCCCGTCGCTGGCCGAGGCCCTCAAGCAGGCTGCCGAGGCCGGGGTCAGCGTAGTCGTGGTCGACAGCAGCGGGGCGGTTCTGGGTGGCTCGCAGCCCGGGCAGAAGCCCGAGGCGGCGGGCGAGGCAGAGATTTCGGGCCTCATGCAGACCTACCACACTGTCGAAACCTTCGTGGACCGGCTGGAGGAACGGCTGACCTCGCTGCCGGTGTCGGTGAACGAGGTCCTCTACATCCTGCGCGCCACCAGTCCGAACGGGGAAATCCTGACCTATATCAAGGTTCTGGTCTACCTGCTGATCCTGCTTGGCCTGGGTCGGCTGGCCATGGTCGAGATCTTCGGCAAGCGCATCATGCGCGGCTACGTGACATCGCGCATCCGGGAAAAGCCCAGGGGGTATTCGGAAAAGGTGCCGTTCCTGGTGCTGCGCTTCCTGGTTGGCATGCTGGGCACGTTCTTTGTCCTGATCATCGTGTCGCTGGCCGGCTTCGCGGTGTTCGGCAATCTCGACGACCTGTCGGTGGAAATCACGGTGGCGGCCGTCTTCCTGGCTTTTTTCCTGACCAGGACGGTGGGAGACCTGTGGCGGATGATCCTGTCGCCCTACCTGCCCCAATACCGCCTGCCGGCGTTTTCCGACAAGGATGCCAAGCGCCTGTACATCTGGCTGTGGGTGATCACGGCCTATGGGATCTGGACGTCGTATTTTGCCACCTGGATCAAGGAAATCGGCCTGAACTACAACGTCTACGCGCTGCTTTCGGTGGCGTTGGCGGTGGTGGCCCTGCTGGCCAACGTGGCCATGGTGCTGGTGAACCGGCGGCCGATCAGCCGGGCCATTCGCGGCGGGGCCGCGCCCGAGGACGTGTCCTGGGCAACGCGCACGATGTCGATGGCCTGGGCGCCGGTCCTCGTGCTGTTCTTTATCTACGGCTGGCTGCAGCACAGCTACGACCTGGTTATGGAGCGCGACGAAAAGATCGCGCTGAACGCCGGGGCCTACCTGGTGTTCCTGACGATGATCGTGGTCTACGCGGTGATGAATTACGCGCTGGAGCGGTATTTCGACCGCGCGCGGCGGCGCGAGGACGCCAACCGCGACATGGCCGCGGCCGAGGCCTCCGAGGAAGGCACGCCCCCGCTGCCGCTGACGCGCCGGTTGATGACGTACGAGGACCTTTTCCGCCAGGTTGCCGCGATCCTTGCCCTTGCGGCGGGCAGCTATGCGCTTGTCCTGATCTGGCTGCCCGACAACCGGCTGATCAACGAGACCCTGATCGGCAATTTCCTGGACGTGGCGATCGTGCTGTTTGCCGGCTACATCGCCTACAACCTGTTCCGGATCTGGATCGACCGGATGATCGCCGACGAAGCCCCGGCCGATGACACGGCCGAGTTGGGCGACGAAGGCGGGGCTCATGGGGCCAGCCGCCTTGCCACCCTGCTGCCGCTGTTTCGGGGCGCGATCCTGGCCGTCGTGGTCGTGACCATCGCCCTGATCGCGTTGATGGAATTGGGGGTCAACGTCGGGCCCCTGTTCGCCGGCGCCGGTGTCGTGGGCATCGCCATCGGCTTTGGGGCCCAGACCCTTGTGCGCGACATCTTTTCCGGGGCGTTCTTCCTGATCGACGATGCCTTCCGCAAAGGGGAATACATCGACCTTGGCAACGTGAAGGGGACGGTGGAAAAGATCTCGGTCCGGTCGTTCCAGCTGCGCCATCACCTTGGGGCCCTGCAGACCGTCCCGTTTGGTGAAATCCAGGTCCTGACCAACTTTTCGCGCGACTGGGTCATCATGAAGCTGCCCTTGCGGGTGACCTATGACACCGACGTGGAACAGGTGCGCAAGCTGATCAAGAAACTGGGTCAGCAGTTGCTGGAGGACCCGGTGATCGGGGACAACTTCATTCAGCCGCTGAAAAGCCAGGGCGTGATCGAAATGCAGGACAGCGCGATGATCATCCGGGTCAAGTTCATGACCAAGCCCGGGGATCAATGGCTGGTGCGCAAAAAGGTCTACGAGGAAATCCGGGCGCTTTTTGCGCGCGAAGGGATCAAGTTCGCTCACCGCGAGGTCACGGTCCGGCTGGCCGACGATCAAGCCGACGACATCACGCCAAAGCAACGAGAGGCCATGGCCGGAGCGGTTCAGGCCGCCATTGACGAAGATCTTCTCGACGATGATAGTGGCAGCCTGATCGACGATCGCTAGGATGCCACGCGCCGCCCGGCGGGCCGAACCTGGAGGCCGGCGACGCCGCGACGTGCTTCGGTCCCAAGTCTCTGGCATTCGCTCTCCGTTGGCATCCGGGTTCCACTTTCAAGCTGCATTGACCGACAAGGCCGCCGCACTTGTGCTCGTGTCACGCAGATTGAAGATCGAAATCGCCTGCAGCAAACCCTGGGCCTGCGTTTCAAGATCGGTCACGCTGCGCGCGGTACGTTCGGCTGTCTGGGCATTTTCCTGGGTGATCTGGTCGACCGCAGCCACCGTGTCCCGGATTTGACCGATGGCAATGTCCTGGCTGGTCGAATCCTCGACGATCTGGCGCACATGGCCGGCGACATTGCTGACCCGGTCGACGATATCCCCCAGCGCGGTCTCGGCCGAGTTCACAAGTTCCACCCCCCGAGACACCTTTTGCTGGCTTTCGTCGACCATCGTGCGCACGTCGTTCGAGGCCTGGCCTGCCCGGGTGGCCAGGTCCCGCACTTCGTTGGCCACGATCGAAAAGCCCTTGCCGGCCTCACCCGCCCGCGCGGCCTCGACCGCGGCGTTCAGGGCAAGCAGGTTGGTTTCGCGGGCAATATCCTCGATCACACCGATGACGCGGGCGATTTCGCGGGCACTGTCGTCGATCTCGGCAACCGCGCTCATGCTTGCGCGAATGGTCTCGACAATGCCTTCCACGTCCGTCAGCGTCTGATCGACGATGTCCCCACTGTCGCTGGCATGTTTGGCGCTGGCCCGCACGGTATCCGACACCTGCTCCATCGAGGTCGATGTTTCTTCGAGCGCGGCGGCCTGTTCTTCCGCCCGGGCGGCCAGGTGCTGTGCGCTCTGGCTCAGGGCCTTGGCCTGGTAATCGAGGTCCCCGTTGCGCTCCTTGATGTCTAGAACGATGGTGGACAATTGCTGGATCGTCGCATTCACCCCGTTCTTGAGCGCCTCGAAATCGCCCTCGAAGTCCCCGGTCATCTCGTCGGACAGATCCCCCTTGGCCACCTTTTCGATCACGCGCCGGGTCTCGCCGACGCCATTGTTGATCATGGCAACCATCTCGTTCAGGCTGTCCCGCAGGCGCGTCAACGTGTCGTCCGCGAAATCGACGGACACCCGGGACGTGAACTGTCCGCGCGTGGCGTCCCTAACGACCTTGCCGAATTCGCTTTCCAGCTGCTGCATCATCGCAGAGCGTTCCACCTGCGCTTGCTGGGCCCGGGCCGCCTGGGTTTCGGCCTCTGCCACCGCGTCGGCGCTGGATGCGAACAACCGGGACACACGTGTCGCCAGCGACATGCCAGATCCCGCGACCACGGCGGCCAGAACCCCGTGAATGACCAGGTGATGCCAGCTGTAATTGGCCGTGGGCCACACCAGGGTCGGGGCAATCACGCTGAAGATCAAATGGTGCATGACCACGATCCCCGCGATGGTCAGCACGGCCCGCCAGCAAAAATAGGCCAGCACCAGGGCGCTGTACGTAAAGAACAGCATATGCCCATCCAGAACGAATTCGCCTTCGCCGAACCCGGTGCTCACATAGGTCACCAGCGCCCAGTTGAAGGCCAGCGCAACCGTGATGGCCAGGCGTGCGACCATCGCTTCGGGGCACTTCCAGGCATAGAAGACACCGACTCCCGCCAGTCCCGCCGAGATCAGGGCGATGACAACCCAGTCCTGCGACCATTGCGCTGCAAGCACGCTGACAAGGACACCCATCACCACCAGGGTGATCGCAAAGAACCGTGACGCCGTCCGGCGCAGCTGATCCAGGGCCGTCTGTGCCCCGTCAGAGGATGCAGCGTGATCGGTGTCGGACGATTTGAGAAGGAACATGTCAGTCTCCTTGAAGAGCGGCTTGGGCGACCGACGCGGGGCTTGGCGGGCCGGCGTAGGTGCCCGCGCAAAGGCTTAGGGCAGATGATTTGAGGACCAGCAAGGCGCCAGCCCTGCGGGCGTTTCGGACCGTGTCCACCCCATCCGGCCAGACCGCGAACACGAAGGGCAGGCGGCCGGTATCGACGATCGGCACGGACAAGGAGGCCGTGGCGGCCAGTGCTTCGGCCCTGGTCCAGTGCGGCGGATAGATCAGCACGACGGGCGCATCATCGCGCCCGGCCCCGCCGATCAGCCGCAGCCAGACGGTTGCGGCGAACAGGGCGCAGACCATCAGCGGCAGCGGCACCCAAAGCCAGGCCGAACGGTGCGAAGTCACGGAAGATGTCGTGTCGTCGGGCATGCAACGCTCCATGGACGCAATTTCCGGCACCCTAGGTCCGCAACTCCCAACAAATGGTAAGCACCGCCGGGCCCGCCCGGCCGAACTACTTAAAAACCCAGACGATCGCGGCGGTGGCCCCGCGTTTTCCGGCTGATGGCCACGCAGGGGTGGCCAGGCGCCATGTCGGATCGTATGCAGGGCACAAGCCCTGTCGCGGGCCCTCGCGCCTGGCGACCGCCTCCTTGTCCCGAAAGGAAAACCCCATTGTTGCGTTCCTTTATCACCGCCTGCCTTCTCGGCGCCCTGGCGGTGCCCGCCACGTCCCAGACGCTTGACCGTATCAAGGCCGAAGGCGAAATCCGCCTGGGCTACCGCCAGGATGCCGAGCCGATGTCCTATGTCGACGAGGCCGGCCTGCCCGCCGGCTACACGGTCACGCTCTGCGGAGAGCTCGCCCGCGCCCTGGGCCGCGCGCTCGAACTGGACGAGATCGAGATCAAGTTCGTCCCCGTCGACACTTCCAACCGCTTCGCCAAGATCGTCAACGGAGAAATCGACCTGCTGTGCGGGGCCGCTTCGATCACCATGAGCCGGCGCGAATTCGTCGATTTCTCGATCCCCGTCTTCGTCGATGGCACCGCCGTGATGCTGCCCACCGGCGCCCAGGCCTCCTTCTCTGCCCTGAACGGCCAGAAGGTCGGCGTCCGCGCCGGCACCACCACCCAGGAGGCCCTCACCAACACCCTCTCCGACACCGGCACCGATGCCGAGGTCGTCACCTTCGACTCCCACTCCGACGGCATGGCCGCCATGGAAAACGGCGACCTCGCGGCCTATTTCGCCGACCAGTCGATCCTGCTCTACCTCAACAAGGGCAACCAGGATTTCATGGTCATGGACCGCCTGCTGACCATCGAAAAACAGGGCCTTGCCCTGCCCCGCGGCGATACCGAGTTCCGCTTCATGGTCGATGGCGCCCTGTCGGGCATGTACGGCGCCGGCATCATGGGCCGCATTTTCCGCGAAACCCTGCCCGGCGTCGAACCGGGCGAGGCCATGCTCTGGCTCTACCGGCTGGGCCCGATCCTGCCCTGACAAAACTGTCCCACGCGTGGGACATCACTCGCACCTAACGAAATCAATATGTTACAGGCCCGGATTTACCGGGCCTTAACACGTCAAGCACGCCCGAACCCGCGGACCACGCCCCCGCAAATCCCGCCTTCCAGCTTCTTTCTCTTCCAAAATACCCCGGGGGAGTCCTTCGCAGAAGGACGGGGGCAGCGCCCCC
>PAQV01000066.1 GCA_002709405.1 Paracoccaceae bacterium
ATCTTCATCAGCCACGACCTGAACGTGGTGCGCTATATCTCGGACCGGATCCTGGTGATGTACCTGGGCGAGGTGGTCGAGGTCGCGCCCGTGGGGTCAATCTGGGCGGAACAGGCGCATCCCTACACGCGCTCGCTGTTCTCGGCGATGCCGTCGATGGACCCCGATAACCGCACCAAGGAGCCGCCCCTGGCGGGCGATCCGCCGAACCCGATCAACCCGCCGAAGGGCTGCCGGTTCCACACGCGCTGCCGGTTCGCGTCCGATGTCTGCAAGACGAATGCGCCCAAGCTGGCGGGGCTGGCGGCCAATGCGAAACACATGGTGGCCTGCCACCTGCACGACGCAAGCTCGGGCCATCCCAAGGCCGGGCAGGGGGTGCCCGCATGACCAAGCTTGTCGACATCCAGAACCTGACCCTGCGCTTCAAGGGCAAGCGCACGGTGCATGCGATCAACGACGTGTCGCTGTCGATGGAACAGGGCGAAACCCTGGCCCTGCTGGGCGAATCCGGGTCCGGCAAGTCGGTGACGCTGAAGACCCTGCTGGGGCTGCTGCCGCCGAAACGGACCGACATCGAAGGGTCAATCCACGTCAACGGGACGGACGTGCTGGGACTGAAGGGCAAGGCCCTGCAGCAATACCGGGGCGGAGAGGTGTCGATGGTGTTCCAGGAACCGGCGCTGGCGCTGGACCCGGTGTTCACCGTCGGCCGCCAGATCGCGGAATCGGTGCGCCGACACAAGGGCGTCAGCATGGACGACGCCATGTCGACCGCGCTCGACATGCTGGACCGGGTGCGGATCCCCTCGGCCAACCGGCGGCTGCACAATTACCCGCATGAACTGTCGGGGGGCATGCGCCAGCGGGTCATGATCGCCCTGGCCCTGGCCTGCCGGCCCAAGCTGCTGCTGGCGGATGAACCGACCACGGCGCTGGATGCGACGGTGCAGATCCAGATCCTGCTGCTGCTGCGTGAGCTGCAGAAGGAATTTGGCATGGGGGTGATCTTTGTCACCCATGACATCGGCGTGGCGGTCGAGATCTCGGAACGGGTGGCCGTGATGTACGCCGGCCAGATCGTCGAGGAGGGCACCACGCGCGAGATCATCCGCGAGGGGCGGCATCCCTATACGCAAGGCCTTTTGGCGGCCAACCTGCATGACGTCGAGCAGGGGCAGCGGCTGAACGCCATTCCCGGCGCGCCTCCGGCGCTGGAAACCAAGCCCGATGGCTGTTCCTTTGCGCCCCGCTGTCCGCGGGCCCTGCCGGACTGCAGCGCGGCCCTGCCGCCGGTGCTGACGCCTGCGCCGCGCCGCCGCATCGCCTGCCTGCGGGCCGAGGAGCCGATCGCGGCCGAGTAACGCCTGACCTTTCGAAACATGAGACCCCGCGCAGCCACCCCGGCCGCGCGGGGTTTTTCTTTTGGGGGGCTGCGCACAGCAAATGGGCATCCGGGGGGCGTGGGAAGAAATGGCATGCCACTTTTGAAAAATGGAATGCCATTTTTGTTGACCGGTAAGTTGGTTTGATTTCCGATGATCTCAGGAACGATCTTCCGAGGGTAATTTTGCCTTCAACTGGCCGCAGAGCCGGGCGGGAATGCCTGCTTTCGACCAAACCAACATGGAGACAGATACATGTGTGACCATCATGGGACTCGTAGCTTTCCGGACCTGTCGGGTGTGGATCTTGACCGCCGCGGCTTTCTGAAAGCCGCCGGTGCCACGACGCTGACCCTGGGGATTTCCGGCGGGCTGGCCGGAGAGGCGCTGGCGGCGTCGTCGGTCAAGTCGACGCACGGGACCGGCTTCTGCAACCTGCCGCTTTTCCTGAGCCACGCGCGCCAGACGGCCCAGGAAGATGGGCTGACGCTGGAATTCGTCAACACGCCCACCTTCGCCGAACACGTGACCTTCCTGGGCACCGGCCAGGTCGACGTGGGCGTTCTGCCCTACACCAGCTTCGTCGCGCTTTACGCGGCCGGCGCGCCGGTCAAGATCGTCGGCGGCTCGGGCATCGAGGGCTGTGCGATCGTGTCCCAGCCGGGGCTGGATTCGGCCGAGAAGCTGAAGGGCAAGACCCTTGGCACGTTCCAGCTGGATACGCTGGAAGTTCTGCCCTACGACTATCTGAAAGCCAACGGTGTCGACATGGCGGACGTCAACGTCCGCTACGTGGGCAACACGCCCGAGGCGGTCGAGGCCTTCAAGGCCGGGGCGCTGGACTGGATCTGCACGATCGAACCCTATGCATCGAGCCTGCTGCAGGATGTCGAGGGCAGCCACCTGCTGTCGGACGGCAAGGACATCTACGGGCCGAACTACACCGACTGCGTGTTGTGCGCCCGCGACAGCCTGATCGAATCCAACCCCGACGCGATCAAGGCGCTGATCAAGGCGATGATGAAATCGCAGCTGGCCTTTGAACAGGACACCCAGACGGTGCTGGATGAGGTGGTGGGCGTCTACTACAAGACGTCGATGGAAAACGCGGTGATCGGGGCGACCAAGCAGCCTCCGATGGTGGACCAGCGGGCCAACACCGATTTCATCCTGGGCCGGACCGACAGCCTGATGGAGATGGGCTATATCAAGGAAAAGCCCGATGCGAGCGCGATCGACTGGTCGATGCTGGAAGAGGTGATCGCCGAGAACCCCGACCTGCACGCCCAGCTGAAGTACAAGTCCTAAGGTGGCGTACCAGGCGACCGACGAGAGGGGCAGCTCTGCTGCCCCCTCAGGGTTTCAGGCACTGCTTGGCCGGTTCAAGGGCCCGGCGGTTGCGTTCGGATGGACCATCGTTTCGGTGGGCCTTTTCGCGCTGATCTGGGAGTTTCTCTGGCTGGTCGGGCTGGCGGATCCCAAGCTGCTGCCGCCGCCCCACGTGTTCATGGGCAACATCGGCGAGCAGGCGCAATATTTCAACACGGCCCAACGCTGGCAGATCGGGGCCGATCCGACCGCCGGCCCGACGCCTTACGAAGCGGTGGCGATCACCGTCTTTTCGTCGACCATGCGGGTGCTGTCGGGGCTGACGCTGGCGGCCATCATCTCGATCAGCGTGGGCATCGCGATCCGCTACTGGAAGATGGTCGAAAACCTGACGCTGCCGACGATCACCCTGCTGGCGCCGGTGTCGCCCGTGGCCTGGCTGCCGGTGGCGATCTTCCTGTTCGGGATCGGCAATGCGCCAGCGATCTTCATGGTGTTCATTGCGCTGTTCTTCACGATGACCCTGGCCACGATCACCCAGATCGACAGCGTCAACGTCAATTACCTGAACGTGGCCCGGACCATGGGCGCGTCCAAGCGGCAGATCTACACGCGGGTGATCCTGCCGGCGATCCTGCCGGGCCTGCTGATCGTGCTGCGGCTGAACCTGTTCGGGGCGTGGATGGTCGTACTGATCGCCGAGGCGACGGGCGTGGGATACGGGCTGGGCCAGGTGATCATGCTGGCGCGCAACACGTTCAACCCGGGCCTGGTGTTCTTCACCATCGTGCTGATCGGCCTGCTGGGCTTCTTCTTCGATTTCGGTCTGCGCATGGCGCAGCGCCGGTTGCTGTACTGGCTGCCCAAAGGTGCGGGGTCCCTGGCATGAGCATTTCCGTTTCCTGCCGCAATGTCGGCAAGACCTGGGCCGCGGGCACGCCCCGCGCCCACGAGGCGCTGCGGGGCGTCGACCTGGACGTGGCCGATGGCGAGTTCATCGTGCTGCTGGGGCCCTCGGGCTGCGGCAAGTCCACGCTGCTTTACCTGGTGGCGGGGCTGGAAGAGGCGACCTCGGGCGAGATCCTGTCCTATGACACGCCGGTGTCGGGGCCGGCCCCGGACCGCAGCCTGATCTTCCAGGAAACGTCTTTGTTTCCCTGGCTGAGCGTCTGGCAGAACGTCACCTTCGGCCTGAGCCTGGGCGACATGCCGGCGGCCGAACGGCGCAAGATCGCCGAAGAGGTGCTGACCCGGGTTGGCCTGCGCGCGGCCATCGACAAGCGCCCGCACGAATTGTCGGGGGGCATGCGCCAGCGGGTCGCCGTGGCCCGCGCCCTGGCGATGGAGCCGAAGGTCCTGCTGATGGACGAACCCTTTGCCGCGCTCGACGTGCAGACGCGGGCCAAGATGCAGGATTTCCTGCTGGATATCTGGCGCGGGTCCGGGGCCTCGGTCCTGTTCGTCACCCATCATATCGACGAGGCGGTGGCCCTGGCCGACCAGGTTGTCGTCTTTACCTCGCGGCCCGGCCAGATCAAGGAGATCGTCCCCGTCGACCTGCCGCGCCCGCGCGACCCCTTCGCGCCCGAGGCACAGGACCTGCGCCGCCACCTGACGGCCATCCTCAGCGCCGAGGTCGACAAGGCCTTCGCCGAACAGGAACAGGAGGCCGCGTCCTGAGCGCGGCCTTCACCAACACTCAAGCAACGGAGGTCTGATCCATGACCACTCTTGTCCGTGGACGGACTGTATTCACCAAGCCCAATGACCGCCATCACTGGGAGGAAATCGACGACGGCGCGGTGCTGGTCGTCGACGGCAAGGTGGCGGCGATCGGCAGCTATGACACGCTGAAGGCGGAAAACCCCGATGCCCGCGAGCTGGGCAACGGCCGCCAGATCCTGATGCCGGGCTTCATCAACGGGCACCACCACGTAGGCCTGACCCCGGTGCAGCTGGGCTCGCCCGACATGCCACTGGAGCTGTGGTTCATCACCCGGCTGGTCTGCCGGGCGGTCGATCTGTACCTTGATACGCTGTATTCGGCGTTCGAGATGATCTCGTCGGGCGTGACCACGGTTCAGCACATCCACGGCTGGATCCCGGGCAACCTGACCCAGGTCGAGGCCGGGGCCAACGAGGTCATCCGGGCCTATGAAGACATCGGCATGCGGGTCAGCTATTCCTTTGCCCTGCGCGACCAGAACCGGCTGGTCTACATGGACGACCAGGAATTTGTGAAGCTGCTGCCCGAAGACCTGCAGCCGCAGATGCGCAACCATTTCGACCGGTTCGGCATGGACCTGGACGATTTCATGGACATGTTCAGCCACCTGCATGAGCAGCATCACAACAAGGACCGGGTGGGCATCCAGCTGGCGCCCGCGAACCTGCACTGGTGCTCGGACGAGGCGCTGGGGCGGCTGGCCGATGCCTCGTCGAAATACGATGCGCCGATGCACATGCACCTGGTCGAAACGGCCTTCCAGAAGGAATACGCCAAGCGGCGGGGCGGGGGCACGGCGCTGGAATATATCGACCGGTTCGGGCTGGTGGGGCCGAACCTGACGCTGGGCCACGGGGTCTGGCTGAGCGAATCCGACATCGAATGCGTGGCGGCCAAGGGCGCCCATATCTGTCACAATTGTTCGTCCAACTTCCGCCTGCGCTCGGGCGTGGGGCCGTTGAACGTGTGGGAAAAATACGGGGTCAACACGGCCATGGGCATGGACGAGGCGGGCATCAACGATGACCGCGACATGCTGCAGGAAATGCGCATGGTGCTGAACGCGCACCGCACGCCGGGCCTGGACGACAGCGTGCCGACGGCCGCGCAGGTGCTGCGCATGGGCACGGCCGGCGGGGCCCAGACGACGGCGTTCCGGGGCAAGATCGGCACGCTGGAGGTCGGGCAGGGGGCCGACATGGTGCTGATGGACTGGGACAAGCTGGCCTATCCCTACCTTGATCCCGATTACCCGGTGCTGGACGCGGTCATCCAGCGGGCGAAAAGCGACGGGGTCGACATGGTCATGTGCGCGGGCGACGTGATCTACGAGGGCGGAAAGTTCGCCCACGTCGACCGGACCGCGGCGCTGGAAAAGCTGCGCCAGGACCTGACGCGGGCGCTGACCGACGAAGAGGTCGAACGGCGCGGGCTGTCCAAGGCGCTGCTGCCCCATGTGCAGAAGTTCTACGAAAACTACTTCGACGCCGACACGCACCAGCCGTTCTACCGCCAAAGCTCGATCTACTGACGCGGTCGGGGGGCCTGTTGCGGGCCCCCCTCTCAGGTCTTCAGGTTACATCGACTCGCCGCGATCGACGGAAAAGGATTGCCCGGTGATGTTGCGGGCCGCGGCGGAGGCCAGGAACAGGTACATCTCGGCCATGTCGTCCGGCTCCATCAGGCCGGGCAGGGCCTGGGCGCCGGTGATTTCGGCCAGCAGGGTGTCCTCGGTCTGGCCGCTGCGCGTGGCCATTTCCCCAAGCGAGCGCATCGAGGCCGTGGTGCGCACCCATCCCGGACAGACCGCGTTGACCGAAATGCCCCGGGGGGCCAGTTCATGGGCCAGGCTGCGGGTCAGCCCGATGACCGCGTGTTTCGAGGCGCAATAGGCCGAGAACTCGGCCACGGCGGTCTTGCCCCAGACAGAGGCGGTGTTGACGATGCGGCCGCCGTCGCGAAGCCGGGGCAGCAGGGCGCGGATGACGGAAAAGGTGCCGATCACGTTGATCTCGGTGATGCGGCGGAAGGTGGCGTCGACCTCGGGCGAGGGGTCGGCGATCGGGGTGATCAGTTCCAGCCCGGCGTTGTTGATCAGCGCGTCGAGCGGCCCGGCCGCATCGGCCAGGCGGGCAACGTCGTCTGGCCTTGCGATGTCGGCGGTCACGCCGGTGACGGGGCGGCCGAATTCCTGAGCCCAGCGGGCGGCGGTATCGGGCACGTCGGGTTCGATCCCGGCGATGATCAACTCGGCCCCGGCGGCCAGGAACCCGCGCGCAACGCCGGCGCCCAGGCCCATGTTGCCGCCGGTGATCAGGACCCTCTGGCCGGTGAAGTCATGGGGCATGTCGGATCCTTTCCGGTGGCTGTTCCGGCCGCGACTTTGGGGCGACAGGCGGCCTGGTTCAAGGGCGATATTGGTGTGGATTATGCCTGTTGGTCAGTGTGTTGGGGCGCGGTCTTGCCCTCATGGATCAGGAAAGAGCTCGGCCATGGCCCAGCCCGTCAGCACGTCGGTGGCCAGGGCGAAATCGGCAATGTCCATGTGTTCGTCAGGGTTGTGGCTGCCGTGATCGTTGCGCACGAAGATCATGCCCACGGGCACGCCCAGCCCGGCGAAGACCGCGCAATCGTGGCCCCCGCCCGAGGCGATGTCGGTATGCGCGATGCCCGCGCGCGTGGCCGCCGCGTCCAACCCTGCGCGGATGGCCGGGCTCATCGGCGCGGGGGCGGCCCGGGTGGACGGCCCGGGGTCAATGGTCACGCCGCGCTTGGCCGAGATGCGGGCGGCCTCGCGCGCAAGGGTGGTTTCGAAGGCGTCGAGCGTGGCGGCGTCCTGGCTGCGCATGTCGATGGTGAAGCGGACCGCCCCGGGCACCTTGGTGACCCCGTGCATGGCCGGATCGGTGAAGAACTCGCCGAAGGTCAGGACCATGTCGCCGCCCGAGGAGTCGACGTCCAGCCAGAAGGTCTCTAGCGCCAGGATCAGCTCGGCCCCGGCGCGCACCGCGTCCTTGCGGGCGGCGCGGGGGACGGCGCCGGCGTGGGTGGTCTCTCCGGTGATACTCGCGAAGCGGTGGCGGATGTTGCCCCGGATGCCGGTGACGATGCCCACGGGAAAGCCGTCGTCCACCAGCACCGGCCCCTGTTCGATGTGCAGCTCGACAAAGGCGCGGATGCGGGCGGGGTCCAGCAGGCGGGTGGCGTCCCGGATCGGCTGCGGGTCGAACCCGGCCTCGGTCATGTGGTGGGCCAGCGTCTGCCCGCTGTCGGAGCGAAGCACCTTGTCCGGGGCATCGTGGGGCAGCAGGCCGAAGGCCGCGCGGCTGCCAAGGTAGTGCTGGGGGAACCAGATCATTTCCTCGGCCCGGATGGCCATCAGGGTCACGTCGCAGGGCGGTTGTGGTCCCCGGGCCAGGCGGTCCAGCATCTCGAGCCCGGCCAGGACCCCGGCGGCCCCGTCGAAATTGCCGCCGTGGGGCACGCTGTCCATGTGCGAGCCGGTCATCAGGGCGGGGGCCGAGCGGTCTCGGCCGGGCAGGGTGACGTAGAGGTTGCCCACCGCGTCGGTGCGGTGTTCCAGTCCGATGTCGGCCGCCTCGCGCCGGATCATGTCATGGGCGGCGTTTTCCCGCGCCCCGAAGCTGGGGCGGGTGATGCCCGGGGGATCGCGGCCGATGCGCTCCAGTTCAGCAAAGAGGCGAGGGCTGCGGGAGAGGGCACCCGCGCCGGAAGGGGCGTCAGGCATCGTAAAGCCGTCCCCAGCCGCGCACGCGCGCCGGATCCGCGCCAGCCGTCCGCATCGAGGTCCAGAGCGCGGTCGACACGCTGTCCAGAACCGGGATGCCGGTTTCCGCCTCGATGATTTCGGCCACGCCGGCGCCCCGGAAATTGGTGCAAAAGACCGCGATGGCATCGGGCTTGTCGGCGGCCACGGCCCGGCACATGTCCAGGATCTGGGCCTGGGAATAGGTCGCGAAGGAATAATTGCCCGCGTCGTTCAGGTGGCGCTCGGCCACGACCTCGAACCCTTCCGAGCGGTAGTTGGCCAGGATCGCGGACTGGATTTCCGGCAGGTAGGGGGTGACGAAGGCCAGCCGTTTGGCGCCAAGGCGGCCGATGATCTCGTTCATCCCCAGCACGGCGGAACAGGCCCTGACGCCGGTTCGGGCCTCGATCTCGGCGATCAGGGCGCGGTCGGTGTCAAAGCCCAGCCAGCCCGACGAGGTGCCGTTCCAGCAGATGGATTGGACCTGCGCATCGGCCAGAAGCTCGGCCGCGGCAAGCATGGGGTCGTTGGTGAACTGCCCCAGCGCGTCGTCGTCCATGGAGATTTTCAGCACGCGGAACCGCCCGAAATGGGCGCTGACATCGGGCAGGTCCGCCAGCATGGCGGCGGTCAGGGGTTCCAGGACGGTGTTGGATGACGGGGTCAGCATGCCCAGGCGGGTGCTGGCCAATTCCTCTGTCATGGGGGATACCTTTCGTTATGAAACCTGTGCTTCTGATCAATCCCAATGGCTCGGCCGCGGCGACGCAGGCCATGGTGGGCATCGCCCGGCGTCACATCGCGGGCGTCGAGGGATGGACCAACCCGGATGGGCCGCCGATGATCACCGATGCGGTGGCCCTGGCCGAGGCGGCCGCCCAGGTCGGCGCGGCCATCCTGCCCGAGGCGCGGGGGGTGATCGTGTCGGCCTTCGGCGATCCGGGGGCAGAGGCCTTGGCCGACCGGCTGGATGTGCCGGTCGTGGGGATCGGGGCGGCGGCGGCCCGGGCGGCGTGCGTGGGGGAGCGGTTCGCCGTGGCCACGACGACGCCAGACCTTGAGGTGCCCGTCGATGCCCTGATGCGCGCCCATGCGCAGGGGGCCGCGTACCTGGGATGTTTCCTGAGCCAAGGCGATCCGCTGGCCCTGTTGGGGGATCCCGCCGCGCTGGATGCGGCGCTGATCGGCGCGGTGCGGCGGGCGGCCGAAGCCGGGGCGGATCACGTGATTATCGGGGGCGGGCCATTGGCCGAGGCCGCAGACAGGATCGCGGACCAGGTGCCGGTCACGCTGGTGCAACCCTTGCCCGAGGCCTGCCGGGCCCTGCTGGCGGCGATGGATGGGGCGCTTAGCCGGTCGCATCCGTAGATCCGGCGATGATGGTGGCCAGGTCCGGGCCAAGCCCGGTCGATCCCTTCCGGGCCGGGCGCGCGGCGCGACGGGCATAAGACGGTTGCATACGGGCCAGGCCAAGGGCCTGCACGACGGCGGCCGAGATCGGGTCGACCAGGATGCCGGGCGCGTCGCTGCCGATCTGCTGGGCCAGCCCGGCGAGGGGCGCTCCGCCCAGGATCACCACGTCGGCCCCGTCCTCGCAAACGGCCCGCTCGCACAGGGCGATCAACTCGGCGCGCAGGGTGACGGCCACGTTGTCCAGGTGGTCGGGCATGTGGTCGGGGCAGCGGACCCCGGTAAAGCGGGCCTCTAGCCCGGTCTGGCGCACGCAATCGACGTACCAGCGGGCCATGACCGGCGAAAAGGTGACGATGGAAAAGCGTTCGCCCAGGAGGGCGGCGGACATGATGGAGGCCTCGGCCATGCCGACGATGGGCATGTCGAAAAGTTCACGCGCGGCGACGATGCCCGGGTCGCCGAAGGCGGCGATGATGGCCGCGTCATGGCGGCTGCCGTCGCGGGCCAGCACGTCCTTGGCCAGCATGTCGAGCGCCTCGGCCCCGGCCAGCTGGGCCTCGGCGCGGGAGGCGATGTAGGGCACGCCGCGCGTGGCGGTGCGCGAGGTGACGGTGACATCGGGTCCGGCAAGGGCGCTGGCGACCGCGTGCATCTGGTCGGTCATGGCCTGCGTCGTGTTCGGATTGATCAGCAGAAGTCGCGTCATGCCAGGCCTTTCAGCAGGGGTTCAAGCCGGCGGGCCAGGCCCATTAGCGGGCCGTCCTGGCCGGCCGGGGCGATCAGCTGCAGGCCAAGGGGCAGGCCGGCGGCCGTGGTGCCGCAGGGGATCGACAGGGCCGGGACGCCGGCGTGGTTGATCTGCGGGGTAAAGGCCGCGTGGTCGCGGGGCGCGGCGGGCTGGCCGGCGATGGTGGCGGGGTCGTTCAGCTCGGCCGGCCAGGCGGGGCAGGGCGTGGTGGGGGTGGCGATGAAACGGTGGCGGTCCAGTGCGGCACAAAGGGTTTCGCGCATCTTGTGGGACACCTGGTGGGCGGCGGCGACCTCGACCCCGGTCAGGGCCATACCCCGGGCGATCTGGTCGGCCAGGGCCGGGTCGAAGAGGTCGGGCGTGGCGGTCCAGGCCGGGCCGAACAGCTGGGCGAGCCCGGCATATTGCAGGGGCTGGATGTCGTGGCCCCGGATGCCGTCGGGCCAGGGGATGTCGGCCGGGGTGATCTGCACGCCGCCGTCGCGCAGCACGTCGCAGACCCGGGCGAAGTTCTCGGCCACTTGCGCGTCCAGGACCTGGCCGGTGCCCAGGTCTGCCGAGACGGCCAGGGCCAGTGTCCCGGGGTCGGTGGCGGGCACGCCGGCCAGGACCTCCATCGCCAGGGCGATGTCGCCCATGTCGCGGGCAATGGGGCAGATGACAGATATCCCCCAGACCGGTTCGTCGAAGCCGGGGCCGTAGGGCACAAGGTCCTGCGTGGGTTTCAGCCCGCAGAGGCCGGTGTGGGCGGGCGGGCGGCGCGATGAGCCCCCGGCATCGGTGCCCAGGGCCAGCGGCACGATCCCCGCCGCGACGGCAGCGACGGACCCGCCAGAGGAGCCTCCGGCCGTCATCGAGGGGTCGACCGGGTTGCGGGTGATCCCGTAGAGCGGTGACAGGGTGGCGCCCTTGCAGGCGAATTCCGAACAGGTGGCGATGCCCAGGACGATGGCCCCGGCCTGGCGCAGGCGGCGGACGGCGATGGCGTCGTCGGGGGCGATATGATCGGCGAAGAGGCGCGAGCCTTGCGTGATCGGCAGGCCCTTCACCCAGATGTTGTCCTTGATCAGGACCGGCACGCCGGCCAGCGGCAGGTCCTCTCCGGCAGCCAGCCGGGCGGCGACGGTTTCGGCCTCGTCCAGGGCGGCCGGGTTCAGCACGGTGATGGCATTGATCGCCGGGTTGCGCGCGCTGGCCCTGTCCTGGGCGGCCAGGACCGCGTCGCGGGGCGAGGCCTCGCCCCGGCGGATGGTGGCGGCAAGGTCCCGGGCGGTGAGGTCGGCCAGGCTCATGCGGCGGGCCCGTGGGCCCGGGCCCAGGCGGCGGCGATGTCCCGCCGGGGGGCGATCCAGACGCCGTCGTGATGGGACATATGGGCCAGCACCGTTTCCAGCCCGCCGATCCGGGCGGGCCGGCCGATGGTGCGCAGGTGCAGGCCGATCGACAGCATCCGGGCGGCCTGGGCGCCTTCGGCATAAAGCCGGTCGAAGGCGGCGATCACGTAATCCGAGAAATCCCGGGCGTGCACGAAGGCGCCGCCGGGCGCAAAGCGCATGTCGTTGGTATCAAAGGCATAAGGCAGCACCACGTGGTCGCCGTCCATGTAGGGCGTGTCGTCGTCGTAGGCGTTGCTGTCATAGGCAAAGCCGCCGTGGGCCTTCAGCAGCTGGCGCGTCTGCGGAGAGGTCGCCGAGCGCGTGTGCCAGCCGACCGGAGCGACGCCCGTTAGCTCGGTCAGGGTGGCGTGGGTGCGGGCGATGATCTCGGCCTCCTGGTCGGGGGGCATCCCGGCATGGGTTTCCCAGCGCCAGCCATGGCACGACACCTCGTGGCCCCGCGCGATCACGTCCTGCATCAGCCAGGGCAGGCGCTGCGCCGCGCGCCCGCAGGTGGAAAAGGTGGCTTTGGCATTATGGGCCTCCAGCGCCGCCACGATGCGGCCGTAGCCCCGGCGGGGGCCATAACCGAAATGGCTTTCCATGCAGGGATCGGGCGCGCCGATGACTTCGGCCCGGGCCTCGTAGACGAACTCGTTGCGCTCGTCGCCCTCGGCCACCGACAGCTCGGCCCCTTCCTCGACATTGACCACGAAGGACACGGCCAGGCGTGCCCCGTCCGGCCAGCAGGGAGCGGGGTCGTTGCCCCAGTACCCGCGCAGGTCCCGGGTCATGGATGGGCTTTCGGACGGCTGGTCGGCTGGCACGCGGGATCCTCCTGGCTTGGTGGTATCTTTGGCTGGGGCCGAAAATGGCATGCCATTTTCAGACAGTCAGAGCGAAATCGCCGGAAACCGGACAGGAAAATTGTCTGTGGTCAAAACTTTGGCACTTGCCCGGGGGCTGCCGGGCGGGGCTGGGCGGGGCGTTTGGCCGCGACAAGACCGCGGATTTTGGGCCGAATGTGCCGCTTTCCACGGTCCGGCCTTTCAAAAATGCCACCCGATTGGTCATTTCCCGGCCGCTTTGCATGCGCTCGGGTCATTTTCCCGCAGCCCCCGCGTCAAACGCCCGGATCAGTTGCCCTGAAAATGGCATGCCGTTTGGCTGAACACACAACCACGCTCGCAGAAGCAGAACTCGCAGGGGGATACCACTGATGAAATACACGCTCCGCACCGCCGCCGGCGCCGTCGCGGCCTTGGCCCTGTCGGCCGGGCTGGCCGCCGCCGAGAACTGGATCATGGCGTCCGGCTACCCGGACGACAACTTCCACACCCAGAACATCAAGATGTTCATCGAGGACGTGGCCGCGACCTCGGACCTGACCATCGACCTGCAATCCAATGACACGCTGATCAAGCTGGACGCGATCAAGACCGCCGTGCAGCGCGGCCAGGTGCCGATCGGCGAAATCCGCCTGGGCGTCTATGGCAACGAGGACCCGATGAACGTGCTGGCCGGTCTGCCCTTCGTGGCCTCGACCTATGCCGAGGCCTGGCTGCTGAAGGACCTGCAGAAGGGCTATTTCGAGGACACCTTCGGCGAGGCCGGCCTGATGATCCTGTATTTCAGCCCGTGGCCGGGGCAGGGGTTCTACACGGCCGATCCGGTCAGCGGGCTGGCCGATTTCGACGGCAAGAAGCTGCGGATCTATTCGACGGCGACCCAGAAGATGGGCGAGATGCTGGGCTTCCAGGCCACCATCCTGCCGTTTGCCGAAATCCCCCAGGCCTTTTCGACGGGCCTGATCGAGGCGCTCTTCACCTCGCCCCAGACGGGGATCGACATCCAGGCCTGGGACAACACCAAGGCCTTCACCTATGCCGGCGCGATCTTTTCCAAGAACGCGGTGGTGGTGAACAAGGCGATGTTCGACAGCCTGTCGCCGGAAACCCAGTCGGCCGTGCTGGCCGCGGCCGAGGCGGCCGAGTTGCGGGCCTGGGAAATGAGCGCGTCGACCACCGAGGCGCAGATCGGCATCCTGGCGGAAAACGGCATGACCACGGCGGATGCGCCGCCTGAAGTGCTGGAAAAGATGGTCGAAATCGGCGGGGCGATGATGGACGACTGGCGCGAGCAGGCCAGCCCCGAGGCGATCGCCGTGCTGGACCGCTACCTGGCGCTGCGTTGATCCGGGGGCCGCGATGCAAAGCGACATCTTGACGACGGGGCGGCCCGGTGCCCTGCGCCGGGGGCTGGACATGCTTTATGCCGTCTCGGGCGCGCTGTCGGGCGTGTTCCTGTTCGGCATCGCGGCCACGATCATCGCCCAGGTCGGCGGCCGGTTGGCCGGGCTGACCATCGATTCCACCGAGACGGCCGGGTTCTGCCTGGCCGCCTCTACCTTCCTGGGCCTGGCCTATACGCTGCGCCACGGCGGCCATATCCGCGTGACCCTGGCGATCCGCTATGCCGGCCCGCGCCTGCGCCGCTGGATCGAGCTGTGGTGCGTGACGCTGGCGGCCCTGGCCACGCTGTACTTCATTTACTGGGCCGGAGAATTCGTCCTGTTTTCCTGGAAATATAATGAGTTGAGCCCCGGTCTTCTGGCGATCCCCTTCTGGATCCCGCGTTCGGCCATGGTTGTCGGGGCGGCGGTGTTCTTCGTCGCGCTGGTCGACGAATGGGTCACCATCTGGCGCGGCGACCTGCCGGCCTATGAAACCAATGCCGAAACGGTGCTGGCACCGGAAGAGCCTCTTTCGTGACCGATCCTTCAAGCATTGCCATCATCCTGTTCGCGCTCATGGCGCTGCTGCTGGCCAGCGGCATCTGGGTGGCCGTCAGCCTGACCGCCGTGGGGGCGGTGGCGCTTGCGGTGTTTTCGCCGGCCCCGGCGGGGTCGCTGCTGGCCTCGACCGTGTGGGATGCCAGCTGGAACTGGACGCTGACCGCCCTGCCGCTGTTCATCTGGATGGGAGAGATCCTGTTCCGCACCCGCATGTCGCAGGACATGTTCCACGGGCTCAGTCCGATCGTCGGGCGGCTGCCCGGGGGGCTGTTGCACGTCAACGTGCTGGGCTGCGGGGTGATGGCGGCCGTGGCGGGGTCGAGTGCGGTGACCTGCGCGACCGTCGGCCGGATGTCCGTGCCCGAGCTGAAGAAGCGCGGCTATGACGAGCGGCTGACCATCGGGACGCTGGCGGGGTCGGGCACGCTGGGCCTGCTGATCCCGCCGTCGATCATGCTGATCGTCTATGGCGTGATCGCCCAGCAATCCATCTCGCGCCTGTTCATTGCCGGCGTGGTGCCCGGCGTGATGCTGATCGGGCTGTTCATGGCCTACGTGGCGTTCCGGGCCTGGTTGAACCCGGCCCTGGCCCCGCGCGAAACCGTCAGCCTGGGCTGGGCAGAGACCCTGCGCCGCACCCGCCTGCTGATCCCGGTGGTCGTGCTGATCTTCGTGGTCATCGGGTCGATCTACGGCGGCTTCGCCACGCCGACCGAGGCCGCGACGATGGGCGTGCTGGGGGCCCTGGGCCTGGCGGCCTGGTCGCGCAGCCTGACATGGGCGTCCTTCGTGGATGCGCTGATGGGGGCTGTCCGGACCTCGACCATGATCGCCTTCATCCTTGTGGGCGCGGCGTTCCTGTCCATCGCAATGGGTTTCACAGGTGTCCCCAGGGTCATCGCTGCCGAGGTCGATACCTGGAACCTCAACAGCTACCAGCTGCTGGTCGTGCTGACGCTGCTCTACATCGTGCTGGGCTGTTTCCTGGACGGGGTGTCGATGATGGTGCTGACGGCCTCGGTCGTGCTGCCGATGGTCAAGGCCGCGGGCATTGACCTGTTGTGGTTCGGCATCTTCACGGTGATCGTCGTCGAGATGGCCCAGATCCCCCCGCCGGTGGGCTTCAACCTCTTCGTTCTGCAATCGCTGACCGGGCGCGACATCCTTCAGGTCACCCGCGCCTCGATCCCGTTCTTCTTCCTGATGATCTTCGGGATCGTGCTGATCGTGATCTTCCCGCAGATCGTGCTCGCCCCGGTCGAGCTGATGCGCTAGCGCGGGTCGTAGGCCCGCGCGCCCGCGTCCGAGATCAGCTGTTCCTCCAGGTCGGCGGCCAGGGCGTCCGGGTCGCGGGTTTCGGGCGCACCGATGCCGCCGCCGCCCGGGGTCAGCACCACCAGCCGCTCGCCCGGGGGCACGGTCTGAAACCCCTTGCCCTGGAACACCCGGCCCGAGGCCAGTCCGACCGCCCCCGCCGCGCCATCCTGCCCGCCGTCGTGGCCGCGCGCGGGATGGTCGATGCGGTCATAGGCGGCCAGCAGTTCGAACGGCTCACCGATGCGGCTTTCGACCTCGATCACCTGGCCCAGCCCGCCGCGATGGCGGCCCGCGCCCCCCGAATCCGGGCGCAGCTCCTTCTTCCAGAAGACCAGCGGGGTGACGGCCTCGGCGATTTCCACCGGCGTGCCCTTCACGCCTGAAGGATAGGCCGTGGCCGACAGCCCGTCGAGCGTCGGCCGTGCGCCGGTGCCGCCGTTCGAGGTGACGGCCATGGTGAACCCGTAATTGCCCCCGTCGCGCGCGGCCACGCCCCGCACGTTCAGGTTCCACAGGCACGAGGTCCCCTCGGCCGGGGTCCGGTCTGGGGCGGCCTGGCGCAGGGCGCCGAAGACCACGTCGGGCAGCATCTGGCCGACCACGTGGCGTGAGGCCACGGGCGCGGGCTTGATGGCATTGACGATGGATCCCTCGGGCCCGGTCACGCGGAAGGGCTTCAGGGACCCTGCATTGTTGGGCACGTCCGGGGCGATCGCGCAGCCCAGGCCAAAGACGGTATAGGCCGTGGTATAGGACAGGGGCACGTTGATGCCGCGACCGACCTGGGGCGAGGTGCCGTCGAAATCCACGGTCACGCCGGTGTCGTCGATGGTCAGGCTCAGCGCCAGGGTGACCGGCGCGTCATAGCCGTCGACGACCATCTGGTTGCGCCAGGTGCCCTTGGGCAGCCGGGCGATTTCCGCCATCACGGCCGCCTCGGAGCGGGTCAGGATATGGGCGGCCAGGGTATCCAGGTCGGCCAGGCCGAACTCGCTCATCATCTCGGACAGGCGCTTGCAGCCCACGTCGTTGCAGGCGGCCAGCGAATAGACGTCGCCCTCGGTGTCGATGGGCAGGCGGGTGTTGGCCCGGATCATGGCCATCAGCGTGTCGTTCAGCACGCCGCCTTCGGCCAGTTTCAGGAAGGGGATCGACAGGCCCTCCATGAAGACATCCGTGGCATCCGGGCCAAAGCCGATGCCGCCGATGTCCATCAGGTGCGAGGTGCAGGAAAACAGCCCGACCAGGTTGCCGTCGTGGAAGGCCGGGGTGGTCAGGACGAAGTCGTTCAGGTGGCCGGTGCCCATCCAGGGATCGTTGGTGATGTAGATGTCGCCCGGCTGCATGGTGTCGCAGGGGAAATGGTCGAGGAAATGCTTCACCGATTCCGCCATCGAATTGACGTGGCCCGGGGTGCCCGTCACGGCCTGGGCCAGCATCCTGCCCTGGGTGTCGAAGACCCCGGCCGACAGGTCGCCGCATTCGCGCACGATGGGGCTGAAGGCGGTGCGCAGCAGCACCTGGGCCTGTTCCTCGACAACGGCGATCAGCCTTTGCCACATGATCTGCAAATCGAGGGGCGAGAGCGTGTCGGTCATCAGGGGGCCTCTGTCTTGCGGTCCAGAATAAGGGCGTTCAGGCCATCGACCCGGGCATCGAACCGGGCGGTGACATAGGTCGAGGTTGCATTTTCCACGATCAGGGCCGGGCCGGGCAGGCAGGTGCCCGGGTGGAGGGCGTCGCGTTCGTGCACGGGCACCTCGCCCCAGCTGCGTGTGGTGGCGTCGAAGATCCGGCGGTGGCCCGGGGCCTCTGGCGCGGGCAGGGGAGGCACCGGGTCGGGCGGGGTCGGCGCTTCGGTCTCGGCGCCGACGAAGACCGACCAGGACAGGATCTCGATCGCGGCGCTGGGGATGTGGCGTTCGAACAGCCGCCGGTAGGCGGTTTCGAAGGCGGTGCGCAGGGTGTCGGCATCGGCCCCGGTCAGGGGGGCGATGGGCAGGTCGACGCTGATTTCGTGGCCCTGGCCGGCATAGCGCATGAAGGCGGTGCGGCGCTGGACCAGCGGGCCGGTCGCGCCCGAGGCAAGGTCCGTGGTCTCGGCGGTCATCTCGTCCAGAAGGGCGGTGGCGGCGGCAGCATCGAAGGTGTCGAGCCGCATGAACCGGCTGCGGGTGGATTCGAAGGCCACCGGCGCGCGCAGGAAGCCCACGGCCGATCCCACGCCCGCATCGGCGGGGATGATCACGCGCGCCAGGCCCAGCTTTTCGGCCACCCGGGCGGCATGCAGGGGGGCCGCGCCGCCAAAGGCGATCAGGCTGTGGGTCTTCAGCGTGGCCCCGCGTTCCACAGCGTGGACCCGGGCGGCGTTCGACATGGTTTCGTCGACCATCTCGGTCACGCCAAGCGCGCCCATTTCGGTCTCAAGGCCCAGGGGTGTCGCGATGGTGTCGTTCAGCGCCTTTGCCGCGGCATCGGCGTTCAGCGACAGGGTGCGCCCGGCAAAGCGGTCAGGCGCGATGCGGCCCAGGACCACATCGGCATCGGTCACCGTCGGCTGGGTGCCTCCGCGCCCATAGGCCGCCGGGCCGGGTTCAGAGCCTGCGCTTTCGGGGCCCACGGTGATCGACTGGGTGGCGTCGATGGCGGCGATGGAGCCACCGCCCGCGCCGATCTCGATCATCTCGATCACGGGGATGCGGATCGGCAAGCCGCTGCCTTTCAGGAAGCGGGCGGTGCGGTCGACCTCGAAGGTGCGGGCGGTCTGCGGGCGGCCGTCCTCGATCAGGCAGATCTTGGCCGTGGTGCCGCCCATGTCGAAGGACAGGACCCGGTCCTCGCCGCTGGCCGCGGCGATGTGGCCGGCCAGGATCGCGCCGCCGGCCGGGCCGGATTCGACCAGGCGCACCGGAAATCGGCAGGCCGCGTCGATGCTGGCCAGCGCGCCGCCCGAGGTCATCAGCCGCAGCGGCGCCTGGCAGCCCCGGTCGGCCAGGGCCCGGGCCAGCCGGGTCAGGTAGCCGGCCATCAGCGGCTGGACATAGGCATTGGCGATGGTGGTCGAGGTGCGTTCGTATTCGCGGATCTCGGGGCAGACCTCGGAGGAAATCGACACCGGCAGGTCGGGGGCGATATCGGCCAGAATCTCGCGGGCCCGGCGTTCATGGGCGGGGTTGGCATAGGCGTGCAGGAAGGCCACGGCGATGGCCTGCGCGCCCGCGGCGAGGGCGTCCCGGGCCACCTGCCGCAGGGCGTCTTCGTCCAGCTCCAGCAGGGGCTGGCCGGTGACATCCATCCGCTCGGGCACGGTAAAGCGCAGCCGGCGCGGGACCAGGGGCGGGTTGCGTTCGATGTTCAGGTCGTACTGGGCGTGGCGGCTTTCGTCGGCAATGGCGATCACGTCGCGAAAGCCCTCGGTGGCGATCAGGGCGGTCACCGCGCCCTTGCGCTCGATGATGGCATTGGTGGCCAGGGTGGTGCCATGGACGAACTGGGCGACCTCGGCAAACGAGGCCCCGAGCGCGTCGAGCGCCTGGGTGACCCCGTCAAGCAGGGCCCGTTCGGGGGCGTCATGGGTCGTGAGCACCTTGGCGCTGACCCGCTGGTGGCCGCGTTCGGCCACGACATCCGTGAAAGTGCCGCCGATATCAGCGGCGAGCCCGAGAGGGGCACTTGCGCCTGTCATTCTGTCTCCTTCGGCGGCCGGTTCTGGGCGCGCCCGGTCCGACCCTATGGCAGGGGCCTGTCCAGCCCAGAGCGGACCCGGCCGCGACAGGCAAAACGTGCGGATGTCGCGATGGCATGCCAAACTGCGCGGCAGTCTGCGGGAATTTTTCGCACAGAAGGGATGGGGCGCGGGATAGGCGGGGGGGGCGGGGTCAGTCGGCGGCCTTTGACAGTGCCTCGGAGACCGACAGGCCGGTGTTCAGCAGGTGCCGTTCCCAGATCTCTCCGGCGGCGGCGCTGTCGCGGGCCTTGAGGGCGGTCAGCATGTCCTGGTGTTCGTCCATGGACTGGTCCCACCGGCCCCGGTCGAAGATCGCCATGTAGCGCCCGCGATGGGCCAGCAACATCAGCCGTTCGCGGCTGGCGGCCAGGACCGGGTTGTCGGCGATGCGCACGATGGCGTCATGGGTGGCGCTGTTCAGGGCAAAGTAGGGGTCAAGGTTGTCGTCCGCGTGATGGCGGGCCATCTCGTCATGCATGCGGGCGAGGTCTTCCCATTCGGCATCGGTGATCCGCCGGGCGGCGCGGGCGGCGGCCTGGCTTTCCAGGGCCGAGATGACCTCGAACAGGTCCTGGGCGTCCTGGGCGGTATAGGGGGCCACGCGCGCGCCCCGGTTCTTGAAGATCTCGACCAGCCCGTCCTGGCGCAGCAGTTTCAGGGCCTCGCGCATGGGGGTTCGGGACACCTGTAATTCAGCGCAGAGCTTGCGTTCGACCACGTGTTCCCCCGGCTTGAGCTGGCCGCGCACGATCATGTCCCGAAGAATGTCGGCCACGTCTTCGGTCAGCGACAGCGACGGGCGGGTGGAACCGGCGGGCTGGGGGTCAGGTGCAAGCAAGTGTCATCTCTCTGACAGTTGAGATCTCGGCCAAAACGATGGCAAATCTGCGCGGCGGCAACAATCGTAAAATCGCAGGTTGTGCCCGTCCCGTGCTGACCTGTGGGGGCGGGCGCGCAAAGGGGTCAGCCCCGCGACCGGAGTGCGCTGTGCTGCTCGGCATGGCGGGCCTGAAAGAAGTCGTGCACCAGCTGCGACAGGTCGGCCAGCTGCTTGGACAGCGGCGAGGTCTTGCGCCAGACCATGCCGATGACCCGCGTCGGCCGGGGCGTGGCCAGGCGGGCGACCGACACCTGGGCCGACCGCGATTCCACCGCCACGGCCATTTCCGGGATCAGCGTGACACCGATGCCCGCGCCGACCATCTGGACCAGGGTGGTCAGCGAGCTGGCCTCCATCAGGTCGCGGGACCGGGTCGGGGTGAGCTGGCAGAAGGACAGGGCCTGGTCGCGGAAGCAATGGCCCTCTTCCAGCAGCAGCAGGCGCATTTCGCGCAAGGCCCCGGGCTGGGGCACCGGCTTGGCCGCATCCGCGACCGGGCGGACCAGAACGAATTCCTCTTCGAAGAGCCGCTGTTCGAACAGCGTCGGTTCCGACACCGGCAGGGCGACAATGGCCGTGTCCAGCAGGCCGTTTTCCAGGTCCTCGATCAGCTTGCTGGTCACCGCCTCGCGCGGGTGGGGGTCAAGCCCGGGGAAGCGGGCGTTCAGCTCGCCGATCAAAAGGGGCAGCATGTAGGGGGCCACGGTGGGAATGACCCCGATCCGCAGGCGCCCGGTCAGGGGCCCTTGCGCGGTGCGGGCCAGGTCGCCGATTTCATCCACCGAGCGCAGGATCTCGCGCGCACGCTCGACCAGGGTTTCGCCCAGCCCGGTCAGCTGGATCTGCCGCTTGGTGCGTTCGATCAGGGGCGAGCCGATGAGGGTTTCCAGTTCCTTGATTTGCACGGACAGGGCCGGCTGCGAGATCGAACAGGCATCGGCGGCCCGCCCGAAATGCCTGTGGCGGGCGAGCGCTTCGAAGTAGCGCAGGTGTTTCAGGGTCAGGCCATTCATAATTTCTACTTATCGACATCATTGGAATATCCAACTGTACCTTATTTAGAATGATGCTAAAAACAAGCCGAGGACGCGCAGAATCGGAGGAAAGTGCTGCGGGTCCGGAAGAATACATGCCACTTCGGTGGCCCCGTCAGCTAAGGAGCACAGCAATGGACGGCAACGATATCCCAGCAGGTAAATGCCCGGTGATGCACGGCGGAATGACCCAACAGGGCGGCTCTGTCACCGATTGGTGGCCGAATGCGCTGAACCTGGACATCCTGCACCAGCACGACACCAAGACAAAGCCCATGGGGGCGGACTTTGACTATCGCGAAGAGCTCAAGTCGCTGGACGTGGAAGCGCTGAAGGCCGACCTGCGGGCCCTGATGACCGAAAGCCAGGAATGGTGGCCGGCCGACTGGGGATCCTATGTGGGCATGTTCGCCCGTGTCGCCTGGCACGCGGCCGGGTCCTATCGCCTGTCCGACGGCCGTGGCGGCGGCGGCACCGGCAACCAGCGGTTTGCGCCCCTGAACTCGTGGCCGGACAACGTCAACACCGACAAGGGCCGCCGCCTGCTGTGGCCGATCAAGAAGAAGTACGGCAACAAGGTGTCGTGGGCCGACCTGATGATCCTGTCGGGCACCATCGCCTATGAAGTCGCCGGCCTGAAGACCTTTGGCTTTGCCTTCGGCCGCGAAGACATCTGGCATCCCGAGAAGGACACCTACTGGGGCGCTGAAAAGGAATGGCTGGCCCCGTCCGATGGCCGCTATGGCGACGTGGCCAAGCCCGAGACCATGGAAAACCCGCTGGCCGCCGTCCAGATGGGCCTGATCTACGTGAACCCCGAGGGCGTCAACGGCCAGCCCGATCCGGTGAAGACCGCCGCCCAGGTGCGCGAGACCTTCGCCCGGATGGCCATGAACGACGAGGAAACCGCGGCCCTGACCGCCGGTGGCCACACCATCGGCAAGAGCCACGGCAATGGCGACGCGGAGAACCTGTCGCCCGAACCCGAGGCCGCCGGGCCCGAGGCGCAGGGCATGGGCTGGTTCAACACCAAGGGCCGGGGCATCGGCCGTGACACCGTGGTGTCGGGCATCGAAGGCGCCTGGACCAAGGATCCGACAAAGTTCGACATGGGCTGGTTCGAGATGCTCTTCGGCTATGAATGGGAACTGACCAAGTCCCCCGCCGGGGCCAACCAGTGGCAGCCCGTCGACATCAAGCCCGAGGACATGTCGCCCGACGTCGAGGATCCCTCGATCATGACCATGCCGATGATGACCGACGCCGACATGGCGATGAAGGTCGACCCGGCCTACAACGCGATCTGCCAGAAGTTCATGGCCGATCCGGAGTACTTCCGCGACACCTTCGCCCGCGCCTGGTTCAAGCTGACTCACCGCGACATGGGCCCCAAGGCCCGGTATTTCGGCCCCGACGTCCCCTCGGAAGAGCTGATCTGGATGGATCCGATCCCGGCTGGCTCGACCAGCTATGACGTCGAGGCCGTCAAGGCCAAGATCGCCGCATCGGGCCTGACCCTGGCCGAGATGGTGTCGACCGCCTGG
Organism: Paracoccaceae bacterium; assembly: GCA_002709405.1. Taxonomy (GTDB): domain Bacteria; phylum Pseudomonadota; class Alphaproteobacteria; order Rhodobacterales; family Rhodobacteraceae; genus Marinibacterium. Next base: position 23,043 of record PAQV01000066.1, read on the forward strand.
GACAGCGCACGCACCTATCGCGGGTCGGACATGCGGGGCGGGGCCAACGGCGCGCGCATCCGCCTGGCACCGCAGAAGGACTGGGAAGGCAACGAGCCGGAACAGCTGGCCAAGGTGCTGTCGGTTCTGGAACCGATCGCCGCCGAAGCGGGTGCCTCGGTTGCCGACGTGATCGTTCTGGCGGGCTCCGTCGGGGTCGAGCAGGCGGCCAAGGCGGCCGGGTTCGACGTCACCGTGCCCTTCACCCCGGGCCGGGGCGATGCCACCGACGAGATGACCGACGCCGACAGCTTCGACGCGCTCGAGCCGCTGGCCGATGGCTTCCGCAACTGGCAGAAGACCGAGTACGTGGTCAGCCCCGAGGAAATGCTGCTGGACCGTGCCCAGCTGCTGGGCCTCACCGCGCCGGAAATGGTCGTTCTGATGGGCGGCATGCGGGCGATGGGCACCAACTATGGCGGCTCCAAGCTGGGTGTCTTCACCGACCGCGAAGGCGCTCTGACGACGGATTTCTTCACCACGCTGACCGACATGGCCTATTCGTGGATCCCCGTCGACGGCGGCACCTACGAGATCCGTGACCGCAAGACCGGCGAGACCAAGTACACCGCAAGCCGGGTCGACCTGGTCTTCGGATCGAACTCGATCCTGCGGGCCTATGCCGAAGTCTACGCCCAGGACGACAGCGCCGAGAAGTTCGTCAAGGACTTCGTCGCGGCCTGGACCAAGGTCATGGACGCCGACCGCTTCGACGTCTGATCGCCAAGGGCTCCCCGTGGCTCCCCGTGCTGTGCGGCACGGGGAGACCCGCGGTTTACGGTTGCGCCAAGCGGCCGGGATCATTTGATTTTCAAGCCCGGCCCGTCATTGGGCCGGGCTTTCTTGTCTCAGCCCTTTGTCAGGTTTTCGTAAGGGCGGCGGGCAAGGCCCGGGCCAGGTAGCCCATCAGCAAGGACACGCGGGGCAGGGACCTGAGGTCCGGGTGGGTCAGGACCCACAGGCTGTTTTCGGGCACGTCCGGCAGGGGGAAGAGACGCTCCAGCCCGGGCTGGCCCAGGTCGTCGGGCAGCAGGCCCAGCCCGTGACCGGCCCGGGCCAGCTGGGCAATATTGGCCAGGTCATCGCTGTGAACGGCCGTAAGCGGCTGGGCCTTGTCCAGCGCCGCCCGGTAGGCCGGGTGGGCGGCCAGGGGACCGGCCGGCGCGATCACCCGGTGGTCGGCCAGGTCCTGCGGGCCGTCGGGCCGGCCGTAGGCGTCAAGGTACGCGGGCGCGCCGTGGATGGCCCAGGCGATGCCCAGGATGCGCCGGCCCCACAGGTGATCGGACGGCGCATGGGCCACCCGCAGGGCAACATCGGCATCGCGCGAGCTCATGTTCGCCTCTTGGTTCGACACCAGCAATTCGACGGTGATCTCGGGGTGCTGCGCGGCGAACCGAGCCAGGACATCGGGCAGGTGCAGGTCGGCGAAACTGCGCGGCGCGGTCAGCCGGACGATGCCCGCCGCCCCCATGTCGCGCCCGGCCACCCGCCGTTCGATGTCGTCGAAGGACCGGGCGATCGACTGGCCGATGACCTGCATCTCGCGGCCCGCGTCGGTCAGCACGTAGCGGCCCTTGACCCGGTCGAACAACCGCGTGCCCAGGTCGGTTTCCAGGGCGGCCATGTGGCGAAAGGCGGTGGCATGGCTGACCCCGGTCCGGTCCGCCGCGCCCGCCAGGGTGCCGCTGTCGCACAAGGCCAGGAAGATCCGGATCGCGTTCCAGTCCATGATTCCATTTCATTTATGAAACACTGGCCGTCATTTCTGTCTATCGAGATCATATTTGCAACAGAATACCTCTGTCCTCAGACGCAACACTGACCCGGAGGATCACACATGATTGGGTACACGTCTTTGGGCACGGGCGACCTGGCCCGCTCGGCCGCATTTTACGACAGGCTGCTGGCCGCGTTCGGCGCCCGGCGCATCATGGAGTTCGACGATTTCATCGTCTGGGCCTCGGCCAACGGGGGGCCGGGCTTTTCCATCCACATCCCCGAGGACGGCTGGCCCTATTCGGTGGGCAACGGGGTGATGATCGCCCTCGCGGCGGCGGACAAGGCCCAGGTCGAGGCCGTCCACGCCCTGGCGCTGGAGCTGGGCGGAACCGACGAAGGCGCGCCGGGCGACCGGGCCGAGGGCTTTTACGCGGCCTACTTCCGCGATCCCGACGGCAACAAGCTGAACGTTCACCACATGGGGGGCTGAGGATGGATGCCCAGGGCTACAAGGTCATCGGCCACCGGCTGTGTCCTTACGTGCAGCGGGTGGTCATCACCCTGGACGAACACGGGCTTGCGTTCACGCGCGAGGACATCGACCTGGATCGCAAACCGGCCTGGCTGGAGGACCTGTCGCCCAACCGCGAAGTGCCTGTGCTGCGCCTGGCCGAGGGCGATTGGCTGGTCGAGTCCGGTGTGATCGCGCGCTACCTGGATCGTGTCTCGGGCGGGGGGCTGCTGCCCCGCGATGCGCGCGACGCGGCGCGGCACGAGGCCTGGATCGCCCATGCCGACGGCATGTTGTCCCTGGTGGCGGGCGTCATCTACCTCGACCAGGATGCGCGGGCCGTCGAACGTTCGGTGCAGGCTCTGGCCGGGCGGTTGGACCGGATGGTCACGCGCCTGCCGCCCGATCCCTATTTCTCGGGGTCCGAGTTCGGGCTGGTCGACATCGTTATGGCCACCCTGGTGCGCTATTTCGAGGTGATTGACCTGGTGTCCGATACGGCGCTGGCTCCGCCGCCGGACACGCCGCTGGGGGTCTGGTGGGCCAGGGTACGTGGCCGTCGTTCCGTCGCGCGGGCAGTGCCTGCGGAGTACGAGGCCGAGCTGCGCCGGTTCATCGCCGCCAAGCCCAGCCACGCCGGCCGTGTCCTGGCCGGGATGGAACTGGCGGGCATCTAGGGCGGCCGTCTAAGGCGGGCAATCCGGATGGCTCCTTGGCCCGGTCCCTTCATCGGGGGCCGGGCCTTTCGGTTTGGACCGGTGCCCGATGAAGGGGCCGATCCTAGAAGCGATAGCCGAAGAAGAACGCGAAGGTGGATTGCGTCTTGTCCTGCACGATGGGGCTGTCGGCGGCATCGCCAAGCAGTTGGCCGAGCCCCAGTTCTCCGTAGACGAACCAGTTCTGGGTCAGGGCGTAGCGGGCGGTCAGGTTGATATCGACCCGCTGGAACCCGGACGACGCGTCGTGGATGGCACGGCCCGAGGATGCGGACTGGGCAGGGGTCACGCCGAAATAGCCGGTCATGTAGTTGTTGTCCGCATAGGTGATGGACGCTCCGGCGGACCAGCTGAAGCGGCGCGACACGTCCCATTCGTATTCAAAGCCCAGGCTGGCGGTGGTGCCCTCGGCGCCGTCGAAATAGCGGTCGAGCAGCAGGAACACCCGGGCATCGCCCGAGCGATAGCCCAGTTCCGCGCCCAGGATGAGGCCATCGTCGATATCGGCAAAGCCCACCAGATCGTCGGCGTCGCGCGCGCCGTCGTAGGACAGGTCGATGGTGCCGTAATAGCTGTCGGTGGTCAGAAGGTTCACGGCGATCAGGTCCGGGCCAAGCTGAAGGCGGCCATAGGTCAGGATGATCGTGGGAAGGGCCTCGATCTCGTTCTCGTCGCTGCCCTCGAAGGTGGGTTCCGATTCCACGCGCCCGCCCAGGATCAGCCCCCATTTGCGGTCCGGGTTGCCGTCGTCCTGGGCGCGGGCGGGGGCGGTAGTGAGGGCGGCGAGCGACAGGCCGAGGCCGGCCGCCAGCAGGCGTGGGGTGATCGGTGTGAAACGGTTCATTGCGGTCCCTTTCTCCGCGCCGGGACGGCACGGACATCATTGCCGGCTGACAGATGGCAGGCGGTTGGGGGGCGCGATGTGTTCTTTTGTTAAGATGTGTTGCGCAGGTTTCGGGCGGCCCGGCGACGCTCGGCCAGACACATTTCTTAACCTAAGAAAGCGCAAGGGCTCCGGTTCGGGTCCTACCTTGGGCCTGCCGCCGGCCCCGTGGGGTGTCCGCTGTGTGCCGGGGCGGGCAGCACAGGAGTTCGGATCATGATCACCCCCGTCATCCCTTGCGGCAGGACAGGCACGTGTTGCGTTGCACACCGTCGGGCCCCGCCAGGCCGCCAGAGGCCACAAGCCCCGCCCTTCGAACGACCCGACCGGCAAACCACCGGGCGGGCACGTTTTTTTCCAAAAAAACGGGCGCGGGGATCATGGGTTCTGCGCCAAAGACAAGAGGTTTCCTGATGTCTCTGAATTCGTCCTTGGACTCGGTTGCACGGCGGGACAGCGCGCGCCGGCTGGGTCGCGCGTTGGGCCTGTCGTGGTCCGCATCATTGTGGTTTCTGACCCTGGCCATCGCCTTCGGCTCGTGGGCCCTGGTGACGATCGGCATCGAACGGGCGATGCCGCACATGGCCTACCACGCGCGCCTGCGCCCGGTGGCCCTGTATTCCCACGTCATATTGGCTCCGGCCGCGTTGGCCCTGGTGCCGTTCCAGCTGTGGCACGGGCTGCGGCGGCGGCGCGCCGCCCTGCACCGATGGCTGGGACGGGTCTACGGGGTGGTCATCCTGCTGGCCAGCCTCAGCGGGTTCTGGCTGGCGGTCACCACCGAGGCGGGGTCCATCGCGGCCTTTGGCTTTGGCCTGCTGGCCATCGTCTGGCTGGGCACCACGGTCATTGGCATCGGTGAGGCCATGCAGGGCGACTACATCGCGCATCGGCGCTGGATCATCCGGTCGGTCGCGGCCACCCTTGCCGCGGTGACGCTGCGCTTGCTCATCATTGGCAGCGAGGTCGCGGGTTGGGATTCGGACGGCGTTTACCAGGCGATTGCCTGGCTGTGCTGGGTGCCCAACATGATCCTGGCCGAGCTTTACCTGCGCCTTGGTCCCACCCGGCAGCGCCGCGTGGCCTAAGCCGATGGGCCCGTTGCGGTCCGCCCTTGCCAGGGGCGGACCGTCGTCACGGGTGTTGGGGCCGGGCGGGCAGGGTCAGGCGCATGAGCGTCCCCCGGGGTGCGATGTCGTCAATGTCCAGCCGGCCCTGGTGGCCGGTGGCGATGTCCCGGACGATGGCCAGGCCCAGGCCGAAGCCGGATGCGACACCATACGGGCCGCCAGACGGGCCGGAACGCCCGCGCGCCGGATCGAGCGAAAAGAACGGCTCGGTCACCTTGTCCTTCATGTCGTCCGGGATACCCGGCCCGTTGTCGCGCACCTCGATGGTCACGTCCTCGGGCCCGGGCACCAGCGCGACACGGGCCAGCGTGCCGAACCTCAGGGCATTGTCGCACAGGTTGGTTACGGCCCGGGTGATTTCCGTGGCGGAACAGGCAATGACGCACTGGCCGGGCCCCTCGTAAAGGATATCCGCGCCCAGGTCGGCGAAATCGGCGCAGATCGTCTGCAGCAGGCTGGGCAGGTCGACCCGCTGGCTCCGGTCATGGGCCGGGCCGGTGTCGCGCAGGTAGTCCAGGGTCTCGTCGATCAGCCCGTTGATCCGGTCGATATCGGCCAGGATGGGCTGGGGCACATCGTCGGGGCAATTGCGCTCGATGCGCAGGCGCAGGCGGGTCAGGGGGGTGCGAAGATCATGGCTGATGCTGCGGATCATCCGCGTGCGCCCGTCCAGCATGGCCTGGATCCGCGCGCGCATGTCGTCCAGGGCCGAGGCCAGGCGGAGGATCTCGGCCGACCCGCTTTCCCGGACCGACCCGTTCTGGGCCAGGAACCGGTCGGTGTTTTCAAGCGTCCGGGAAATCCGGTCGAGCGGCGCGGTGATGGCGCGCACCGAGAAGACCGAAAACAGGCTGACCAGCACGATGAAGGCCACCAGGTAATAGCTGAGCGGGCTGAAGAAATCGGTCGGAAAGAAACTGGCGGGCAGCGAGGACAGGACCAGCCCCTGGGTCGCGTCGAGCGGAAAGACCAGGACGGGCCGGCCGTTGTCGACCGCCTGTACCGCGCCCTTGGGGATCAGGGTTTCCTGCGGAAACAGCAGGGCCATCACGGTGGCGCCAGAGCGGCGGTCCGCGCCGCCCGGTGGCCCGCCGGGCAGGGGGCGGGGGGCGAAATCGAAGCCCAGGTCGCGGGCCTGGCGGATCATCCGGGGGCGGTCCTGCAGGTCAGAGGCAGCGATCAGGTCCGCGATCGCCCCGGCCCGCTGGACATAGCGTTCGGCGCTGCCCACCCCCAGCCGTTCGGAATTGGCCAGGAGCTCGCCCACGCCGCCGCCCAGGTGGACCAGCAGGATGGCAAAGAGGATCAGCGCCATGATCTGCCGGCGCAGGGTCGACGGCCAGAGCCACCGGAAGATCCGCCCCATCCAAAGCCCCGGCCCGGTCATGGGCGTCACCCCTCGGTCACGTCGGCGGCGAAGACATAGCCGCCCAGCCGCACGGTCTTGAGCAGCACCGGGTTCTTCGGGTCGGGCTCGATGCGCTGGCGGATGCGGCTGACATGCACGTCGATGCTGCGCTCGACCGGGCCGGCCAGGCCGGCGTGGGTCAGGGACAACAATTCGTCGCGGGCCAGGATGCGGCCGGGATTGGTGCAGAAGACCACCAGCAGGTCGAACTCGGCCGTGGTCATCGTGACCAGCGTGTTGGCCGGATCGTGCAGCTGACGCCTTCGGGGATCGATCCGCCAGCCCTCGAACCGCAGCGGGCGGGTGCGCCGGGCCGGGGCCGGGGCACAGGCTGCCCGGCGCAACAGGCTGCGCACCCGGGCCAGAAGCTCGCGCAGGCTGAAGGGCTTGGCGATGTAGTCGTCGGCGCCCAGTTCCAGCCCGACGATTCGGTCCGGTTCCTCGTTCAAGGCGGTCAGCATGATGATGGGCGTCATCTTTTCGGCCCGTATCCTTCGGCAGAGGCTCAGCCCGTCCTCGCCCGGCAGCATGATGTCGAGGATGATCAGGCTGAAGTCCCGCTGGCGCAGCTGGGAATCCATCTGGCGGCCGTCGCGAGCGATCCGGGTCTGCAGACCGGCGGCCTCCAGGCCCTCGGCGACCATGGCGGCGATTTCCGGGTCGTCCTCGACGATCAGGACGTGGGGCGTGTCGAACGGGTCACCGGGCATGTCGGGGGCTCTGGTTGGAAGGCGGGTCGCCCGGGTCTATCACGTGGGCCGCGCGGCTGTCCGACCCCGCCCTGTTGCGTTTTGTTGAGAGATGTTGCGCCTTGGGTGAGGCAAGGCGGCCCGGGGCAGGACAGGCCCGGGCCGCCCCTTGGGTCAGGCCACCAGGGTCTGCCGCAAATCGGCGGCGATACGGTCGGCCTCCTGGCCGGCCTGGGCGGGCTTTTCGGGGTCGAACATCAGCCGGTCGGCATTGACGAATTCGACGTCGTGCACGCCGATGAAGCCCAGGATGTGGCGCAGGTAGCCGCTGGCAAAGTCGATGTCCGATCCCATCTCGGTGCCGCCCGAGGCATAGACGACCACCGCGCGCTTGCCTGTCATCAGCCCGACCTGCTGGCCGTCGGCATAGGTGAAGGTCAGGCGCGCCCGGCAGATCTGGTCGATCCAGGCGCGCAACCCGATGGGCACGCTGAAATTGTAGACGGGCAGGCCGAAGACCAGCAGATCGGCCTGGTCTATCTCGGCAACCAGGGTGTCGGACAGGGCCAGCACCTGGCGCTGATCGGCCGTGCGGTCCTCGGCCGGGGTGCCGTTGGCCCGGACCCAGGCCGCGTCGATATGGGCCGGGGGCGTGGCCAGGTCGCGGGTCGTGACCCGGATGTCGGGGCCCAGCCCCGCGATCAGGCGATCCGTGAGGGCCCGGGATTGCGAGCTGTCGGTCTGCGGGCTGGCATCTAGTCTGAGGACGTTCATCGGTGTCTCCATCGGTTTGGGTGTCGATGACCGAAAGGCTATTCCTTGCCGTCGGCGATAATAATGATGTAGTTTCAGAAGGTACTATTCTGGAATCAGCAAGAACATGTCCCGCCTGGACGAGATCGAAACCTTTGTTGCCATTGTCGAGGCGGGATCGCTGAGCGGGGCGGCCCGCGCGGACGGGATCGCCCTGTCGGCGGTCAGCCGGCGGCTGAAGGACCTGGAATTGCGGGTGGGCACGACGCTGCTGCAACGCTCGACCCGCAGCCTGAGCCTGACGGACCAGGGGCGGGATTACTTCCTGCGCTGCCGCCAGGTGCTGGCCGATCTGGCCGAGGCGGAAACCCATTTGCGGGACGTGGCGGGGCAGTTGACCGGCACAATCCGGATCGCCGCCCCGGTGACCTTTTCGACCCTGCACCTGGCACCGTTGTTTTCGGCGTTCATGGATCAACACCCCGAGGTGGCCCTGGACATTGACCTGAGCGACCGGCGCGTCGACCTGATCGAGGAGGGCTTTGACCTGGCGGTGCGCATCGGCCGGTTGAAGGATTCGACCCTGGTGGCCCGGCGCCTGACCCCCGTGCGCCATGTGCCGACCGCCGCGCCAGCCCTGCTGGACCGGCTGGGCGTGCCCGACACGCCCGAGGCGATGGGGGATTTCCCGGTGCTGCGCTACAGCTCGACCCGGGCGGCCGGGCGCTGGGATTTCATCCGGCCCGATGGCACCGGAGGTTCGGTGACGCTGACCGGGCGGATGCGCTGCAACAACGGCGATCTGCTGGTCAGCGCGGCGGCCCAGGGGCTTGGCCTGTGCCTTGAGCCGACCTTCGTGACCGGTCCGCTGGTGCGCGACGGCCGGCTGGTGCCGCTGTTCGCCGATCACATCTGGTCCGACAATGCCGCCTACGTGGTCTATGCCGGGGGCCGCCAATTGCCCCGGCGGGTGCGGGCCTTCATCGACCACCTGGCCGCGGGCCTGTCCGCCGATCCCTGGTGGGACAGGGCCATCAACGACGCCCCGACGCCCGGCGCCCCCGCGCGCTGATCCCGGGCGGGGAATTTCAGTCAACCAAGGAGACGGACCATGCAGCCACGCGAGTTTGCCGCGGAATGGGAACGGGGGTGGAACAGCCACGATCTCGACCTGATCATGAGCCATTACAGCGACGACATCGTCTTTCGCTCGCGCAAGGCGGTGGCCCTGACCGGCGACGGAGAGATGCGGGGCAAGGACGCTTTGCAGGCCTATTGGGCCGCCGCCCTGCAGAAACAGCCCGACTTGGCGTTCCGGGTTCAGACGGTGTTCGAAGGGCATGGCATGATCGTCATCGTCTACCTCAACCATCGTGATGTGCTGGCCGCCGAAACGCTATATTTCGGGGCCGACGGGCTGGTCTATCAGGCGGCCGCCTGTCACGAATTGACCTGACGCCCCGCGCCGGTGCTGCCGGACAGGGTGTCCTTCGGCACTTTAGATGGGAGCTTTACAGTGTCAAGTATTCAGCCCGACACCGCCGGGCCGCCGCCGGGCGGGGCCCGCAAGACCGGCGACCTGCCGGACCGCCTGATCGCTTCGGGGCTGGAGATCCTGGCCGAAGAGGGGCTGGGCAAGCTGACGCTGCGCCGGGTCGCGGCGCGGGCAGGGGTGTCGCATGCGGCCCCCGCCCATCACTTCAAGGGTCTGCCGCAGCTTCTGGGGTGCATCTGCCGGGTGGGCTATGACAACCTGACCGAGGCCATGGTGACGCGGCGCGACCGGGCCGGGCTTGCCCCCCGGGCGCGGCTGATCGCGATCTGTGAGGGCTACTTGGCCTTTGCCCGGGACAATCCGGGGCTGGTGCAGCTGATGTTCAACGCGCTGCCCGAGGCCGTGTCCCGACCTGAGATGCAGGAGGCCGCCGACCGGGCCTATGGCGTCCTGCAAGAGACCTGCGCGGCTTTCGAGCCGGTCGGGGACGCGGCCGATTCCACCGAAACGATGGTCTGGTCGCTGGTCCATGGCTTTGCCTTTCTTGGGCTGGGCTACGGGTTCGAACAGGCCCGGCGGGTGACGCGGGCCCCTGATTTCGAGGACATCCTGCCCGCTTTGACCGTGCGCTTGGCATGAGGGCTTGCGGCCCGGGCGCAGTGGCTTAGCCGGCGCTGCTCAGGGGGTCTTGGTGCTGTCCGCTGTCCCGGGTCGGCAGGATGGCGAACCAGACGGCCCATGCGATCAGCAGCAGCTGGATCGGGGCCCGCACGGCCAGGTAAACCGCCCCCCATTGATGCCCGCCGGGGCCGCTGTGCTGAAGCGCGGCGTAGATGTTGGCCGGGAAAAACAGCACGAAGACTGCCACGCAGGCCAGCCCGACGACCCTTTGCAGGCCGGGGACCAGCAGCAGGGCGGCCAGGGCGAATTCCAGCAGGCCGGTGGCGATGACGATGGCCCTGCGGGCGGGCAGGGCATCGGGCAGCATGGCGACCATGTCCTCGGTCATGATGAAATGGCCGACGCCGAAAAACACGAAGGCCGCCGACAGGGCCCAGAGGCCTCCGGTCCGGTAGGTGCCCGGGCGTCCGGTCCACAGGCCGAATGCGGCGGCCAGCAGGGTCGGCAGGAACAGGATCGACAGGATGATCAGGGGCGTTTGCATGGCGGGGTCCGGACCTTGGGTGAGAGGGGCCGGCAGGCCGGCAGAGGGCCTGCGCGGGGCGCGCGCGCGGTCCGGAGCATGGGCATCCGGCCCGGGGGTGGTCCCAGCCTATCGGTTCACCTTGACAGTGTAAAGCAGACGTTCTGGCGGGCCCGCTTCAGGCCCGCGACGAGCTGGATCCGTTACCGGATCGTCGGGTCCAGCTTGTCGCGCAGCCAGTCTCCGGCCAGCGAGATCGACAGGGTGGTCAGCATGATCACGACGGCGGGGGCCAACATGATCCAGGGCGCTGTGGTCAGGTATTCTCGGCCGAAGCCCACCATGTTGCCCAGGCTCGATTCCGGGGGTTGCACGCCCAGGCCCAGGAAGGACAGGCCGGATTCCATCAAGATGATTTCAGGGAAGGTGAGGGTCATCGACACGATCAGGGTCGAGGCTACGTTGGGCAGGATGTGGTGCAGGTAGACCCGTCGCGGTGTCGCGCCCAGCTGGACCACGGCCGCCGCGTAGCCCTGGGCTCCGGCCGAAATCGCCAGGCCCCGGGCGATGCGGGCATAGCGTTCCCAGCCGTAAAAGCCCATCAGGGCCACCAGCAGCCACATGGACGTGCCGAAAAAGGCAAGCACCGCCAAGGACATGATCAGGAACGGCAGGGCCGCCTGGAAGTCGGCCAGCATGACGACGAAATGTTCGACCGCGCCCCGGAACTGGGCGGCCAGGAAGCCCAGGGTCGTGCCGAAGAGGGCCGACAGAAGGGTCGCTCCGAAGGCGATGATCAGCGACACGCGGATCGACTGGATCAGGCGCGACAGCACGTCTCGGCCAAGCTCGTCGGTGCCCAGCCAGTGGCCGGGGGTGCCTGGGGGCGACAGGCGGGCCATCAGGTCCATCTGTGTCACGTCATAGGGCCGGAGCCAGTCGGCCAGGGCGGCGCACAGCAGCATCAGCGCCAGCCAGGTCAGGCTGAGGCCCACGGCCACGGGCAGGCGCGTCACCCGGCGCAGGGCCCGATGTGCTGCGTTCCGGGCGGCGGTCTCGGTTGCGGGGGGCGGGGCTAGCGTCATGGGGGACCTCTTAATGCGCGGGCTGGGCGCGCAGGCGCGGGTCGAGCCAGCCGTAGAGCAGGTCGACGACCAGGTTCGACACGACCATCACGGCGGCGATGATCAGCAGGATGCACTGCACCACGGCCAGGTCGCGGTTGGCGACCGACACGATCAGCAGCCGGCCGATGCCGGGCCAGGAGAAGATGGTTTCCACCACCACCGCGCCCGAGATCACCGAGCCCACCATGAAGCCCACGATGGTCACGATGGGCACGGCCGCGTTGGGCAGGGCATGGCCGCGCACCACGTCCTGCCAGCGCACGCCCTTGGCCGAGGCGGTGCGGATGTAGGGCTGGCCCATGACCTCGATCATGGCCGAGCGCGAGAACCGGGCGAGGATGCCGATGCCCCCGATGGACATGGTGATGGCGGGCAGAAGCGCATGCTGCCAGGTGCCGATCCCGCCCGAGGGCAGCCAGTGCAGGGTGACGGCGAAGATCAGGACCAGCACCAGGCCCATCACGAACGAGGGGATGGTAAAGCCCAGGATGGCCAGGAAGATCACGCCCCGGTCGACGGCGCTGTCGCGGTGCAGGGCGGCGTAGATACCGGCCGGGATGCCGATGCCCAGTTTCAGCAGCAGGGCCGGAAGGGTCAGCTGCAGGGTGGCGGGCACGCGGTCCAGCACCAGCTCGATCGCCGGTGACCGGTCGCGCATCGACAGGCCGAAATCCCCCGACAGGATGGCCCTGAAATAGGACAGGTATTGCTGCCACAAGGGCGCATCCAGCCCCCATTCCTTGCGGAAGGCGTCCACCGCCTCCTGCGGCAGGTCGGGACCCAGCAGCACCTGGGCGGGGTCTCCGGACATGCGCAGGACCACGAAGGCAAAGGTCATGACGGCCAGGACCGTCACCACGGCGCGGACCAGGCGGATGAGGACGAATGTGATCATCGGGGGCTCCTCAGGCGGCCTGCGACGCGGGCGCGCCGGTCACGTGGTGGCAGGCGGCGGTCTGGCCGGGGGCGGTGGCGCGCAGAGGGGGCGCCTTGGCCCGGCAGATGTCGGTGGCGATGGCACAGCGGGGATGAAAGGCGCAGCCCGGGGGCCGTTTGGCCGGGTTGGGCGGCTCGCCCTGCAGGATCACGCGGGTCTCCAGCGGCCGCCCCGGTTCGGGCACGGACGAGATCAGGGCCTGCGTGTAGGGGTGCTGCGGGTTGGCAAAGAGCCGCTCGGCCGGGCCGTCCTCGACGATGCGGCCCAGGTACATGACGGCCACGCGGTCGCACAGGTTGCGCACCACTTTCAGGTCGTGGGAGATGAAGACCATGGCCAGGCGGCGGCCCCCTTGCAGGTCGCGCAGCAGGTTCACCACCTGGGCCTGGATCGACACGTCCAGGCCCGAGACGGGCTCGTCGCAGACCAGCAGGTCGGGGTTGGTGGCCAGCGCCCGGGCGATCACCACCCGCTGGCGCTGGCCGCCGGACAATTCATGCGGGTAGCGGTCGGCCTGGTCGGGCCGCAGACCGACCGAGCGCATCAGGTCGTGCACGCGGGCGTCGCGCTCGGCCGGGGTGCCAAAGGCATGGACATCCAGCGGCTCGCGGATCTGCACCGAAATCGTCAGCCGCCGGTCGAGCGCGGCCAGCGGGTCCTGGTAGACCATCTGCATCCGGGCCCGCAGCGCCCGCCACTCGGGCGTTTTCGGCGCGGGCAGGGGGCAGCCGTTGAACCGCACCTCGCCCTCTTGCGCGGGATCGACGCCCAACAGCATCCGCCCCAGCGTGGATTTGCCCGATCCGCTTTCGCCGACAATGCCCAGGGTCTCGCCCGGATGCACCGCCAGGCTGACGCCGTCGACGGCCCGGATGGGCGTGGGGCGGGCAAAGAGGCCCTGCCGGCCTTGGTAGATGCGGACAAGGTCCCGCGCGTCCAGAACGGGGGTCATGGGTGCACTCCTTCCCGGGGCGCGTGCACGTCTTCGCGGGCGGCCGGGGCTTCGGGCAGGGGGTAGGCGCAGGCCAGGTGGCGGCCGTCCCGCTGGGCCAGCAGGTCGGGCCGTTCACCGTGGCAGAAGTCGCGCGCATGGGTGCAGCGGGGCGCAAAGGCGCAGCCGGCGGGCAGCTTGCGCGGGTCGGGGACGGTGCCCTGGATCGGGGTCAGGGCCACGCGCGGCCCGTCCAGCCGGGGCAGGGCATCGAACAGGCCCCGCGTGTAGGGATGACGCGGCCGGTCGAACAGCTGGCCGACGGCACCCTGTTCGACGATGCGCCCGGCATACATCACGCAGACCCGTTCGCAGACCTGGGCCACCGCGCCCAGGTCGTGGCTGATGAAGACGGTGGCCATGTTCATCTCGGCCCGCAGCCGGACCAGCAGGTCGAGGATCTGCGCCTGGATCGTGGCATCAAGCGCCGTCGTGGGTTCATCGGCGATCAGCAGGTCGGGTTCGCCCGCCAGGGCCATGGCGATCATCAGGCGCTGGCACTGGCCGCCGGAAAATTCGTGGGGATAAAGCGCAAACCGCCCCCGCGCGTCGGGAATGCCGACCATGTCCATCAGGCGCAGGGCTTCTTGCTTTGCTGGCTTGCCGGTCAGGCCGCGATGCAGTTTCAGCGCCTCGCACAGCTGCCGGCCGACCTTCAGCACCGGGTTCAACGCGCTGGAGGGATCCTGGAAGATCATCGCGATGCGCCCGCCGCGGACCTGTTCCAGCTGGGTGCGGGGAGCGCCGGTCAGGTCGGTGTCCCCCAGCGTGACCCGGCCCGACACAGAGGCCTTGGACGGCAGCAACCCCAGCGCGGCCAGCCAGGTCACCGACTTGCCGCAGCCGCTTTCGCCGACCAGCCCCAGGGCCTCGCCCGGACGGACATCAAGGTCGATGCCGTGCAGCACCGGTACGCTGTCGAAGGCGACCTTCAGGTCCCGGATCTCGACCAGGTTGGTCATTGGCTGTCTTTCTTTTTCAGGGCTTTGGGGCGTTGGTTGGGGGGGCAAAAACGGCAAATCCCCGGCGGGCACGGACCCGCCGGGGAGCGCGTATCACGGCCGGATCAGCCGTCGACGCGCCAGTTCTCGGCCCGGAAATCCATGGCAAAGGCGGGGGCCGCCTTCCAGTTCAGGTCTGACCGCATGCCGGTGAAGACGGCGTTCTGGTGCAGCAGCTGATAGGCCGGATCCTCGCGTTCGCAGATCTCCAGCATGCGGGCGAAGGCCTGCTTGCGCTTTGCCCGGTCGGTCGAGGTCTCCATGACCTGCGACAGGGTGTTGACCTCGTCGTTGGTCCATTCGCCGCGCTGCTGGGGCACGCTGTTGGGCCCGAACTGGGTGACCATCGGCGTGATCGGATCGTTGATCGTGTTCGAGGCCGACCAGTCGCGCACACCGGCCTGGGTGCTGAAGTCCATGATCTGGCCCCAGTTTTCCTTCATCTCGATCTCGACGTTCAGACCGGCCTGTTTCCACATCTCGACCAGGATCTGCCCGGTGGGCACCTGGTTGGTGTAGTAGTTGTTCAGCAGCCGGTAAGGGATCGCGTCGCCCTTGTAGCCGGCCTGTTTCAGCAGGTCGCGGGCCAGCTGGGGGTTGTATTCGGGCACCGTCCAGCCCTCGATGAACATGTCCGAGCTGCGGAAGCTTTCGAACTGCAACCCGGCCGGGATCACCGTCATGCCGCCCCAAAGCGCCTGCACGATGGCATCGCGGTCGATCGCATGGGTCATGGCCCGGCGCACCAGCGGGTCGGCCAGGATCTCGTTGCCGGTATTGAAGACCGAGATGCGGTGGTTCCAGATGGTCGAGTTCTGGACCTCGAAACCGTCGGTGTTCATCACCACGCCGATCTGGTCGGGGGGCAAGTCGCAGGCGAAATCGTATTCGCCCGACAGCAGGCCATTCACGCGGCTGGCGACCTCGGGGACCTCGACGAAGGTGATGCGCTCCAGCGGCGGGCGGCCGCCCCAGTAGTCGTCGAAGGCATGCAGGGTCAGCGACACGTCCGGGCGGTGGTCCTCGACGTAATAGGGGCCGGTGGTGACGGGCTTGTCGGCCCAGGCGGCATAGCTGTCGGCCTCGTCCCAGGCGCGGCGGTTCAGGATCTGGCTGCCCCCGGAATAAAGCCGGCCTTCCAGCGTGACGTCGGGCGTCGCGTTGTGGAAGCGCACGGTGTACCTGTCGACGATTTCCACGCCGGCCAGCGACGGCCACTTGCGCCGGCCGATCCCGGGCAGCGAGGCGGGAATGTCCTTGGCGGTCTCGGGCTTGTAATCCGCCGCGAAGATGGTCTTGCCGCCGGCCGGCTCGGTGTCGCCAAAGACCCGCTCGGGCGAGAACGAGAAGGCCACGTCCTCGGCCGTCATCTCGTCTCCGTTATGGAACTTGACGCCCTGCCGCAGCTTCAGTTCCAGCGTCTGGTCGTCGACGCGGTGCCATTCGGTGGCCAGGCCCGGGACGGGACCCTGGTCGCCCATCCAGTCGCGCAGGATCAGGCCTTCCCAGAGGTTGGGGTAGAACACGCGCTCGCCGACGTTGGATTGTTCGTTCCAGACGTCCAGCGTGTTGTTGTTGGTGATCTTCTGCACGGCGATGGTGATCGACGGGCGAGCCGCGCCTTGCGCGCGCAGGTAGCCGGGCAGCACCAGGGTGCCGGCGGTGGCGCCCATCAGGCCAAGCGCGTGCCGTCTGTTCAGTCGGATCATGTCGAAATCTCCTGGGACCCCGGGGCGGATGCTGGATCGTCCGGGCTGAAAAGGGGGCAGGGCTGGCCGCGTGCCGGTGTCTCTGACGGGGCCCTTCAAACCTGCCGCCATGACAGCCGAGAGACGGTTTCTTGAAGCTTCCACGACGTGCGGATTACGTCTTCATGACGGAGCGGTCTGGCGCCTGTCCTGCAATCTAAATGTCATGATCCGGGCCTATCGGGGGCCCAGGTGCCCGGCCCGGCCAGCCCGGGGCGCGCGGGCCCTGATCCCATCTGACGGAGCCTTCCATGACCTCACTACCCGTATTGGGCGCGGCGATACCGCTGGACGCCCTGGACACCCACCGCGACTGGCTGATCGCCGACCAGCGCGACCTGGAGCTGCAGGATTTCATCTCGGCCGACGTGCTGAACGGTGACTGGCAGCCGCTGGTTGACCGGGCCCTGGCGCTGCTGGACGGCTACTCCGGCCGGCTGGGGATTCACGGGCCGTTCTGGGGGCTCAACATCGCCAATCCCGATCCGGACATGCGCGCGCTGACCACGAGGCGGATGACCCAGGGCCTGGCCGTGTGCGAGGCGCTCGGGGCCACCCAGATGGTCATCCACAGCCCCTATTCGACCTGGATGTACAACAACCTGGACAATATCGCCGGGCAACGCCAGGCCGTCATCGACCTGACCCATGACACGCTGGATCCGGTCGTTGCCCGGGCCGAGGCCGCCGGCGTGACCATGGTCATCGAGAACATCGAGGACAAGGACCCCGAGGCCCGCCGCACCCTGGCCCAAAGCTTCGACAGCGCGGCCGTCCAGGTGTCGATCGACACGGGCCACGCGCATTATGCCCATGGCTCCACCGGCGCGCCGCCGGTCGATTACTATGTCAAGTCGGCCGGAGAGATGCTGCACCACATCCACCTTCAGGACGCCGACGGCTATGCCGACCGGCATTGGGCGATCGGCAAGGGCACGGTCAACTGGCCCGCGGTCTTCGCGGCCCTGGCGCCCCTGGGCGACCGGCCCCGCCTGATCATGGAGCTGCGCGACAAGGCCGGCATCCTGCCATCGGCGGCCTATCTCGAAGGGCTGGGCTTGGCGCGCTGAATGCCTGGAGCGGGAGCGGGGGTGGGGCCGGTTGATCCGCGGCCCTGTCCCACCTCGCGGCTGGTCGTCTGGCCAGCGACCCCGAAAGCGCTGTCCCCGGAAAAGCGCCGCCATCCGCTTGACCACGCCGGCCATTGCGGCAAGTCTCGCGCCCCGGATACAGCCCCCACCGCGGGACCGGGGGCCAAGCGAGGGACACATGATCAGCCACACGTGGACAGGGACCGGCCGGGGGCACCGGACCGGATGAGCACGCCCGACACCGACTGGATCGCCGCGCTTTGCGCGGCCGACACCGATCCCAACCGGGCCGTTCTGGACGGGGCCGATTTCGACCTCGCGGGGGTGCGTGCCCAGCTGGACAGCTACACGCGCACCGATCTGGGCGACGGAAACGTGGCCTGGTGCCATCCGGACGCCAGGCTGCCGAAGATCTCGTTCCTGCTGGGCGGGTCGGGTAACATCATCGTCTGGGGCGCGCAGATGCAATCGCGCCAGCCGGTGGTGGTGAATGGCCATGGCAACCGGATCATCGTCGGGCCCACCCGCCGGTTCAACGCACGGATCGGCGTGACCGGGGACAACAACCTGTTCTTTTCGGGCAAGGGCTCGACCTGCAACGAGGCCAATTGCGTCCTGCAGGGCACCGGGCGGTCCATCCTGATGGGCAAGGATTGCATGCTGTCCTTCGACGTGGCCCTGAGGGCGACCGACAGTCACGCGATCGTCGACCTTGATGCGCTGGCGGTCATCAACGAGCCCGACAGCATTCTTCTGGGCGCTCATGTCTGGCTGGGCGAGGGCGCCTCGGTGCTCAAGGGCGTGCGGATAGGGCGCGGATCCATCCTGGCCTCGCGCGGGCTGGCCGTTTCGGATCTGCCCGCGCGGGTTCTGGCCGTTGGTGCTCCGGCGAAGGTGCAGCGCCAGAACGTGTCTTGGACCCGCCAGCCGGATCCCGACCAGGAGGCCATAGAGGCGCTGGCCCGCAGGTACCCGGACTGACGGCATCCCTGCTGATCAGCTGGTGAAAAGACGACCCGTCCTTCGACATACGCGGCCGTCGCCTGCTGGACGGTCCGACCCTGACCTGGCCGGCAGGGCGCTTGATCGGGCCGATGGCAGCCCGGAGGCCCTGCCGCTTTGATGGGCGATTGGGCCCGGGACGGGGACCCGGGGGCCGCGCGTGCCTTCTGCCCGGCCGCATAACCCTGTAGGGGCTGGGCAAAGTCCGGGCAGATGGCGTCATGCAGCCCTCGCCCGGTTTCGCGACCGGAGACCCCAATGACCGACGACCGCATGGGCCTGCCCCAAGACACCGACCACGCGGGGCAATCCCGAAACACTTACCGCGTGGGGCTGTCCCCAAACACCTACCGCGTGGGGCTCTCCCACGACATCTTCCGGCCGGACGGCGCGCCCGTCATGTCCCCGGCCAATTATGACAAGCTGGCCGAAGCCGGCTGCATCCCTGTCCCCCTGCCGGAAACCCGGGCCTTTTCGCCCGCCGACCTGGCCGGGCTGGACGCGGTCATCGTGCGCACCGCCCAGGTGCCGGGCGACACGCTGGAGGCGGCGGCGAAAGACGGGTTCCGGCACGTGGCCCGCTTCGGCGCGGGCTACGACAAGGTCGACATCGGCGCGGCCAACCGGGCGGGCGTGGCCGTCACCACGACCCCCGACGCCGTCACCCGCCCGATCGCGGTGGCCAACATCACGCTGATGCTGACCCTGCTGGCCCAGGTCTCGCGGTTCGATGCCATGGTGCGGGCGGGCCGCTGGGCCGAGCGCGGCTCGGTCACGGCGCTGACCCCGACTGGCCGGACCCTGGGCATTGTCGGGCTGGGCCGGATCGGCAAGGAAACCGCGCGGCTGGCCCTTGGGCTGGGGATGCGCGTCGTGGCCTGCACCGGCTCGGGTACGGGCGGGGCCGAAGGGGTCGAGATGATGGGCCTCGACGCGGTCATCGCCCGCTCGGATGTGCTGTGCCTGGCCTGCCCCCTGACCGAGACCAACCGGGGCATGATGGGGGCCGCGCAATTTGCCGCGATGAAGCCCGGGGCCTATTTCGTCAATACTGCTCGGGGCGGGCTGGTGGACGAGACCGCGCTGCATGCCGCCTTGACCGAGGGCCCGCTGGCCGGGGCGGCCCTGGACGTCTTTGAAACAGAACCCGTTGCGGCCGATAACCCCTTGTTGGGGCTGGACAATGTCCTTTTGTCACCCCATGCGGTGGGCACCAGCGACGAGATGTTCAACGTCTGCTGGTTGGGCTGTATCGACGCCGTGACGGCCATCCGCGACGGCCGCCCGCCTGCCAGCCTGATCACCGATCCCCCGGCGGGCTGACCGGCCCGGGTCCGTCTTCGGGGGCTGATTACAGGGCGCGGGCGTGGGCCGCCAAACCCGCTGGCGGCATTTCAAAATCGCCCAGGAAATCGGCGTCCGTCACCGAATGTGCATTTTTCGAAATCCACAAGAATGATGGCATAAGATTTTCCGGTTCAAACTCTGGTGGCGCGTCATTTTTCAGATCACAGGAAAATGCACCCGCCGGAGCCCTTGATGAACCGCACCCTCCTTGATCCCGTCGAACGCAAGATTGCCCTGCTGTTGCAGGAAGATGGCCGGATGACCACGGCCGAGCTTGCCCGCCGCAGCGGTGCGTCCGAACCGACCGTGCGCAAGAAGTTGCAGGCGATGCAGGCCAGCGGCGTGCTGAAGGTCCGCGCCTCGGTCGAGCCGGTGCACATGGGCTACCAGGCCTCGGCCTATATCGGGCTGGACGTGGACCGGGCGCGGATCACCGACGTGGCCAAGTGCCTGGCGGCCTTTCCCTTCATCGACAGCGTATCCGTCACGACGGGACCCTACGACCTGATGCTGAAAGGGAATTTCGAAACGATTCCAGACCTTTACGACTTTCTCTTCGGTGAGCTGGCCGACATCGAGGGCATCACCGACACCAATTCCTTCCTGGTGTTCCAGAATTTCAAATACGAGGGGCATATCCCCGGCATGCCGGCCCCCTCGACCCAGACACTCCCTGAAACCGACGAGGACTGACCATGGCGCAGCCGTTCCACCTTTCATACTTCCTGCAGGGATCCAGCGTGCATTCCTGGGGGGCCCCCTTTACCGGCACGATCGGGCAGGATTGGCAAAGTGCAAGCTTTTTCAAGGACCTGGCCCAGGGTCTTGAACGGGCCTGCTTCGACTACCTGCTGATCGAGGATTCGATCTACGTGGGCGAGAACTGGCAGGGTTCGCGCGATCTGTTCCTGAAGACCGGCCTGTGCATCCCGCGCCAGGAGCCCTCGGTCGTGGCGACGCTGCTGGCGGCCTCGACCTCGCGCCTGGGGATCGTGCCGACCCTGTCGACCTTCGCCTATCACCCCTACCTGACGGCCCGGATCACCGGATCGCTCGACCAGATCTCGGGCGGGCGCGCGGGCTGGAACATGGTGACCGGCTCGTCGGATTTCGCCGCACAGAACTTTGGCATGCCGGGGATGCCGGAACATGACCAGCGCTACGTCATGGCCGAGGAATACGTCGAGATCGTCAAGGGCCTGTGGGGCAGCTGGGAGCCGGGCGCGCAGGTCGGCGGGCTGGTCGCGGGCGAGGATTCGGGGCAGCTGTTCGACCCCGAGAAGGTCAAGACGATCGACTTCGAGGGCGAATACTATGCGTCGCGCGGGCCGCTGAATTCGGGGCCGACGGTGCAGGATCAGCCGGTGATCGCCCAGGCGGGCGGGTCCAAGATGGGCATCAGCTTTGCCGCGCGCCATGCCGACACCATCGTGGCCGCGCCGCACGGGGCCGAGAACATGAAGGCCTACCGCGACCAGGTCCGGGCCCAGATGGTCGAGAACGGCCGCGATCCGGACAGCTGCAAGGTGCTGTTCCTGGTGTCGCCCATCGTCGAGGAGACCGAGGAAATGGCCCGCTACAAGGCCGACCAGCGCCGGATCGACGCCGAAAAGAACATGGACCTGCGCCTGGCCCGGCTGGGCTGGTCGATCAACGTCGACTTTTCCGAGTTCGACCTGGACCAGCCGGTGGGCGAGCTGACGACCAACGGCCACCAGACCACTTTGAAGCAGTTCCTGGAACGGGCCGGCAAGCAGACCCTGCGCGAGGCGGTTCTGGACAGCGCCAGCAAGGGCTACGGCGTCGACCTGGTGGGCACACCCGAAAGCGTGGCCGGGCAGATGGAAGAGGTCATGGAAACGGCCGGGGGCGATGGCTTCCTGATCGCTCTGGGTGACATGTCGCGCCGGTCGCTGGCCACGATCACCGACGGGCTGGTCCCGGCGCTGCAACGGCGCGGGCTGGTGCGGCGCAAGTACGAACACGAAACGCTGCGCGACAACCTGCTGGCGTTCTGATCAGAACCTCCCGGCGCCCGTCGCGGCGCCGGGGTCTTCCCCGGGCGTTTCCCGGTCCGCGCGCGGGGTTTCCCGCGCGTTATTCCTTCGCCTGCCGGGGGCAGGACAGAATCCGCTTGTGCAGCAACGGTGTGGATGGTCACAATGGCGCCCGGAAGGATCCAGGCCACAGCAACGGCCTCTGCCCCGATCGGGCAGGCAGGCTGCAGCCGAAAGGAGTTCACATGCGATACCATTCCCCGTCCACCTTCGAGGACGCCGCACGCATCGCCGCGGCCGCCCAAGGTGTGACCCGCTTTCTTGCCGGGGGCACCGATGTGCTGGTCCAGTTGCGGTCCGGGCACGTGCTGCCCGACGACCTGATCGACCTCAAGAAAATCCCCGGCACCTACGATATCGCGCAGACCGAAGACGGCGGCTGGCGCATCGGCATCGCCGTGCCGGGGGCTGCACTTGGCGCGCATGCAGGCCTCTGCAAGGACTGGCCGGGCGTTGTCGAGGGCATGGAACTGGTAGGCTCGACCCAGGTGCAGGGCCGGGCCACGCTGGCTGGCAACCTGTGCAACGGCTCTCCGGCGGCCGACAGCGTGCCGGGGCTGGTTGCGGCGGGCGCCACGGTCGAAATCACTGGCCCCGAGGGCACGCGCAGCCTGCCTGTGGCCGAGGTGCCCGTAGGTCCGGGCAAGACGGCCCTGACGGCGGGCGAGGTCATTTCCGCCATCGTCCTGCCGCCGCGCGGGGACAAGGCCGGTGACGCCTACCTGCGCTTCATTCCGCGCACCGAAATGGACATTGCCGTGGTCGGCGCGGCGGTCAGCCTGCGCCTGGACGGCGACACCATCGCAGAGGCCCGCGTGGCCCTGGGCGCGGTGGCCCCCACCGTCCTGCTGGTGGCCGAGGCGGCCGAGGCCATCGTCGGCACCACCCTGGACGACAGCGCCATGGATGCGCTGGCAGCCGCGGCAAGTGCCGCATGCAACCCCATCGACGACAAGCGCGGCACGGCAGCCTTCCGCATCGAGGTGGCCGGGGTCATGGCCAAGCGGGCCGCCCGCATCGCCTACGACCGCGCGAAAGGAGCATCCGCATGAGCAAGATCCACGTCACGACGACGGTAAACGGCGACGAGGTCGAATTCCTGGCCGACCCGCGTGAAACCCTGCTGGATTGCCTGCGCGACAAGCTGGGCATGACCGGGTCCAAGGAAGGCTGCGGCACCGGCGATTGCGGGGCCTGCTCGGTCACGCTGGACGGTACGCTGGTCTGTTCCTGCCTGGTGCTGGGGGTCGAGGCCGACGGCAAGCAGGTGGGCACCATCGAGGGCGTGGCCGAAGGCGGCGTCCTGCACCCCCTGCAGAAGAAGTTCATCGAACATGCCGCCCTGCAATGCGGCTTTTGCACGCCGGGGATCCTGGTCGCGGCCAAGGCGCTGCTGGAGCAGAACCCGAACCCGACCGAAACCGAGGTGCGCTATTGGCTGGCGGGCAACCTGTGCCGCTGCACCGGATATGACAAGATCGTCCGTGCCGTGATGGATGCGGCGGCGGACCTGCGCGGGGAGGCTGCGTAATGCCGAAGGATGAGCTGAAGGAACTTCACCTGGTCGGAACCCGGCCGGACCGGCCCGACGGGCTTGACAAGGTCACCGGTCGGGCGCGCTATGGCGCGGATATCTCGGCGCCGGGGATGCTGTGGGCCGCGGTGGTCCGCTCGCCCCATGCCCATGCCAGGATCCTCAAGATCGACAGCACCAAGGCCGAGGCCCTCGACGGGGTCAAGGCTGTGGTCACGCGGGCGGATTTCCCCACCGGTCTGACCGGCGAGGACTGGAACCTGCAGGAAAACACCATGGCCGGCGAGGTGGCCTTGTATGACGGCCATGCGGTGGCCGCTGTCGCCGCGACATCGGCCCTGATCGCGCAAGAGGCCGCCCGCCTGATCGAGGTGGACTACGAGGTCCTGCCCCATGTCACCGACGTGGATGACGCGATCAAGCCCGACGCGCCGGCGATCCGCCCGGGCGCGGCCGATGCGTCGGTCCCCGAGGGCATGCCGCCCAACGTGGTGCGCTACATCGAGTTCGGTCACGGCGACGTGGCGGCGGGCTTCGACGATGCCGACCTGGTCATGGAGAAAAGCTACAAGACCGAGGCCACGCACCAGGGCTATATCGAACCCCATGCCTGCCTGGGCCAGCTGGGCGAAGACGGCCGGGGCGAAATGTGGGTCTGTACCCAGGGTCACTGGTTCATCCGGCGCATGTGCACGGCCGTTCTGGGCATCGAGGCCGCGCAACTGCGCGTGACCCCGTCCGAGATCGGCGGCGGCTTCGGCGGCAAGACCACGATCTTCATGGAACCTCTGTCGCTGGCGCTTAGCCGCAAGGCGGGCGGGCGTCCGGTCAAGCTGGTCATGAGCCGCTCCGAAGTGCTGCGGGCGACCGGTCCGACCGCCTCGGCGTCGATGGACGTCAAGATCGGCATGAAGAAGGATGGCTCGATCACCGCGGGCCGGGCCGAGTTCCGCATGCAGGGCGGGGCCTTCCCCGACGCGCCGGTGGACATGGCGCTGTATTGCGCCTTCGCGGGCTACAAGATGCCGGCGGTGGAACACATCGGTTACGACGTGCTGGCCAACCGGCCCAAATGCGCGGCCTACCGGGCTCCGGGCTCGCCCATGGGAGCCTTCGCGGTGGAAAGTCTGGTGGACGAGATGTCCCGAGATCTGGGTCTTGACCCGATCGATGTGCGCCTGAAGAACGCCGTTGTCGAAGGCGACCGGGCGTCTTACGGGCCCAAGTTCGGCTCGATCGGGCTGGTCGAATGCCTGGAGGCCGCCAAGGCCCATCCCAACCTGCAAGCACCGCTGGGCCCCAACCAGGGCCGGGGCGTGGCCTGCGGATACTGGTTTAACCACGGCGGCGAAACCTCTGTTTCCATGGCGATTTCCGAAGACGGCACCGCCCAGGTGTCGATCGGCACGCCGGACATCGGCGGGCTGCGCGCGTCCATCGCGCTGATGACGGCGGAAACGCTGGGCATTCCCTACGAGGACGTGCGCGTGAACGTCGTGGAAACCGGCGCGCTTGGGGTGAACGAACCGACCCACGGCAGCCGGGCGACCTTTGCCAGCGGCCTGGGCGCGGTCGAGGCGGCCCGGCAGGCCATCGGCGAGATGTGCAAGCGGGCGGCCAACGAATGGGGCATCGATGCCGAGGCCGTGGAATGGGTCGACGGCGCGGCGCAGCCGGCCGGGCCGAACGCGGGCAAGTTCCCTCCGATGACCATCGCCGAGATCGCGGGCAAGATGGGATCGACTGGCGGGCCGATCTCGGGCCACCATGAATCGGTGCCCGAGGGCGTGGGCGCCAGCTTTGGCACCCATGTCGTCGATGTCGAGGTCGACCCGGAGACGGGCCGCACCACGATCCT
The DNA here is from genome assembly GCA_002709405.1 of Paracoccaceae bacterium. Lineage (GTDB taxonomy): Bacteria > Pseudomonadota > Alphaproteobacteria > Rhodobacterales > Rhodobacteraceae > Marinibacterium. Next base: position 48,226 of record PAQV01000066.1, read on the forward strand.
GCGCTACCTGGTTGTCCAGGACGCGGGCCGCGCGATCCACCCGTCCTATGTCGAGGGCCAGTACCAGGGCGGGGCCGCCCAGGGCATCGGCTGGGCGCTGAACGAGGAATACGTCTATGGCGAGGACGGGCGGTTGCAGAACCCGATCTTCCTCGACTACCGCGTGCCCGTGGCGTCCGACCTGCCGATGATCGACACGGTGATCGTCGAAGTGCCGAACCCGGGCCACCCCTACGGTGTGCGCGGGGTGGGCGAGACGGGGATCACCCCGCCGCTGCCGGCCATCGCCAACGCCATCCACGCGGCCACCGGCGCGCGGATGCGGCACCTGCCGATGACCCCGGCCAAGGTGCTGGCGGCGCTGAAGGCGTAAGCGATGGTGGCCGTCAATCTCTGGTCGAGCCTGACGCGGTTCACCGACGGCGCCCGCGTGGTCGAGATCGAGGCCACCACGGTGGCCGAAGTCCTCAACGGGCTGGTCACGGCCTATCCCGGCCTCGCCCCGATCATCGAGGGCGGGGTGTCGGTGGTGATCGACGGGGATGTCGCCTCGGGGCGGCATACGCCGGTCGCCCCCGAAAACGAGGTCTTCCTGATGCAGCGGCTGAAGGGCGGCTAGCCCGGGCCTAGGCAGGCGGGACGTCAGACCCCACACCGGGCCGGCCGCATCGCGGATCCGGCCCGTTTTTTCGCCATTGCCCCGGCGGCCTGGCCGGTTCGGGGGGCGGTTGGGCCCGGGGACGGGGCCGACGGCCGTTTTGCGTGTTGACACCGGCCCGCTCGTGGCAAATGCCGGACCCAACCGCCGCCTCGCGGCCCTCGGCCTAGCGCCAGTACGGGGCCAGTATGGGGCCGCCTGCACACCACCCGTCCGTATCGGAGCCAATCGCCCATGGCGCTATCGCTGAGCCCGGCGTTTCTTTCGCCGTCCCCCCGCATGGAACCGTCACGGTCGCGCACGCGGGATTTCTTCATGGGCCGGGCCTTTTGTGCCCTGGCGATCTTTGCGGCCCTGATGGCCAGCACGACGCCCAGCCCGCTGTACCCGGTCTACATCGCCGAATGGGGCCTGCCGCAAAGCGCCGGGACAACGATCTTCGCCGTTTATGCCATCGGCACGCTCTTGTCGTTGTTCCTGGCCGGCTGGCTGGACCGGCTGGCGTCGGACCGGCGGCAGATCCTGTTGCCCGCGCTGGTCTTCACCATGCTGGGCGCGCTGATGTTCGCCGCCGCGGACGAGGTCTGGATGCTGCTGGTCGGCCGCTTCCTGTCCGGGGCGAGCACCGGTCTGATCACCTCGACCGCGTCCACCGCGATATTCGAGCTCGACAGCGAAGAGAAGCGCGGCCGGGCGGCGACAGTGTCGACGGTGGCGTTCACCGGGGGCGCGGCCTCGGGGCCGTGCCTGTCCTCGGCGGCCCTGGCGGCGGGTGTTGCTCCGCTGGTCACGCCGTTCCTGTGCATCGCGGCGCTGGCCCTGGTGGCCTTTGTCGGGCTGAGCCTGGCGCCCTGGCCCAAGGGGCGTAATCCGGCGGCATCCTCGGCCCGCAAGCCAAGCGAGATCCGGCCCGACCTGTCCGACGGGGACCGGGCGCGCTACCTGGCGCTGGCCTGCCTGTCGGTGGCCGTGGCCTGGATGCTGGGTTCGATGCTGATGGCGGCGTCGGTCAGCCTGGCCACGGAATTGTTCCACCTGCAGGTCTATGCCCTGGCCGGGTTGTTGCCCGCGCTCTTTCAGCTGGCCGGCGGGATCGGCCAGGTGCTGGCCGGACGAATCCAGCCGTTGCGGGCGATCCTTCTGGGCTGTGGTCTTCTGGCGGTGTTACAGCTCGGCACGCTCGCCGGAGCCTGGGCGGGGATCACGGCCGTCTTCATCCTGGCCATGCCGCTGTGCGGGCTGGCCTACGGGGCGGCCTTTGTCGGTGGGGCCTCGCTGGTCAACCGGACGGCGGCGCAGGGGACGCTCGCGCGCAAGATCGCGCGGTTCTACGTGGTGGGCTACCTGTCCAATTCCATTCCGACCTTCGCATTCGGCCTGATGATCGACAGCCACGGGCTGGCCACGGCCTTCACGGTCTTTTCGCTGGTCTTCGTCCTGCTGGCCCTGACCGGAACCGTCATAGCGGCTTCGTGGATCCGCAAGGGCGGCGCAGGGGCCTGAACCTGGCCGGGCTGGGTCTGCCCGGGGGTCTGGGGCGTCTCAGGGTCCCCGGCCGCATGGGGATGGCAGCAGGGTGCGGCCGGGGAGAAACGCCGGGCGGGGATCAGGCCCGGCGGATGATGATCTCGGCGTATTCGGCCGGCACGATCATCTGAACGGGGTCACGGGACTGGGCCACTGCCACGGCGATCAGGTCCTCTTGCAACGCAGTGGTGGCAGCGGCACCGGCCGCGCCCACGGCTTCGAAGGCCTTGGCCATGGGCCCGTAGATGCGGCTCCAATCCTCGACCCAGGCAGCAGGAGACCGGTAGCGGAACACGAAGGTCCGGCGGCGGAAGGTCACCTCGGCGGCCGAGGCGCCGAACAGCTCTTCGATGCGGTCCTCGGTGCCCCATTGCAGGGGCGAGCGCACGCCAGCGGGCGGCGGGACATGGCGGCCGATGGTGCGGAAGACCTCTCCGATGAAGCCCTCGGGCGTCCAGTTGACAAGGCCGATGCGGCCGCCGGGGCGGCAGACACGGGCCAGTTCCCCCGCAGCGGCGGACTGGTCGGCGGTGAACATGACGCCGAAGGTGGACATCACGGCGTCGAAGGCGCCCGTGTCGAAGGGCAGATCCTCGGCATCGGCTTCGCGGAAGGCGACGGCCAGGCGTTCGGCCTCGGCCCGGGCCTTGCCGGCCTGAAGCCAGGCGGGGACATAATCGGTCGACACAACGTCGCAGCCGCGCCGGGCAGCAGCCAGGGTGGCGTTTCCGTTGCCGGCAGCCACGTCGAGCACGCGGGCATCGGGGCGCAGGTCCAGCGCCTCGGCCAGGCGTTCGCCGACGATCTGCAGGGACGTGCCGATGGCGGGGTAATCGCCGGTGGCCCAGGTGATCTGCTGCTTTGACTTGACTGCGGCCAGGTCGGGCGAGGGGGTCTGTGCAATGTTCATGTCGGTCTCCAATGTGTTTTCGTGTTTCAGTGACAGGGGTGTGCCTGAAGCGGGGCGGCAGCGCTTGCAGACGCCCTGCAGATCGCATGGAGACTTGTGCAGATCGCTTGAAAATTCAGAGCGACGCCCGTTTTCCGCCGGAAAACGGCCTCTGGCGGGTGGATCGAGATGCACGGCCGATAGGAAATTGGCGGGTTTCGCGCTAAGCTAGGTTCCGACCGGGGGGATCGCATGACCTACGTTTTTGACGATTTCGAGCTGGATCCGGACCGGGCCGAGTTGCGCCGGGCGGGAAAGGTCGTGCGGATCGAACCGCAAGTCTTCGATCTGCTGCGCCTGCTGGTTTCGGCCGGGGATCGGGTCGTGACCCGGGACGAAATCTTCGAAGCGATCTGGGGCAATCGTGTTGTGTCGGATGCCGCATTGTCCAGCCGGATCCGCGATGCGCGCAAGGCGCTTGGCGATGACGGCAGCACGCAGAGGTTCATCCGTACCGTCCAGCGCCGGGGTCTGCGCTTTGTCGGGGCCGCAAGAGAGCTTCGCGCGCCGGCCGAACCGGCAGGGGTGCCCGAGGCGGTTTGCGGGACCGATACGGCCCCTGTTGACCGCGCCACGCCTTTCGACCGCCCGGCCGTGGCGGTGCTGCCGTTCGTCGACCTGTCCGACGGGGCGCCGCCACCGGACGGGGCGACGACTTCGGTCCTCGCCCTGGGCCTGACCGACGAATTGGTGGCCGCCCTGTCAGCCTGGCGCCACTTTCCGGTGATCGCGCGCCATTCGGTGCAACGCTTCGCGGGGGCGGGGTTGGATGCGGCCGCTTTGGGCCGGGCCCTGAACGCGCGCTACTTGGTCGAGGGGCGGTTCCGGACGGCCGGCACCCGGCTCAAGGTCCAGATCGGCCTGACCGATGCCGAGGCGGGTTGTCAGATCTGGAGCCACCGGATCCTCTGCGATCCGGGCGAGCTGATCGACTTGGAAGAGGACATCGCCGCCCAGATCGCCACCGTTATCGCGCCGGAACTGGAAGGGGCCGAAGCCCGCCGCGTCCTGCGCAAGGGCCCCCAGGACATGTCCGCCTGGGAGCTGGCGATACGTGCGGCCTGGCTGATCTCGCAGCGCGACAGCGAGGGGCTGATCGAGGCCGAAACCCTGGCCACCCAGGCCGCCGCCCGCAGTCCCGACTGGTCGATGCCCCTGTGTCTTGTGGCCATGGCCCGGTTCCAGCAGGCGATGGCCGGGTTTTCGGCTGCCGACAGTGCGACCGCCTTTTCGTCAACTTTGGTGGCCGCCCGGGCGGCCCTCGACATCGACCGGGGCGCGTGGCTGGCCCATGCCCTCTCTGCGGTCGGAGAGCTTTGGACCAACCGCAACCACGACCTGGCCCTCTTGCACGTGGAAAAGGCGATTTCGCTCAATCCCAGCGCGGCGATGAATTACCACTTCGGGGGCTGCATCACCGGCTTTTCCGGTCATCCCGAGCGGGCCAGGGACTACCAGGAGCGTCTGTTCCGGGTCGATCCAGTCTACACCTACCGTGCCGTGATCGAGGCCGATCTGGGCCTGTGGCACATGCTGGATGCCCAATTCGACCGGGCCGACGACCGGTTGACCCGTGCAATGTCGTGGGATCCGACCTATGGCCGGGCGTTGCAACGCCGGATCGCCTTGTCTGGCCTGATGGGGGACCGCGATGCCGCCCGCGAGGCCGGGGCCCGGTTGACGGCCCTGGGCATGGTCTTTGACCCTCAGGCCATCGCCATGTCCTACCCGTTCAAGCGCGACGATCACCGCGAGATGTTCCTGGATGGCCTGCGCCGGGCGGGTGTGAACCTGTAGGGCCGTGCGGCCCGGATTGAACTGCCTAAAATCTGTGCTCTTGATGAAAGTTCGGCCGTTTGGCGTGGCTCAACACTTCCTTTACGGGTGCTGGCGTAGGACGTTGCCCCAAGGGAGGAACACACCTTTTCCAAAAGGAACGTTCCGTTGAAATATGTCCTACTGGTCCTGGCGGCGTGTCTGTCGCTGACCGCCCGCGCCGGGCAGGCAGAACCGCATACGATATTCCTGCTCGACCTGTCGCGCAGCATGGAATTCCCCGTTGCGGGGGCAAAACGCATCGACATCGCCAAGTCCGCGCTGGTCGAAACCCTGGCCACCAGCCGCTATCCCGGGTCAGAGCTGATCATGTGGAACACCGGCAAGCTGCAGGAAAGCTATGGCAACGGGTCGCAATTGTCCGCCCTGATCATGGCCGCGCCTGAAGGCGACAGCGGGTCCGAACTGGGATCGGCGTTTCTGAGCATCAGCGATGCGGGCTATGCCTGTGCGCACGTGATCTTCGTCACCGATGAATATCCCGATGATGCGGGCAATTTCCAACAGGCGATCGACCGGCTGCTGGCGCCTGTGGGCCAGAACGCCGTCACGGTCTACGTCGTGCGCCATCCCGAATCCTACTACTACGCCGATCGGTTTCGGGCGGTGTCCTCGGATGATCGGTATCGGGTGATCGACGGCAGCCGGACTGCTTCCTTGTCGGGGTATCTGGAAGACAACCCGGTCACGGCCTCATGCGGTTTCCTGTCCTGACAGTCGTGTGATGGCGGCAGGGCCCCTGGTGGCCCGGCTGCCATTTCTCCTGCGAAGGCTCGGTCCCTTGCGGCCTATGACGCATGGGACGAGGCCCCGGCAAATCGCACCTGCCGGGGCCGTTCAGCCGTCTAGCACACCTTGGTTTCCATATCCGCCCGGGGATCGAAATCCGAGACGGCGCGCCAGCGCTCGGCGATCTCGCGGATGTCGTCGTCGATCTCCTTGGGCAGCACGATCTTCAGCCGGACAACCTGGTCGCCGGTGGTCGTACCGCGTTGGATGCCCTTGCCCTTCAGTCGCAGCCGCCGCCCCGAAGAGGCGCCTTCGGGGATCGTCATCGTCAGCTTGCCGGATATCGTCGGAACCGAGACCCGCGCGCCCAACACGGCCTCGTCCAGGGTGATGGGCAAATCCAGCGCGATATCGTCACCCTCGCGGGTGAAGATCGGATGCGGTTTGACCGTGACGGTGACCAGCGCATCCCCGGCCGGGGCGGGGCCGGTCCCGGGCGCGCCCTTGCCGCGCAGGCGCAGGGTCTGGCCATCGCGCACGCCGGCGGGGATCGCGATCTCGATGAACGCGCCGTCGGACATGGTGACCTTGCGCTTTGCGCCCCGTGCGGCATCCAGGAAATCCACCTCGATTTCATAGCGCAGATCGGCCCCTTTCGCGGCGGGCTTCGGGCGCATGCCGGCCCGGGCGCGCTGACCAAAGAAGTCCGAGAAGAGATCCTGAAGATTGTCGTCGGCCTTGCCTCCGAACCCCGGGCCATAGCCCCTGCCATAGCCCTGGCGGGCAAAGCCTTCGGTGAAGGCCGAGGCGTCCTCGTGCCCGGCATACTGGCGATGATAGGCCTGTGCCCGTTCCTGCCCCGAGCTGTCGATCTCTCCGGCATCGAAACGCCGGCGCTTTTCGGGGTCGCGCAGCAGATCATGGGCCGCCGTAACGGCCTGAAACGCCGCCTGCTTTTCGGGGTCGTCGGGATGCAGGTCGGGGTGAAGCGACTTGGCGAGTTTCCGGTACGCCGCCTTGATGTCATCCTGGCTGGCCGTTCGGGACACGCCCAGCGTCACATACGGGTCTTTGCTCATGGTCTCGTTGTCATCCTGTCACGTTCCGGCCCGCGCCGAAGCGATAATTCGCCCCTGGTTGCCCCTGCCGTTGCTCCTGTCTTTCACGAGGGCGGCGCATTGGGTGCCGAATAATTCACCTTGATGAATATATAGTAAGCCGTTGCCGTAGCGTAAGGGGCCAGACCCATTTCCGGCGTCCCATGCCCCTAGTGCGAAGTGACGTCAGCGGTCCCCGAACAGCCGCTCGGCGACTGAGCCCAGGTGGTCGCGCATGGCGGCCTGGGCCTCGGCCGGGGCACGGGCCGCGATGGCGGCGACGATGCGGTCATGTTCGGCGAAACTGGGGTGATCGCGGGGCGGGTGGGCCGCCGTGCGCACGACAGAGTTCCAGGCCACGGCCCGGCGCACCTGGTTCATCTGGTCGAAAAGCTCCAGCAACAGGACATTGCCGGTCGCCACGGCGACAGAGCGGTGGAAGGCATCGTCGCTGGCCTCGTAGGTGTCCCATTCCGAGGCGTCACGGGCCGTGTCGCGGGCGGTGCGCAGCGTGTCGATCGCGGCCTCGGTCGCGTTGAGCGCGGCATCGCGCGCCAGAGCAGGTTCCAGGGCCAGCCGCGCGCGCATCATCTGCGCCGGCGTGACCTGCTTGCTGAGCGTGGCCAACCGACCGGGCTGATCGTGGACGGGAGCCGAGGCGATGAAGGTGCCCTTGCCGACATGCCGCCATATCCGGCCATCGTGTTCCAGCCGGTCCAGCGCCTTGCGCAGCGCGGTGCGGGTCAGGCCCAATTGCACCATCAGCGCGCGTTCCGGGGGCAGGCGGTCGCCCGGCGCGAACTGCCCGGTGTCGATGAAGTCCCGCAGGGCCTTGCCCGCTGCCTGCTGATCGGCCGGTTCCGGTGTCTCTGTCACGGCTGCCCCGATTGGTTGATCATTTTGGTTGCATTGGTTGAGGGTATGGCTAGGGTCGCCCCGATTGCAAACAAGATCGTGCCAGGGGCCAGGCCGGACCGTTTCGGCAGGGCAGGGCGGCACGGACCAGGAGACCGGCTGATGACTGACGACAAGATGGACTTTGCCATTGAAAGGCCGGCTTTGACGGTGCTGCCCGTGGCCGGATCGGACCTGATGTTCCCAGTGCGCCGGGTCTATTGCATCGGGCGCAACTACGCGGCCCACGCCATCGAGATGGGCCATGATCCCGACCGCGAGGATCCGTTCTTCTTCCAGAAAAATGCCGACAACCTGGATCCCAGCGGGCGTTTTCCCTATCCGCCCAAGACCAGCGACGTGCACCACGAAATCGAGATGGCGGTGATGCTGAAATCGGGTGGGCGCGACATTGCGGTCGAGAGCGCTCTGGACCACGTGTTCGGCTATGCGCTGGCGCTCGACATGACGCGGCGGGATCTGCAGGGCATCCAGAAAAAGCTGGGCCGGCCCTGGGAAATCGGCAAGGCGTTCGAAAGCTCGGCACCGGTGGGGCCGGTGCATCCGGTGGCCGAGGTCGGGCATCTGGACGAGGGGGCTATCACGCTGCGGGTCAACGGGGATCTGCGCCAGGAAGGCGACCTGAACCAGATGATCTGGAAGGTGCCCGAACAGATTGCCTACCTGTCGGAATACTACGAGCTGGCGGGCGGGGACGTGATCCTGTCGGGCACGCCCTCGGGCGTGGCGGCGGTGGAAAGGGGCGACACGATGGAGCTGGACATCGCGGGCCTGGGCCAGATGACCGTGACCGTGGTCTGATCGCGCGATGGACTGGCTGCACGCCGGGCTGGGATGGCCGATTGCGCTGGTGCTGACGGGGATGAGCTTTCTGGGCTCGTTCGTCACGGCGGCCTTCGGGCTGGGTGGCGGGCAGTTGATGCTGGCGGTCTTTGCCTCGCTGCTGCCGGCCCCGGCGATCATTCCGGTGCATGGCCTGGTGCAGCTGGGCTCGAACGCCGGGCGGGCGGCGATGACCTTTCGCCACGTGGCCGCCGGGGTGGTGGGCCCGTTCGCCGTTGGCGCGCTGATCGGCGCAGCCCTTGGCGGGCTGTTCGTCATCCAGCTTGAACCGGCGGTGCTGCAGGTGGCTGTCGGGGTCTTCGTGCTGTGGTCCGTGGCGATGAAGCCGCCGGGCTTCCTGCGCCGTTCGGCCGGGCTGGCAGGGGCGATATCCAGCTTCCTGACCATGTTCTTCGGAGCGACCGGCCCCTTCGTGGCGACCTTCGTCAAGTCGTTGCAGCTGGACCGGATGAGCCACACGGCCACCCATGCCACGCTGATGACCATTCAGCACCTGCTGAAGACGCTTGTCTTCGGGTTCCTGGGCTTCACCTTTTCGGTCTGGGGCGGGTTGGTCGCCCTGCTGATCCTGGCCGGGCTGGCGGGCACCTATGTTGGCCGGCACGTGCTGCTGAAGATCGACGAAACGCGGTTCCGGCAATCCCTGAACCTGATCCTGGTGCTGCTGGCCTTGCGCCTGATCTATGCCGGAGGGCGCAGCCTGTTGATGGGCTGATGTGCGCGTCACGGCCGGGCAGGAGAGGGCGCATGGTGTCATAAGTCCTTTCGGCTCGTGCCAAAACCGCCATCCGCCCCAAGGAACGGGCTTTCCCGGCGCAAGAGGGGTCGCTATCGTCCCGGAATGCGAGTCCTGATGTCCCCGTCCGACGCCTTCCGCGATGCCCTGCCGCGACTGGCCCAGTTTACCGCCCTTCATTTCGCCATCCGCCTTGTGGCGGCGGCCATTCTCGTCCCGCTGATGGGCGGGCTGATGACGCTGGCCATCGCGACCTCGGGGCAGGGGGCGCTGACCGACCAGGACATCGCCATGTTCCTGCTGACCCCGGCCGGAGCGCTTGGGGCCATTGCCCTGGCCGGGCTGGGCATCGTGTCGGCGGTGCTGGACGTGACGCTGATGACCCATGCCCTGCGCCAGGGCGGAGGCGTGCTGGCCGTGCTGGGATCGGGGCTGGCGCTGGTGGTGCGCCGGGTCTCGGCGCTGTTCCGGTTCGGGGCGGGTCTGACCCTGCGAGTGCTGGCCTTCGTGTTGCCGGCGGCGTTGGTGTGCGGGGGCCTGTGGCTGCTGCGGGTGTCGGATTATGACATCAACTATTACCTGACCACGCGGCCTCCGGTCTTTCTGACCACGGTGGCCGTCATCGGGGCGATCCTGGCGGTGGTGGGCATCATTCTGCTGGTCCGGCTGACCAACTGGGCGATTGCGCTGCACCTGGTGTTGTTCCGCGACACCGCGCCCACGGCGGCCTTCCGTGAAAGCACCGAGCTGATGCGCTCGGCCCGGCGGGCCCTGCTGGGGCGGCTGGTCGGATGGGGGATCATCTTCTGGGGGATCAAGGCGGGCCTGGCCCTGATCGCGGGCCTGCTGTCGTCCTGGGCCTATGCCTATTACGGCGATGCCCTGGGCGCGGTGGCCCGGGTGTCGCTGGCGATCACGGCGGTCTGGCTGCTGGCCGACGGCGTGGCCTCGGCATGGGGCAACGGGGCGCTGTCGGTCCTGCTGCTGGACACCTACACGCTGCGCACCGGGGACGAACCGGCGCCCGCGGCCGAACCCGGCCGGCAGCGCAACGCGGCGCTGGTGGCCGTCCTGCTCATCGCCGCGCTGGCCCTGGCGGGCGGCGGGCTGAGCACCACGGTGCGCCAGATGAACGATGCCACGGCGGTGCGCACGGTCGAGATCATCGCCCATCGCGGGGCGGCGGGCAGCCGGCCGGAAAACACCATGGCCTCGGTCGAAAAGGCGCTGGACGACCGGGCCGACTGGGTCGAAATCGACGTGCAGGAAACGGCCGATGGCGAAGTCGTCGTGGCCCATGACAGCGATTTCATGAAGCTCGGGGGCAATCCGCTGAAGGTGTGGGATGCCACGATGGAGGATATCTCGGAGATCGACATCGGCAGCTGGTACGACGCGGCCTATGCCGACCAGCGCACGCCGACCCTGCGCGAGGTGCTGGAGCTGGCCAGGGACCGGGGCGGCAAGGTGCTGATCGAGTTGAAGTACTACGGCCATGACGTTGCCCTGGAACAGAAAGTGGCCGATATCGTCGACAGCCTGGACATGGGCGACCAGATCGCGGTGATGTCGCTGAAGCTGCCCGGGCTGCGCAAGATGCAAGAGCTGCGGCCGGACTGGATCTCGGGGATCCTGGCGGCGCGTGCGATTGGCGACCTGTCGGGGCTGGACGCGGATTTCCTGGCGGTGAACACCGGCGCGGCGACCCTGACGCTGATCGACCGGGCGCATGACCAGGGGCAAAAGCTGTATGTCTGGACGGTGGATGACGCGGCCTCGATGTCGCGGATGATTTCCATGGGAGTCGACGGGCTGATCACCAATGAACCGGCCCTGGCCCGGCAGGTGATGGAGGCGCGCAATGCGCTGACCACGGCCGAACGCCTGCTGCTTTGGCTGGGCGACCGGTTCCGGATCGGCAACGGGGTGACGCTGGTGGCCGAGGAACGGGATGCCTAGGCTGGCGCTGCTGGCCGCGCTGGTGCTGGCGGGGCCGGCGGTGGCGCAGGACGGGCTGGGCCATGCGTTGGAAATCGGGTCCCATGTCCGGCTGATGAGCGTCATGGCAGAGAACGAGCCATCCCCGTTTGTCACCGACGGATGCAGCGGAGGCCTGTCCGTCGGCTGGTCCTTCGCGGCAGAGGCCTTTCCGGGCTTTGCCGATCTGCACGGCAACCGCCCGCCCTGGGAAGAGTGTTGCATCACCCATGACCGGGCCTACCACGACCCCGATGCCTTGGATGCCGAAGCGAGTTTCACCGCCCGGCGCGCCGCCGATGTCACCTTGCGCGCCTGTGTCGTGGCCTCGGCCCAAGAGCGGTCAGAGGAGTTGCAGGCGGCCTACGGGCTGACGCCCGAGGGCGTTGTGCAGGTCTACAAGGGGATTGCGGATACCATGTTCAACGCGGTGCGGCTTGGTGGCGGTCCCTGCACGTTGCTGCCCTGGCGGTGGGGCTATGGCTATCCCCTGTGCCCCCTGGTCGAGTGACCCTGTCCGGCGCGGTGCCCAACAAGTGGACGCCGGGGCTGCGTCGCGACGCCACAGCCGCGTGGGTGACGCCAGATACCGGTTGCAGTTCCCGGATCTATCCGCCGACCTGCGCGCGATGACAGAAGATGCCGGTCCGGCGCACCTTTGGAAGGGCCGGGCGGCATCGTGAAGAACGGGGCACCGAAATGACCGACGCGATGATCGACAAGGGTATCTTTTTCGACGGCCACAATGACACCGTGCTGCGCGTCATGCGGGGCAGGGCGACGGTCGAGGGCGTGGCAGGCGGGCTGCCGGACGGGCATATCGATACGCCCCGCGCGGTCTCGGGCGGGTTCGGGGGCGGCATGTTCGCCATATTCGTGCCGGGGCCCGCGGGCGATGACCGCGACGCACAGATGAAGCTGCCCCGATACGACGTGCCCAAGCCCGCACCGCTGGATTTCGACATGGCGCTGGACTGGACGCGGCGGGGTTTTGAGACGCTCGACGCGCTTCAGGCCGCCGGGGCCATCACGCTCTGCCGTACATCGGCCGAGATCGCTAGCGCCCTGCCAACCGGGCGCATGGCCGCCGTGGCCCATATCGAAGGGGCCGAGGCCATCGACCCGGCCTTCGAGACCCTGCACGAATTTCATGCCCGCGGCCTACGCTCGCTGGGGCCGGTCTGGAGCCGGGACACGATCTTTGGCCACGGGGTGCCGTTCCGCTACCCGTCCGATCCCGACATCGGGCCGGGGCTGACGGACATGGGCAAGGCCCTGGTGCGCGAGTGCAACCGGCTGAAGATCATGATCGACCTGTCGCATCTGAATGCCGCCGGGGTCGAGGACGTGGCCCGCATCACCGACGCGCCGCTGGTGGCCACCCATTCCAATGCCTGGGCGATCTGCCCCCATGCGCGCAACCTGACGGACCGGCAGCTGGACATGATCCGAGACAGCGACGGCATGGTCGGCATCAACCTGGCCTCGGCCTTCCTGAGGCCCGACGGGCGCAAGGATGACGACTTCGAGCTTGACATCCTGCTCAGACATTTTGACCATCTGGTCGAAAAACTGGGGGAAGACCGCGTGGGACTGGGATCGGACTTTGACGGCTCGCTTGTGCCGCGCCCGATCGGCGATTGCGCGGGCTTGCCCAAACTTGTGGCGGCCCTTGCGGCGCATGGCGTGGACGATGCGCTGATGAGCAAGGTGACGCACGGAAACTGGTTGCGCGTCCTGCGACAGACGTGGGGAGAATGACGCGCGCCATGCACCAAAGACAACGATACCAACTGGGAGTTTAACCATGAACATGCGCACTTCTTTCGTCGCCGCCGCAGTGGCCGCGATGCTGGCAGGGACGGCCGTTGCGCCGGTCTCGGCCGAGACACCGCCGAACATGCTTGTGATCGCCAACCGCATCGACGACATCAAGACCTTCGATCCGGCCGAAAGCTTTGAATTCGCGGGCGCCGACGTGTCGCGCAACGTCTATGAAAAGCTGGTCAACTTCGACCCGCTCGACCTGGACGCAGGCTTTGGCCCGCAGCTGGCCGAAAGCTGGGAAATCAGCGAAGACGGCATGACCATCACCTTCACCATGGCGGAAGGTCACGTGTTCTCGTCGGGCAACCCGGTGACGGCCAAGGACGCGGAATATTCGCTGCGCCGGGCGGTTCTGCTGAACAAGACCCCGTCGTTCATCCTGACCCAGTTCGGCTTTACCGCCGACAATGTCGAGGAGACCATCAAGGCCACCGACGACATGACGCTGGTGATCACGCTGGACAAGCCCTACGCGCTGTCCTTCGTGCTGAACTGCCTGACCGCCACCATCGGGGGCATCGTCGACAGCGAAACGGTCATGGCCAATGCCGGCGAGGACATGGGCAACGAATGGCTGCGCACGAGCACCGCAGGCTCGGGCCCCTACAAGGTTGTCGACTGGAAGCCCAATGAAAGCGTCCTGATGGACCTGAACCCCAACTACGGCGGCGAGAAGCCGGCGATGGAACGGGTCATCGTCCAGCACATCCAGGAAAGCGCCACCCAGCGGCTGATGCTGGAACGCGGCGACATCGACGTGGCACGCAACCTGTCGCCCGAAGACGTGGCCGGCCTGGCCGATGTCGACAGCGTCAAGATCATCGACGAGCTGCGCGGCCGGCTGATGTATTTCTCGGCCAACCAGAAGGTCGAGATGATGGCCGATCCCAAGGTCATCGAGGCTCTGAAATACGCGACCGACTACAAGGGCATGGCGGACAGCTTCCTGTCGGGCCAGTACACCGTGCACCAGGCCTTCCTGCCGCTGACCTTCCTGGGCGCGCTGGAAGACAAGCCGTTCTCGTATGACATGGAGGCCGCGAAGGCCGCCTTGGCGGAATCGAGCTTCCCCGATTGCGGGCCGATCAAGATCTCGGTGCGTGAAGCGCAGGAACGCCTGGACATCGCCCAGAGCCTGCAGAACACCTGGGGCCAGCTGGGCTGCGAGGTCGAGCTGATCGTCGGCACCGGCGCGCAGACGCTGGACCGCTACCGGGCGCGTGAACACGACATCTACCTTGGTGCCTGGGGCCCGGATTACCCGGACCCGAACACCAACGCCGGCACCTTCGCCTACAACCCCGACAACAGCGACGAAGCGGGCGCGACCGGTCTGCTGGCCTGGCGGAACGCCTGGGGCATCCCGGAGATGAGCGAAGAGACCCTGGCCGCCGTGGTCGAAAACGACACGGCCAAGCGGGCCGAGATGTACCTGGCTCTGCAGGCCGAGCACCAGAAGGTCAGCCCTTTCGGCGTGATGTTCCAGCAGATCGAACAGAACGGCATGGGCGCCAGCGTCGAGAACTTTGTCGCGGGCGGGGCCACCACGGCCGTGTCCTACTGGGTCATCACGAAGTAAGCGCGTGGCAAACCCGACCACAAACATGGGGGGGCGTTCGGCGCCCCCCCTCAAGACCTGGGGCGGGAAGATCCTGCGACTGGTCGTCACCGTGGCGATCACGCTGCTGGGCCTTCTCTTTGTCACCTTCATGATCGGCCGCGTCATGCCGATCGACCCCGTCCTGGCCGTGATCGGCGAACGGGCGACACAGGAACAATACGACCAGACCTTCATAGAGCTTGGGCTCGACAAGCCGCTGATCGTGCAATTCGGCATCTACGTGCGCGACGTGCTGCAGGGCGATTTCGGGACATCCATCCGCACTGGCCAGAACGTGGCCGACGATATCGCCCGGGTGTTTCCCGCCACGCTGGAACTGGCCACGCTGGGCACGCTGATCGGCGTCGTCCTGGGCGTTCCACTGGGGGTGCTGGCCGCCGTGCGCAAGGGCACCTGGATCGACCAGCTGGCCCGCCTTGTCGGGCTGATCGGCTATTCCATCCCGGTGTTCTGGCTGGGCCTCGTGGGCCTGCTGGTCTTTTACGGCATCCTCGGCTGGGTCGCCGGGCCGGGCCGGCTGGGCATCTTCTACCAGGGGCTGGTCGAACCTGTCACCGGGCTCTTGCTGGTCGACAGCCTGCTGCGCGGCAACATGACCGTCTTCAAGGACGCCTTCAGCCACATCATCCTGCCCGCCTCGATCCTGGCCTATTACTCGATGGCCTATATCAGCCGCATGACCCGGTCGTTCATGCTGGAACAGCTGAGTTCCGAATACGTGACCACCGCCCGGGTCAAGGGCCTGTCGGAATGGAAGGTCGTCTGGCACCATGCCTTCCGCAACATCCGCGTGCAGCTGATCACCGTCATCGCCCTGGCCTATGCCAACCTGCTGGAAGGCTCGGTCCTGACCGAGATCATCTTTGCCTGGCCGGGCATCGGCAGCTACATCACGACCTCGCTGCTGGCCAATGACATGAATTCGGTCCTGGGTGGCACCATCGTGATCGGCACCATCTTCGTCGGTCTGAACATCTTTTCGGACCTTCTCTACCGCTTCCTTGATCCGAGGTCGAAATGAGCAGCGAAAGCCTCAAGGACTGGCTGCTCGCCGAAGAGCCGCAATCGCGCCGCCAGGCCCGCCTGAGCGCCTGGTACCAGGGCTGGCTGACCTTCCGGTCGAACACGCTGGCCATGGTCGGGCTGATCATCCTGGCCCTGATCATCCTGGCGGCGATCTTCGCGCCGCTGCTGGCCAGCCACGATCCCTTTGCCCAGGACCTGGGCCAGCGCCTGCTGGCCCCGGGCGAGGCCGGGCACCTGCTGGGCACCGACAGCCTGGGCCGCGACATCTATTCCCGGCTGCTCTACGGGGCGCGGATCTCGATCTACATCGTGTTGCTGGTGGCCATGGTCGCGCCGCTGCTGGGCCTGGTGATCGGCACCATCGCCGGCTACATGGGCGGTTGGGTCGACGAGGTGCTGATGCGCCTGACCGACATCTTCCTGGCCTTTCCGCGGTTGATCCTGGCCCTGGCCTTCGTGGCCGCCTTGGGCGCGGGGATCGAGAACGCCGTGCTGGCGATTTCGCTGACCGCCTGGCCGCCCTATGCGCGGATCGCCCGGGCCGAGACGCTGACCATCCGGTCGGCAGACTTCATCCATGCGATCCGCCTGCAGGGGGCAGGGCCGCTGCGCATCATCACGCGGCATATCTGGCCGCTGTGTATCTCGTCGCTGATGATCCGGGTGACGCTGGACATGGCCGGCATCATCCTGACGGCCGCCGGTCTGGGGTTCCTGGGCCTGGGCGCGCAGCCGCCCTCGCCGGAATGGGGGGCGATGATCTCCGAGGGGCGCAAGTACATCCTGGATTACTGGTGGGTGGCGACGATGCCCGGGTTGGCGATCTTCGCCATCTCGCTGGCGTTCAACCTGCTGGGCGACGGCCTGCGCGACGTGCTGGACCCGAAGGAGAGCGGATCGTGACCATCCATGACCGTATCGCCGGGGGGGACCCCGAGCAGCGCCACATGGCAGAATGCAACATTCGAGCCACTCTGCCCGGCGGCAACGCCGGGCCGCGCCCGACCCTCCCCCCGGGAGGGCGCATCGTTCCCGTTCCGCGCCGAACCCCCGGCATGGGCGCGACGATCTTGGCAATGACCGCAACCGCAGGAGGCGCCCACCCAGGCTCGGGCGCGTCCCTCCGCACGAGGTCCGACCGATGACCCACCTGATCGACGTGGAAAACCTGCGCGTCACCTTCCCGACCCGCTCTGGCACATTCGAGGCGGTGCGGGGCATCTCCTTTACCCTCGGCCGCGAGCGGCTGGGCATCGTCGGCGAATCCGGTTCGGGCAAGTCGATGACGGGCCGGGCGCTCTTGCGCCTGATCAGGCCGCCCGGACAGATCACCGCCGACCGCATGGACATGAACGGCACGAGCCTTCTGACCGCCTCCGAGGCGCGCATGCGCAAGGTGCGCGGGCGGCAGATGTCGATGATCATGCAGGACCCCAAGTTCTCGCTGAACCCGGTGATGACCGTCGGCCAGCAGATGATCGAGGCCCTGCGCACCCATGAAAAGGTCTCGAAAAGCCGGGCCCGCGAACGGGCGCTTGAAATGCTGGACGAGGTGGCCATCCGCAACCCCGAACGGGTGCTGAAACTCTACCCGCACGAAGTGTCGGGCGGGATGGGCCAGCGGATCATGATTGCCATGATGCTGCTGCCGAAACCGGAGATCCTGATCGCCGATGAACCGACCTCGGCGCTCGATGTTTCGGTGCAGCTGCAGGTGCTGGATATCATGGACAAGCTGGTCAAGGACCGGGGGATGGGGCTGATCTTCATCAGCCACGACCTGAACCTGGTGGCCAAGTTCTGCGACCGCATCGCGGTGATGTACGCCGGGCGCATCGTGGAAACCTGCAAGGCCAGCGAGCTGCGCAATGCGCGCCACCCCTATACCCTGGGCCTGCTGAACGCGGTGCCCGACCTGGAACACCCCCGTGACCGGCTGGACGTGCTCGTGCGTGACCCGGCCTGGCGCGAGGCCCCGTCGGTGAGTGCCCGCACATGAACGCCATCGAAACCCGCAACCTGGACGTCTGGTTCGGCACCGGAACCGAGGTCACCCACGCGGTGCAGGATGTCACCTTCGACGTGGCCCGGGGCGAAAGCTTTGGCCTTGTCGGCGAAAGCGGTTCGGGCAAATCGACCATCCTGCGCATCATCGCCGGGCTGGTGCCAGACTGGACGGGCGTGATCCGGGTCGGAGGAGAGCCCCTGACGGGCGAGAAACGCAGCCGGGCCTTCCACAAGAAGGTGCAGATGGTCTTCCAGGACCCCTATGCGTCGCTGCACCCGCGCCAGACTGTCGACCGTGTGCTGTCCGAGGCCATGGAGCTGCAGGGCATCACCGATATCGACCGGCGCATCGGCAAGCTGTTGTCGGACGTGGGCCTGGGCTCGGGCTTCCGGTTCCGCTATCCGCACCAATTGTCGGGCGGCCAGCGCCAGAGGGTGGCCATCGCCCGTGCCCTGGCGCCTGAACCGGAAATCCTGCTGCTGGATGAACCGACCTCGGCGCTGGATGTCTCGGTCCAGGCCGAGATCCTGAACCTGCTGGCCGATCTGCGGGCCGAGCTTGGGCTGACCTATGTCATGGTCTCGCATGACCTGGGCGTGGTGGGCCACCTGTGCGAGCGCGCGGCGGTCATGAAGGACGGCGAGTTCGTCGAGGTCCTGGGCATCGACGCCATGCGCCGCCTGGAGGTCGAACAACCCTATACGCGCCACCTGCTGGAAAGCTCCATCCAGTCGATCCGGTGAGAGTGGACCGCTGAACGCGGGGCGCAGGGGAGGGGGCGCAAGCCCCCTTTTTGTTTGCGCTGACTCCCATGCTTGCCCACGCCAGCACGCCCCGCTGATTTGCTGCCCCTGGGTCATGATGTGGATAATGTTGTGGGTATTGGTTAGGATTCGATCACGGGGGCGTTATTGGGGTATGTTTTGGGTGTTTTTGGCGAAAAGTTTGGGTTTTTTCGTGTTTGATTTCAGTGATTTGTGTGATCTGTTGAAGGAAAAATGACAGTGGCGCAAAAAAGGGCTTGCGGGTCCCCGGCACTATCCGTAGAACCCCCTTCACCGGCGGCGCTGAGGCGCACGACGGGGCGGCCGAAGCGGCGCTGACGGGAACGGAAACGGGA
>PAQV01000067.1 GCA_002709405.1 Paracoccaceae bacterium
CGACATGCCCCATTCCTCGATGTAGCCATGCCCGCCATAGACCTGCTGGGCCTGGACGGTCATGTCGTAGCCCTTGTCGGTCAGGAAGCCCTTGATCACCGGGGTCAGCAGGGAAATCATCCCGTCCGCATCGGCATCGTCCATCCGGTGGGCCCGGTCGATCATCACCGCGCCCCAGAGCGCAAAGGCCCGGGCGCCTTCGGTAAAGCTCTTCTGATCCATCAGCGACCGGCGGATATCGGGGTGCACGATCAGCGGGTCGGCCGGGCCGTCGGGGTTCTTGGCGCCCGTCACGTCGCGGCCCTGAAGCCGGTCCTTCGCGTAGGCTACCGCGTTCTGGTAGGCATGTTCGGCTTGGGCCAGGCCCTGCATGCCGACGCCAAGGCGCGCTTCGTTCATCATCGTGAACATCGCCCGCATGCCCTTGTGTTCCTCGCCCAGCAAGTAGCCCGTGGCCTCGTCATAGTTCATGACGCAGGTGGAATTGCCGTGGATGCCCATTTTTTCTTCGATCTTGCCGCAGCTCACGCCGTTGCGCGCGCCCAGGCTGCCGTCTTCGGCGACCATGAATTTCGGCACGATGAACAGGGACACGCCCTTGATACCGTCGGGGCCACCTGGAATTTTCGCCAGCACCAGGTGGATGATGTTGTCGGCCATGTCGTGTTCACCGGCCGAGATGAAGATCTTCTGGCCCGAGATCTTGTAGCTCCCGTCGCCCTGCGGGTCCGCCTTGGTGCGCATCAGCCCAAGGTCGGTGCCGCAATGGGGCTCGGTCAGGTTCATGGTGCCCGTCCATTCACAGGACACCATGTTGGGAAGGTAGGTGGCCTTCTGATCCTCGGTCCCGTGGGTCAGGATCGCCGAGGCCGCCCCGTGGGTCAGCCCCTGGTACATGGTGAAGGCCTGGTTGGCGGCCGAGAAATACTCGCCCACCGCCGTCGACATGACATAGGGCATGTTCTGCCCGCCGAAGTCCTCGGGGAAATCGATACCGGTCCATCCGCCGGCCTTCATCTCTTCGAAGGCCTCCTTGAAGCCGGAGGGTGTGCGGACCACGCCGTTTTCCAGCACGCAGCCCTCGGTATCGCCCACCACGTTGAGCGGGGCCAGGACCGCGCCGCTCAGCTTGCCCGCTTCCTCGAGAATGGCCCCGGTGAAGCTGGCCTCCAACTCGTCGTACCCGGGGATCCCGGTTTCGGTCACGTTCAGGACATCGTGCAGAACGAACTGCGTGTCCTTGGTGGGCGCGGTATAGCTGGGCATGGTGGTCCTCCCGGTCCGTCGGTTCAGTGTCGTGTCACTCGGCCGCCGTCTTCGTCGGCGACTGCATCGAGGCGATCATCTTCTCGCCCCATTTCAGCTGTTCTTTCAGGTCGTCGATCGCCCGGTCCAGTTCCGCCCGTTCGGCTTCCAGCGCGGCCAGTCGATCGCAGGCCAGTTCATAGGTCTTTTCCAGCTGGGTCTGCTGCTGGTCGCCCACGTGGTAAAGGTCGAGCAGCTGGCGGATTTCCTCCAGGCTGAAGCCGAACCGCTTGCCGCGCAGGATCAGTTTCAGACGCGCGCGGTCGCGCTTGGTGAACAGGCGCTTCTGGCCCAGGCGCAGGGGAAAGATCAGCTCCTTGGATTCGTAGAAGCGCAAGGTTCGCGGGGTCACCTCGAACGCGTCGCACATTTCCCGAATGGTCATCGTATCGTTGGTCATTTTTTCTTGTCCTGGCGGCTTGGGGCCGGGCCCCGACCGCTCTTGGTTGGAGTGGTTACAACATGCGCCCCAAGTTTACGTAAGAGGGACGTCACGTCAGCTTGTAAGTTGACGTTGGATCAAGTCGCGTCAACTACAAAGCGCCGGCGCGACCCCGGCTACATAAGGGCGAGTTGCCCCGGGGTGAGGTCAGGATTCCCTGACGTTTCACCTGAATGACCCAGCGTCAGAGCGGGCCATTGCCCTATTTTCCGGGGAAAGGCGAGTCTCGGATGTGTCGATTTGGACCCGTATTCACATTTCAGTGTTGGAATGTGGCGGGGATCAGCCGAGCGAGGCGTTGGTTTCGTCCCGCAGGCGGCGCAATTCGTCCATGGCTTCGTCCAGTTGCGCGCGCTGCTCGGCCAGGGCCTCCAGCTGGCGGTCGGCGGATTGCACGAAGGTCTTCATCTGCACCTCGGTGCCTTCCCGTTCATAGATGGTCAGCCACTGGCGGATTTCCTCCAGCTGGAACCCCCAACGCCGCCCGCGCATGATCAGTTTCATGCGGGCCAGTTCGCGCGGGCCGTAATAGCGCGAACGTCCCTGCCGTTCGGGCTGAAGCAGCTCGATGTATTCGTAGTAGCGCAGCGTCCGGGGCGTGACGTCGAAGGACGCGCACATTTCTTTGAATGACAGTCGTTTGTCCGTCATGTCCACCCAATCTCCCTTTGCGGCAAAACCTATGCCGTCCTTTCACGTGACGCAACAGTCGGACTTGCCCTCGGGGCGCGTGCCGGGCCAGATGTCCCACAAGGTCAGCAGGAGCCCGCCAATGGTCGAAATCGAAACGCTCGCCCGCCAGTTCATCGAAGCCATCCCCCATGCCCGCGCGCTGGGGCTGGACCTTGTCAGCATCGACGCCGGCCGGGCGGTGATCTCCATGCCTTATGACGAAAAGCTGATCGGGGATCCCAAGACCGGGGTGATCCACGGCGGGGCGGTGTCGGCGATGCTGGACACCTGTTGCGGGGCGGCGGTCATGAGCCATCCGTCCCGGCCCGGCCAGACGGCCACGATCGACCTGCGCATCGACTACATGCGCGCGGCCACGCCGGGCCAGACGCTGGTGGCCACGGCCGAATGCTACCACGTGGCCCGCTCGGTGGCCTTCGTGCGCGCCACGGCGGTGGACGACCGCACCGACGTGCCGGTGGCCAGCGTGGCGGCGTCCTTCACAGCCGAGCGGTCCTGATGGCGCGCCCCCGTCCCGAACCCGTGCAGGTGGTCAAGCAGCGCCGCGATGCGGCCCTGAAGGCCCTGGTCGACGCTGTGCCCTACATCCGTTTTCTCGACATCAGTTTCGACCGACGCGGGGACGAGCTGACCGGCGTGCTGCATTTCTCCGACGACCTGATCGGCAACCCGATGCTGCCGGCCATCCATGGCGGGGCCACGGCGGCCTTCCTGGAGGTCACGGCGATCATCTCGCTGGGCTGGGCCTCGCTGTGGGACGACCTGGAAAGCGGCGTGCTGGATCCGGCGCGGCTGGAGGCCGGAGAGCTGCCGCGCATGCCCAAGACCATCGACCTGACGGTGGATTACCTGCGCTCGGGCCTGCCGCGGGATGCCTATGCGCGGGCCCAGATCGTGCGGCGCGGGCGGCGCTATGCCTCGGTCAACGTGCTGGGCTGGCAGGACAACCGCGACCGGCTGTTCGCCCAGGCGACCGGCCATTTCCTGATGCCGTCTCGGGATGGATCTAAGGCTGGATCTGCGGCGCCTGAAAAGGGCGCATCGTGAGCGAAACCGGGGTCGCGCCCGAGCCGGTCACCCACCGCCGGGTCCTGCGCATTGCCATTCCCATTGTGTTGTCGAATGCCACGGTGCCGATCCTGGGGGCCGTGGACACCGGGGTCGTCGGCCAGATGGGCGCGGCCGCTCCCATCGGGGCGGTGGGGATCGGGGCGGTGATCCTGTCGGCGATCTACTGGATCTTCGGCTTCCTGCGCATGGGCACCACCGGGCTGGTGGCCCAGGCCAAGGGGGCCGGCGACGTGCCCGAGACCGGAGCCCTGCTGACCCGCGGCCTGCTGGTCGGCGCGGTGGGCGGGGTGGTGCTGGTGCTGGCCCAGGCGCTGGTCTTCTGGGCGGCGTTCCGGCTGTCTCCGGCCTCGGCCGAGGTCGAGACCCTGGCCCGGCAATACCTGTCCATCCGCATCTGGGGGGCACCTGCGGCGATCGGCATCTACGCGGTGACCGGCTGGCTGATCGGGATGGAGCGCACCCGGGGCGTGCTGGCCCTGCAGCTGTGGATGAACGGGCTGAACATCGGGCTGGACCTGTGGTTTGTACTGGGCCTGGGCTGGGGCGTGGGCGGGGTGGCCTCGGCCACGCTGATCGCGGAATGGACCGGTCTGGCCATGGGGCTGTGGCTGTGCCGAGGGGCCTTTGCCGGGCACCAGTGGCGCGACTGGCCGCGGGTCTTCGACCCGGCGCGGCTGAAGCGGATGCTGCAGGTGAACGCGGATATCATGGTGCGCTCGGTCCTGCTGACCGGGTCCTTCATGACCTTCCTGTTCCTGGCGGCCGACCTGGGCGACGTGACGCTGGCGGCCAACCAGGTGCTGGTGCAATTCCTGGAAATCACGTCCTTTGCGCTGGACGGCTTCGCCTTTTCGGCCGAGGCGCTGGTGGGCGTGGCGGTGGGCGCGCGGGACCGCGAGACGGTGCGGCGGGCGGGGATCGTGGCGGCGCAATGGGGCGTGGCCGGAGCGGCGGTGCTGGCCGGGGTCTACTGGATCTGGGGCGGGGCGATCATCGACCTGATGACCACGTCGGAACCGGTGCGCGCGGCGGCCCGGACCTACCTGCCATGGCTGGCCCTGGCGCCCCTGATCAGCGTGGCGTCCTACATGTTCGACGGGATCTTCATCGGGGCCACCTGGACCCGCCAGATGCGCGGGGCGATGATCGAGGCGGTGGCGCTTTACGTGCTGGCGCTGCTGATCTTCGTGCCCTGGCTGGGCAATCACGGGCTGTGGCTGGCGCTGATGGTGCTGAACGGGTCGCGGGCGCTGACGCTGGCGCGGCGCTATCCGCGGCTGGAGGCGGCGGTGGGCTGATCCGGGGCCGGGTCCGGTGGCGGGCCGGCGGCCGGGGTATTTAAGAAGAGAAAGAAGCAGCAGGGCGCGTCAGAGCAGATCCAGCACCGCTTCGGGCGGGCGACCGAGCGCGGCCTTGCCGTTGGCGAAGACCACCGGCCGTTCGATCAGCTTCGGGGTGGCGGCCATGGCGGCGACCAGGGTGGCGTCGTCGCTGTCCTTGGTCAAGCCTCGGGCCTTGAATTCGGGTTCCTTCGTCCGCATCAGCTTGAGGGCGGGCAGGTCCAGGAGGGCGAGGGCGTCGCGGATCTCGGCTTCGGTCGGGGCGTCGTCGAGATAGCGCCGTTCGGTGATGTCGCAGCCCCGGTCCTGCAGCAGGGCCAGTGTCTGGCGCGACTTGGAGCAGCGCGGGTTGTGCCAAATGGTGACGTGGGTCACAGCCATTCCTCTCGTCCGGTGCCGACCGCGTCGGCGATGCTGTCATGTCCGTCGCGGGCCAGCAGGGCGTCGAGGCCCCGGTTGATCCGGGTGACGAGGCCCAGGCCCTGGTAGACCAGGGCCGAGTAGAGCTGCAGCGCCGAGGCGCCGGCGCGGATCTTGGTATAGGCGTCCTCGGCCGAGGCGATGCCGCCGACCCCGACCAGGGGGATGTCTCCTCCGGTGGCCTGGGACAGGTAGGCCAGCACGCGGGTCGAGGGCTCGAAGAGGGGGGCGCCGGAGAGGCCTCCGGTTTCGACCCGGTTGGGGCTGACCAGCCCATCGCGCGAAATCGTGGTGTTGGTGGCGATGATGGCGTCGACGCCGGTGTCACGGGCGGCGGCGGCGATGTCGTCCAGTTCCGGGTGTGTCAGGTCGGGGGCGATTTTCAGGAAGATCGGCAGCGGGCGGTCGAGGGTCGCACGGGTGTCCATCACCCCGCGCAGCAGGGCGGTCAGGGCATCCTTGCCCTGCAGGTCGCGCAGTTTCTCGGTATTGGGTGAGGACACGTTGACGGTGGCGAAATCCAGGTAGGGCCCGCAGATGTCGATCAGGGTGCTGTAATCGGCGGCCCGGTCCGCGCTGTCCTTGTTGGCCCCGAGGTTCAGCCCGACGATGCCACCGGGCGCGCGGGCGGCGAGCCGGGCGGCCACCGCCTTGGCCCCGTCGGAATTCAGTCCGAAACGGTTGATCACCGCGCGGTCCTCGGCCAGGCGGAACAGCCGGGGGCGGGGGTTGCCCGGTTGCGGGCGCGGAGTGACGCCGCCAAGCTCGACAAAGCCGAAGCCCGAGCGGGTGAGCGGGTCGATCACCTCGGCGTTCTTGTCGAAGCCGGCGGCCAGGCCGACCGGGTTGGGAAGGGCCAGCCCGGCGATGTTCACCTTGAGGCGGGGCGATTGCACCGGGGCGTCGGGTGTCACCAAGCCCGAGGAGAGGGCCTTGAGCGCCAGGCCATGGGCGCGTTCGGGATCCAGGCGGCGGAGGGCGGCGAGCCCGAGCGTTTCGAGGGCCTTCATCCGAATGTCTCTCCCTCCGAGGCCTCGCCGAAGCGGATCAGGCGAGAACTGTCCACGGCGGCCTGCCGGTGCACGACGGCCGGTTGGTAGGCCGGGTCCGTGACCATGTCGAGGAAGGCGCCGGAATGGGGGTAGCGGGCGATGAAGGCCAGGTCCCAGGCCTCGTCCGCGGGGCCGATCAGGACGGTCTCAAAAGCCCCGCGCCAGGTGATCGAGCCACCCACGCGGGCAAAGACGGGGCCGCTTTCCGCGCCATAATTGCGGTAGGCCGCGGCTCCGGTCAGGTCCTTGCCGGCCAGGGCGTGGCCGTCGGGATAGGCCGCCTTGGCGCGCAGGCGCACGAGGTTCAGCATCTGGATCGGCGTGTCGCGGGGCAGGGCCTTGAAGGCGTCGAACTGGGCGCGCTCGGGGTCGATATAGGCGTCGGTCATGCCATGTCCTGCGGGAAGTCGTGGCCCTCGGGGCCCAGCGAAAGGGGGGCGGACCAGGCGATTTCGGCCAGGCTCAGGCGGCGGTAGAGATGCGGGAAGAGGGCGCCGCCCCGCGAGGGTTCCCATTTCAGGGCATCGCCCAGGGTGTCGGCCTCGACGGCGGCCAGGACCAGGTCATCCTGGCCGGCGAAATGCTTGGCGGCGGTTTCGCGGGCCTGGCCGGCGGTCGAGAAATGGATGTAGCCGTCGGCCAGGTCGATGGGCGCACCATCGGTATCGCCCTGGTCTTGCAGGGCCTCCCATTCGGGGCGGCGGAAAATCTTGTAGATCAGCATGGCTATGCGCATGCAGCGAAATCCGCGGCCCGTCAATGCTCTCGTGGCCCCGGGGGGCGCTTGGCCCGGAAGGGGCGGGCGGCGTTACAGAAGGTGCCCCAGCCGCCGGTGGATCAGCGGGATGATGATCCAGATCATCGCCGTGACGATGATGGGCACCATGACAAGGGTCCGGTGCCAGATCTGCCAGCCGGGGGTCAGGGCGCCCACCAGGTAGATCATTGCCGTGACCAGGGGATAGACCCCGAGAAAGACGAAGACGGCCAGGCGGTGGCGGCGAGGGGCGGCCCGGACAGGGACGGCGGCGGGACTATCGGCAGCGGATGCGGGGGAGGACATGCGCGACTCCTTATAGAAACGATACGTTCCGTTCATATAAAAGGTTGGACCGGACGTAAAGGGGGTGTATGAGGCCTTCAACGGAAGGAATGGCATGACCCAGGCACGCAGATCCATCGGCGCCAAGCGCAATCCGGCGACCGAGGCCGCGATCCTGGATGCGGCTGCCGAAATTCTGGACGAAAAGGGGTTCGACGGGCTGACCATGGAGGCAGTGGCCCGGCGGGCCCGGGCGGGCAAGGCGACGCTTTACCGCTGGTGGCCGACGCGGGGGGCCTTGCTGATGGCCGCCTACCAGCGCCAGAAGCAGATCGGAGACTATCCCGACACCGGCAGTCTGGAAGGCGATGTCTCGGCGCTGCTGCAGGTCCTGTTCGACCATTGGTCGCGGCCCGAAGGCCGGCTGTTCCGCCACATCATCGCGGCGGCCCAGGGCGACGACGACGTGCGCGGGGCGCTGGATGCCTACCGCGAGGACCGCATCCACGCCCTGGGCGACATCTTCGACCGGGCCCGGGCCCGGGGCGAGCTGGCGGACGCGGTGCCGGCCAGCGACATGGCCCGGGCGGTGATGGGCATGGCCTGGCTGCACCTGCTGGTCGGGCGGCTGGATGCCGATGCAGTGTCCATGGCGCGCACATTGGTCCGGGGCTGGACCACAGAGAACTGACGATCTTCACAAAAGCTATTTGAAATCGTGACCAAAAGCGGCTGTTGTAACGACTGTCTGCATACGGAGGTTTCTCATGCGCACGTCTTACGCGGCCCTGGCCAGCGCCTTTCTTTCCATCGGCGCACTGCCGGCTTCTGCCGATTACGCTTTGACCATTCTTCACACCAACGATTTCCACGCCCGTTTCGAGCCGATCAGCAAGTACGACAGCGGCTGCTCGGCCGAGGACAACACCGAGGGCAAGTGCTTTGGCGGCTCGGCCCGCCTGGTCACGGCCGTCGAAGAGGCCCGCGCCCGGTCCGACAATTCCATCCTGGTCGACGGTGGCGACCAGTTCCAGGGCACGCTCTTTTACACCTATTACAAGGGCAAGGCCGCGGCCGAGATGATGAACAAGCTCGGCTATGATGGCATGACCGTGGGCAACCACGAATTCGACGACGGCCCCGAGGTCCTGCGCGGCTTCATGGATGCCGTCGACTTCCCCGTGCTGATGTCGAACGCCGATGTCTCGGGCGAGGAACTGCTGGCCGACACGCTGATGAAATCGACCGTCATCGAAAAGGCCGGCGAGAAGATCGGCCTGATCGGCCTGACGCCCCAGAACACCGACGAACTGGCCAGCCCCGGCCCGAACATCACGTTCTCGGACCCGGCCACGGCCGTCCAGGGCGAAGTCGACAAGCTCACCGAAATCGGCGTGAACAAGATCATCGTGCTCAGCCACTCGGGCTATGGCGTCGACCAGTCGGTGGCCGAAAACACCACCGGCGTCGACGTCATCGTGGGCGGTCACTCCAACACCTACCTGTCGAATGTGTCCGACCGGGCCGAGGGCCCGTACCCGACCATGGTCGGCGACACCGCCATCGTCTCGGCCTATGCCTACGGCAAGTTCCTGGGCGAGCTGAACGTGGTCTTCGACGATGACGGCAAGATCCTGTCCGCCGAAGGTGAGCCGATCATCATGGACGCCGCCGTCACCGAGGACGCGGCCACCGTCGCCCGCATCACTGAACTGGCCGCCCCGCTGGAAGAAGTCCGCAGCAAGGTCGTCGCCGAAACCGCCACCGAGATCGTCGGTGTGCGCGAGGAATGCCGGGCCGTCGAATGCGCCATGGGCAACCTGATCGCCGACGCCATGCTGGCCCGCGTCAAGGACCAGGGCATCGACATCGCCATCCAGAACGGCGGCGGCATCCGCGCCTCGATCGACGGCGGCGCCGTGACCATGGGCGAAGTGCTGACCGTGCTGCCCTTCCAGAACACGCTGTCGACCTTCCAGATCTCGGGCGCGGTGCTGAAAGAGGCGCTGGAAAACGGCGTGTCCCAGATCGAGGAGGGCGCCGGCCGCTTCCCGCAGGTCGCGGGCATGACCTACGTGTTCGATGCGTCGGCCGAACCCGGCAGCCGCATCGTCGAGGTCACCGTGGGCGGCGAGCCGCTGGACATGGACAAGGTCTATGGCGCGGTGTCGAACAACTACGTGCGCAACGGCGGAGACGGCTACGCGATGTTCAAGGACGCCGCCAACGCCTACGACTTCGGCCCCGACCTGGCCGACGTGACGGCCGAATTCCTGGCCGAGCACTCGCCCTACACCCCCTACAAGGACGGCCGCGTGGCGGCGAAGTAAGCCGCAACGGTCTCAAGGCCAAACGAACGGCGCGCCCCACGGCGCGCCGTTTTCGCTTCCGGGCGTACGGTAGGACGCCCCAGATTTTGTCAAACGCCATTGTCTGCTGTGCGGGACTTTTTGATGTTTGCGACTCGGTCGGCGACAACCGCATAAAGCGCAAAGCTGCCACTCGGGCATTCCCAAAAAACTACCTTGCGCTCAGAGCGGACTTACGATCACGTCGGAGATGTGAGCGGGAAATTTGTCTGTCGCATTGTCTTGGGGCATCGCATTTGTCGCATAAACCGCAGAATGAGCGCCAGAACTGAACAAGATGCAACAGGCAAACTATAAGGTTGGAATCGTAGGACACCGCTATTTGGGTGAAGCCGACACCGCGAACTATGTTCGGTATTGTTGTTTCAAACTTCTCTCAGAGTTCAAAGCAAAGCACGCGAACCTAACTGCTGTGTCGGCAGCGTCAGAAGGTGCAGATACCATCTTTGCAGGAGTCGCGCTGAACTTGAAAATTAAGCTGATTACGATTTCGCCATTTAGACATTTCTCGGATGATTTTAGTTCCGAGTCGGGCTTGGAAATGTTTAGCACTATTCGCGGTCGATCTAGTCAATCTGAGTGCATGAACTTTTCAAAGCGGAGTATGTCTGCGTACAAAAAGAGTATGGAGTGGGTGGTGATAAAATCACACAGCCTAATCGGAGTTTGGGATGGGCGTCCTTCGAAGTTACCCGGTGGCACTTTTTGCACGATAGAATTTGCAAGGTCAATCGGCCGGCCGGTTTTCTTAATCAATCCACAAGAGCGCACTCTAGGTTATTTTGGTTCTATCAATTTCGGACGCTCAAAGGCGCACAGGCTGGAAATGGATGTGGTTGGGGATTTCATTTAGTGTCACACATGGAAGGAGGTCTAAGTCAACGGGCTATCGTTTTTCTTGTTTCTCTGTTGTTGATTGCAATGGTCGCAGTAATTTATGGAGTCCAGCATTTTGTTGATCCGGAAGTTACTGTAACAAGCGCAACGCTAAGCGATCAGAAGACAGAATATGAGATATCCAAACTCGAAGCAGAAATAAGCCGAATCCGCAGTGATACTGCTGGAAGTTTGTTTTGGTTAAAGCTAATTGCACTATTCGTTACTGTTGGTGGTGCGGTTGGAGGTTACTTGGTTGGGCAAAGCTTAAATACGAGCAGAAGGTTGAGCTTTGAACACCGGAAAGACGTGGATGCAGCGTACCAGTCGATTGTTAACGAGTTGTCGGAGGAATCGCCAATCCTTCGTGCGGCAGCATCGGTCAAGCTTGGCTCAATTCTAAAAACGTTTCCCGTGGAGTGGCGAGTCACTAAGGAGAGAAAATACCAAATTGTCCAGCTGACCAAACAAATTTTGGCGGCTGCTCTCTCCATCGAGAGCGACACGAAGGTTCGTAAGACAATCACAATCAGTATCGCGCTAGACAACTCTGACGCAGACAGCGAGCTTGCGAATCTGCGGGAGCTAGACTTGTCCGGTGCTTGCGGCAACGATGCCTACTGGGCAAAGTGTGATTTCTTTGGAGCCGACTTTTATAGTGCTGACATGAGTGCGTCGTCCTTCAGGAAGTCATCCTTGGAGTACACTCAGTTCAGAGAGGCTGTTTTGCAGGGGGCGGTTTTCAACGAATCGAATTGTGTAGGAACGAATTTCGCAATGTCAGATTTACGCGGGGCAACTTTTACCAATGCAATATTAGATGGTGTCAACTTTGATCAAGCGAAAGTCTTTGGCGTGGATCTAGTGGGTGCGACAATTGAAAACCCGATGGCTGGTCAAGTCGATTGCTCGGCAGACGGCGATGGGAGCGAGTGGGTTTCCGTCAAAAGCTGGATTGACGAAAAACGAACCCAAGCAGACATCTGAGTGTTTCTATTAGATTACCGCACACGTCGGAATTCTGCCAGTTTGTTCCATTCGCACCATCCGTGCCTTTGGGCTCAACCCCGACATTCGCTGTGCCGTCCACAGGCCTTCAACCACCAACACAAAGTCTCTCACCCGGCCTTTTTCACTCCATCCACCACCGGGGACAGGCTACCAAAGGTTAAAATTCCCCTAAAACGCCTCTGTAACCCATTGATTTCACTCAACCCCGAACATGTCCCACGCGTGGGACACTTTTCGAGCCTGCCGAACGGCCGCCGGCCCCCTCTCCGCATGGCCTTTCCCCTCCACCCGTCCTAATCTCCGCCCATGTGTGGACGTTTCGCCGTGACCCTCCCGCCCGATGCGATGGCCCAGCTCTTTGCCGCCCAGCCGGCCAATGACCTGCCCGAGGTGCCCAATTACAACGTCTGCCCGACCGTGCAGGTCCACGTGGTCCGCCTGGGCGAAACCGGCCGCTCCCTGGTGCCCATGCGCTGGGGGTTCCTCCCGCATTGGTACAAGGCCGAAAACGCCGGCCCACTGCTGATCAATGCCCGGGCCGAAACCATCGCCGAGAAACCCGCCTTCAAATCCGCCTGCCGCGACCGGCGCTGCATCCTCGTGGCCACCGGGTTCTACGAATGGACCAAGGACGAAGACGGCAACCGGCTGCCCTGGTACATCCACCGCCGCGACGGCGCGCCGATTGCCTTCGGCGGGGTCTGGCAGGACTGGGGCCGGGACGAGGCGCGCATGTCGACCTGCGCCATCGTGACCACCGGCGCATCACAGGCGATGTCCGCCATCCACCACCGGATGCCGCTGATCCTCGATCCGGCCGACTGGCCGTTGTGGCTGGGCGAAGAGGGCAAGGGCGCGGCCCGGCTGATGACCCCGGGGGCCGAGGACCTGTTGTCCTTCTACCGTGTCGATCGCCGGGTCAATTCGAACCGGGCCAGCGGCCCCGAGCTGATCGAGCCCTTCGAGGATCCCGACGACTAGGGGGTCAGCGGGGGCAGGACGGTCGCCCTTGTTGCCTTCGCGCGCGACGTATGGCGCAGGGCGGCATAGGCCCATGCCGGCATCCGGTCCGGGCGCGGGCCCGTAGTGCGCCGCCCCGATCCCGGCCAGCGCGTGCCAGTCAAGCGGGCCATGCGCGCGCGCCATGCCCCCAAAGTGCGCAACATGGCCGTCAGGTCCCGGGCCGACAGGGCGGCCTTGACCCGGCGATGAGTACAGCGCTGCGAGGCCAGCCAGCGCGCGCGCCCCGCGGGCCAGGCCCGGCGCAGGCGGGGCAGCAGGGACGAGCGGGCCGCCTCCAGAGCGCCAGGGCAAGGGTGATCAACACGGCCGTCAACACGATCCGGCGCGGATCGGGGGGCAAGCGGGCCGGCGCTGTCCCGGGGCCGACGGCCAGGTCATGGGGATCGCGAGCGTCTCGGTCAGCGCAAAGCCCCGGGCCAGGATCAGCAGCGGCCAGCCCCGGGCGGCGTCGGGCACCGTTGCGGCAAAACGAGCCAGCGGCAGGTCGATCCGGACGCTTTCAGACGTGCTGGCCTCGTCGGTCGAATAGGTCACCTGCACCGACTCGGCCGGCAAGGTCACGGTGCCGGGGTCGGCGGATAAAGCCCGTAGCTCCGCTGCACCTTTCGCCATCCACCCGTTCGCTGGTCGGACCGGTGGCGCGCTCGGGCAGGCGGATCGGCAGGCCGGGCATCTCGAGGTCGGGAATGACCGGCGGAGCCGATATGAAGGTCGGCACCAGCACCTTGACCCGCAGGACCATGGGCTGGCCGATCACGGTTGTCTCGGCCGAGAGCTCGGCGGTGATATGGGGCAGGCTGTCCTGGGCCATCACGGGCCCGGCAATCGCCAGCAAAAGCAGCAGCAGGATTTTCATCCGTTGTCCCCCGCCGCCGACAGGTCCAGCCGGAACCTGGATTTCAGGAAATCACCCATGTCGGTGTCGATCGACTGCATGCACGGGTCGGCGTCCAGGGGGCCGTCTGGTGCGGCATCTTTCTGGATTACCTGGGTTTCGACGCCCTGCTGTGCCTCGTTGTCGTAGACCGTGTCGTCGGCCCCGATGCCCCGGTCCTCGCCGGTGTATGATTGCTCCTGGGTGGTCTCGACATGGGCCGCGAATGGCCCTGGCAATCTCCGGGTTGTGCGCGGCCTCCGGCCAGTCCGGGCCGGTCCGGCCAGCCGGCCAGCCGGCGCAACCCGCGCGCGGTCACAGGGATGCGCGGGTCGGTCGCCGTGTCTGTTGGATTGGGCGCGGGACCAAACGGGGGATCGGACGGGGAAATCATGGGCTCACGGCAGGGCATCGAAGCGGAGGATTTCCAGGTGTTGGCATCCGCGGCGATGCCATCACCCTGGGCTTCGCAGGAGCGGGAGATGCGGCGGCGGAACACGTCAGGGGCAAAATGGCCCGTACGTCGATCGGGTCGAAATGGTCGCGGCCCTCCAGCCAGGCATGGGCGTGTCCGACAGGGCCCCGGGCGCGCGCGTGGCCTGCACGAGGTCGGCCATGTAATGGTCGATCTGGTCCGAGACATGGATGGCGGCAATGTCTCGGGCCGCCTCGAAGATCACCGGTTGGGCCATTGGCGGGGGAGGGGGCGAGGCTGTCGCGTCTGCATCGGCGAGGCCTGCGGTTTCCTCGGCCCGGAGCACGTGGATCACGGCAACCTCGTCTTCGACCGGGTTCTGGGTGGCCATGACGATGAATAGCGGATCCATGGCGTGGGTGGTGCCCGATACCGTCACCTGGCGTTCTTCCATCGCTTCCGGGAGGGTGGCCTGGACCTTGGCCGGCGCGCAGTTAATCTCGTCGGCCAGGACGATGTTGGCAAAGATCGGGCCCGGGGCGAACCGGAACTGACCGCCCTTGGGGGGCTGGGCGTAGATTTCGGTTCCGGTGATGCCCGAGGGCAGCATGTCCGGGGTGAACTGGGTGCGGCTGAAGCGGGCGTCGAGATTGCGGGTAAGGGACTTGATGGCCCGCGTCTTGGCTAGCCCGCGCAGACCTTCGATCAGCAGGTTTCCGTTGGCCAGATGTCCGATGATCAGCCAGTCGATGAGATCCCGCTGACCGACGATGTCGGATCCCGTGCGCCGCCTCAGTGCGTCGGTGGCCTGCAGTGGGGTGTCCATGGATGGGCCTCGCGCCGGGGTCGGGATCTGGGCCAGAGTGCGTCGTTTTCACCCGTAACTCGAGCTGAGGACTGCCGGAGCATCGCCACCGGGCGGCACGAGAAAATTCGGCGAATTTTCTTGGCCCGGTGGCAAGGGCGCGCTTTCAAACGCGGGTGGGCCGCTCAGACCGGCACGACGTCGACCGAGTGGCTGGTCACGTGTGCTCCGGCCGTGCGCAGGGACCCTTTGACGGGGGCCACGTCCGCGTAATCCCGGCCGATGGCCACGGTCACGTGATCCTCGCCCACGCGCATGTCGTTGGTCGGGTCCATCTCGACCCAGCCCATTTCGCTGCCGCACCAGGCCCGCACCCAGGCATGCATGGCATCCGCCCCTTCCAGCCGTTCCTGGCCCTCGGGCGGCTCGGTCCGCAGAAACCCCGACACATAGCCCGCCGGAATACCCACTTCGCGCAGCGCCGAGATCATGATGTGGCTGATGTCCTGGCAGACCCCGCGCCGGGCATGGAAGGCCTCGACCGGCGACGTCGTTACGTCCGTCGCCGTGGGATCGAAGGCAATTTCGGAATTCAGCGCCCCGGAAATGCGGGTGAGCGCCTCGAAAGCGGAAATCCCGGGGGCCAGGTGATCGCGGGCGAAGGCCGCGATGTCGGGGCTGTGGCGGATCCGGGGCGAGGCGCCCAGGAAGTGATGCGGCGAGCCGGGCGCGATCGAGGCGAAGTCGCTGGTTTCGCGCGCCAGGTCCGCCAGCGAGCAGGACAGGTCGAAGGCATCGGGGTCGAAATTGCGCTCGACCCGGCCGGCGAAGCGGAAGGCATATTCGCTGAGCTGCCCGTCATAGGCCACCTCGGTGCGCGCATTGCCGAAGAAATCCTGCCCGTCAGCCCGGAAATCGGGTTCGGGATCGACCGAAAGCATCCCTGACACCAGCCGCTGTTCGGCTGTCGACACCGGGCACATGCGCAGCACGGTCCGGTTGGCCCCGGCGGGGCTGAGATAACTGTACCGGATGGTCAGGCGGATATCGTAGACGACACTCATGGGCCGGGCCTCAGTCAAAGTAGATCTGGCTGATCGCGTCCGAGATACCACGCATGTCCTCGCGCATGGCACGGAAATCCTCGGCCGACATCGCTTCGGGCGTGGCCACGGCCAGGCGGGTTTCCAACTTCAGGATGCGCCGGGCGGCCTCGGTCATCGCCGGCGCGCCCGCGCGGCGGGGGATCTGGGCCTGCTGTTCGTTCAGCTGGCTGATCTGGAACATCACCGAGCGCGGGTTGTCGGTGTCCAGGGCCAGCAGGTCGACCACCGTGTTGCGCGTCACGTCGACCGAGTAGCGCCGGCGGTGGGTCATCACGCTGTCGCCCACCTCGATGGCCAGGTCATAGCTGCCCGGCGGCGCATCGGGGTTGGAGAACTCGGCCAGCATCGTGGTCAGCAGCCCGGCCCGTTCCAGCGCCCGGCCCATGGTCAGGAAATGCCAGCCCGCGAAGCGGAACATGTTGTCGTAGACCAGCCCGGTGAACCCGGCCAGCTGGCGCAGCAGCTGGCTGAGCTTGCGGCTGGCGTCGACCTCGTCGGCGCCGTCGTCGTCATCCAGCGCCACGTCGCCGTCGTCCTGGGCCAGGGCCCGGGCGGATTCGGCCAGCGCATCCAGAGCCGTCCAGCCATCGGTGGAAAACCGGTCGCGGACCTTGGTGGCGCAGTTGCGGGCCTGTTCGAACAGGTCGATTAGGCTGTCGGGGATCTCGCTGTCCAGCGGATGGCCGTGGCCCAGGATGAAGGATTCCAGCTTGGTCAGCAGGGGCGTGGCCACGGGGCCGGCTTCGGTCCGGCGCAGGTGGTAGGCCCGCAGCAGGCGCAGGGCGAAATCCGCGCGCTCCACGTAACGGCCCAGCCAGAACAGGTTGTCGGCTGCCCGCGCGGGCAGCCGGCCGGGCAGGCGGCGCACGAACGGGGTCTTGTCGGTCTGGGCCAGCGACGTCCGGTCCACCGGCGTGTCCGAGACCACCCAGACATCGGCCACCGATCCACCGTCCTGCATGGCCAGCGCGGTAGGGTCCTCGGTGCGCCCGATGCGCGCATAGCCCCCGGGCATCACCGTCCAGCCATCCGGCGTCCGGGCGGCAAAGACGCGCACGATCACCGGGCGGGGCACCAGCGCGCCGTCGATCATCGCGGGCGTGGTCGACAGGGTAACGGCCTCTTGTCCCACCAGAGACGCGCCCTCGCGTTCCAGCCAGTTGCCGATCGGCTGATGGGCGGCATTGCGGAACTTGCCCCCGAAAACCGTCGCGGCCTCGATGTCGAAGGGCAGCTTGGTCGACAGGGCCGGGCCGATCATCATCCGCTGCAGGTTCTGGTGCACGTATTGCCGTTCGGACGCCTGCCCGCACCACCAGGTGGCGATGTTGGGCAGTTTCAGCTCCTGGCCCGTCAGCTCGCGGCAGATGCGGGGCAGGAACGCCATGAAGGCCCGCGCCTCCAGCACGCCCGAGCCCAGGCAATTGAGCATCGTCACCGTCTGCCCGCGCAGGGCCGAGACCATCCCCGGCGTGCCAAGCGCGCTGTCCTCGTCCAGTTCCAGGGGATCGGCAAAGCGGCTGTCCAGGCGCCGCCACAGCACCGAGACCGGTTCCAGCCCGTTGATCGTGCGCACCATCAGCTTGCCGTCGACGACCTTCAGGTCCTCGCATTCCAGCAGCATGATCCCGAGGTAGCGGGCGATGTAGGCGTGCTCGAAATAGGTGTCGGTGTTCTGGCCCGGGGTCAGGATGGCCACCCGCCCGTCGGCATCGTGGCGCTGGTCGTAAAGGGCCGACCGGAAGCTTTGGAAGAAGCCCGCCAGCCGCTCGATATGGGCGCGGGCGTAGAAATCGGGGAAGACGCGGGCCGTGGCCATGCGGTTTTCCAGGCTGAACCCGGACCCCGAGGGCGCCTGCGTCCGGTCGCCCAGCACGAACCAGCTGCCATCGGGCGAGCGGCCGATTTCAAAGGCCAGGAAATGCAGGAAATGGCCGGATTGCGGTTTCACCCCGGCGATGGGGCGCAGCCATTCGGGGTTCTGGGCGACCAGGCCGGCGGGGATGGCCCCGGTCTGCACCAGCCGGCCCTCGCCATAGAGATCCGCGATCACCCGTTCCAGCAGGTCGGCCCGCTGGGCGATGCCCTCGGCCAGGTGGGTCCATTCGTCCTCGCCGATCATCACCGGGATGTGGCTAAGGGGCCAGGCCCGCTCGGTCGATCCGCTGTCGGAATACTGGCGATAATAGACCCCGGCATCGGCCAGGTACTGGTCGCCGCGCGCGAACCGCTGGGCCAGGGCCTCGGGCGGAAGTTGCGACAGGTGTTCCAGCAGCGGCCGCCAGACGGGCCGCAAGGTTCCATCGGGCTTGAGAAGCTCGTCCGCCACCCCGTCAGGCGGCGCGTAGCCCTCGATCAGGCCAATATCTGTTCCGCGGCTTTCCGGCCGCCACTTTCCCACGTCTCTGTTTCCTGTCCGTCACGATGGTCCGGCCCCCCGAAAGGGGCGCGGACGTCAAAGCCCCGGCGCGCGGCGCAGATCCAGCGTCATCGGGAATTCCGGATGGGGGCGCTCGACGGCGGGCCAATAGCTCCCCGGCGTGTGCCCGAACTTTTCGAAACGCGCAAGCCTGCGGGCGTCGGCCTCGTTGGTGTTGACCGGGAAGGTTTCGTAGTTGCGCCCGCCCGGATGGGCCACGTGGTAGGTGCACCCGCCGATCGACCGGCCCGTCCAGGTGTCGAAGATGTCGAAGGTCAGCGGCGCGTTGACCGGCAGCACCGGGTGCAGGGCCTCGGCCGGTTGCCAGGCCTTGAAGCGCACGCCGCCCACGGTCACGCCCGAGGTGCCCGAGGCCGTCATCGGCACCGCCCGCTGGTTGCAGGCAACGATGTAGCGGTCGGGTTCCAGGGCGGTCAGCTTGACCTGCATCCGTTCGACCGAGCTGTCGGTGTAGCGCACCGTGCCCCCGATCGCCCCGCGTTCGCCCAGCACATGCCAGGGTTCCAGCGCCTGGCGCAGTTCCAGGTGCACGCCCTCGTATTCGACCTCGCCCGCGAAGGGGAAGCGGAACTCGGCCTGGGCCTCGTACCAGTCGGGGCGCATGTCGAAGCCGTGGTCACCGAGGTCGCGCAGCACGTCCATGAAGTCTTCCCACAGGAAGTGGGGCAGCATGTAGCGGTCGTGCAGAGTAGTGCCCCAGCGCACCGGCTTGCCCTTGATCGGGTTCTGCCAGAAGCGGGCCAGCAGGGCCCGGATCAGCACCTGCTGGGCCAGGCTCATCTTGGCGTCGGGCGGCATTTCGAAGCCGCGGAATTCCACCAGGCCCAGACGGCCGGTCGGCCCGTCGGGCGAATACAGCTTGTCGATGCAGATCTCGGCCCGGTGGGTGTTGCCGGTGACGTCGATCAGGATGTTGCGCAGCAGCCGGTCGACCAGCCAGGGCTGCGGCGGCCAGCCTTCATGCGGGTCGGGGATCTGGGACAGCGCGATTTCAAGTTCGTACAGCGTGTCGTGGCGGGCCTCGTCGATCCGCGGGGCCTGGCTGGTCGGGCCGATGAAGGTGCCCGAGAACAGGTAGGACAACGACGGGTGCCGCAGCCAGTGCAGGATCAGCGAGCGCATCAGGTCGGGCCGGCGCAGGAAGGGCGAATCGTTGGGCGTCTCGCCGCCCACGACGACGTGGTTGCCCCCGCCCGTGCCCGTGTGCTTGCCGTCGATCATGAACTTGTCGGCGCCCAGCCGGCACTGGCGGGCCTCTTCGTAGACCGTGTTGGTGATTTCCTTGCAATCGTCCCAGGATTGCGCCGGGTGGATGTTGACCTCGATCACGCCGGGGTCGGGGGCCACGCGGATGACGTTCAGGCGAGGGTCGTGGGGCGGGGTGTAGCCCTCGACATGCACCGGCAGGTCCAGGGCCTTGGCCGTGGCCTCGACCCGGGCGAGGATCTCTAGGTAGTCCTCCAGCGCCTCGACCGGGGGCATGAAGACACACAGCCGCCCGTCGCGCGGTTCCACCGCGATGGCCGTGCGCACGGCCCCGCCGGCGGGATCGGACCCGTCTTCGGGCATCAGCTTCTGGCGGTTGAAGGTCTGCCGGTCGCCGGCGTCCTGGCCCGCTTCCTTGGGCTGGTCGCGGCCGGGGGTTTCCTCGGGCAGGGTCTCGGCCTCTTCCTTGGCGATGCGCGCCAGGGTCTCGAGGATGTCGGCCTTCTGCTTTTCGATTTCCGACAGGTAGTCGGGCAGGTCCCCGCGTTCGACCGTCGGATCGGTCGGGTAGGTGTAGGGGTAGGCGTTGGGCGGGATGTAGGGCAGCGAGCCGAGCGGCAGGCGGAAGCCCACCGGGCTGTCACCGGGGATCAGGTAGAGATGGCCGCGCCGGGGTCGCCAGAGCTCTGACCGCCAGCGATCGGGGCGGGCCTTCGACTGCCAGCGCTGGATCGGCAGGACAAAGCCCGCGGGTTCGGTCAGGCCGCGCGCGAAGACCCGGGCGATGCGGGCGCGGGCCTCGGGGTCTTTCAGCTTGGGATCGTCGGGGGTGACATTGGGCGGCAGGTCGGCTTCCTTCAGGATCCATTCCACCGGGTCCTCGTAGGCCGGCTGGACAAAGCCCGCGTCCAGCCCCAGCTGATCGGCGAAGGTCTTGAGGAACAGCCCGGCCTTGGCGGCGGTGACGCCGGTCTTGGCCTCTTCGCGGGCGATGGTCGCCTCGTCCTTCCAGATCGGCACGCCGTCGCGCCGCCAGTAGAGCGAAAATGTCCAGCGGGGCAGGGTTTCGCCCGGGTACCACTTGCCCTGGCCGTAATGCAGCATGCCGCCCGGGGCGAACTTGTCGCGCAGCTTGCGGATCAGCGTGTCGGCCAGGCCCCGTTTCATCGGGCCCACGGCCGCCGTGTTCCATTCTGCGCTCTGGAAATCGTCGATCGACACGAAGGTCGGCTCGCCGCCCATGGTCAGGCGCATGTCCTGGTCCTTCATCACCGTGTCGACCTTGCGCCCCAGCGCATCAAGCGCCTGCCAGCTTTCCTCGGAAAACGGCTTGGTGATGCGCGGATGTTCGGCCACCCGGGTGACTTCCATTTCGAAGTCGAACTCGGTCTCGGTGTCCTTGTGGCCGGAAAACCCGCCGACGATGGGGGCTGCGTTGCGGTAATGGGGTGTGGCCGCCAGGGGGATGTGGCTTTCGCCCGTCAGAAGGCCAGAGGTCGGGTCCAGCCCGATCCAGCCCGCGCCGGTCAGGTAGACCTCGCACCAGGCGTGCAGGTCGGTGAAGTCGTGATCGGTGCCCGAGGGACCGTCGAGCGCTTCGAGGTCGGGTTTCAGCTGGATCAGGTAGCCCGACACGAAGCGGGCGGCAAAGCCCAGGTGGCGCAGCATCTGGACCAGCAGCCACGAGGTGTCCCGGCACGAGCCCTTCTTCAGGGTCAGCGTTTCCTCGGGCGTCTGCACGCCGGGCTCCAGGCGGACGATGTAGTCGATGTGCTGCTGAAGATCGCGGTTCAGTTCGACCAGGAAGTCGACGGTCTTGGCCTTCTCGCGCGGGATCTTGGCCAGGTAGGTCTCCAGCTCGGGGCCCAGTTCTTCGGGTTTGGTGTAGATCGACAGGTCTTCGGCGATGTCGAGGGGGTAGTCGAAGGGCCAGTATTCCGCGCTTTCCTCGACAAAGAAGTCGAAGGGGTTCCAGACGGTCATGTCGGCGACGAGGTCGACCTCGATCTTGAACTCACGCACCGGCTCGGGGAAGACGAAGCGGGCCAGCCAGTTGCCATAGGGGTCCTGCTGGTGGTTGACGAAATGCTCGGCGGGGCTGACGCGCAGGGAATGGGAAATGACCCGCGTGCGGTTGTGCGGAGCGGGGCGCAGGCGGATGATCTGGGGGGAAAGGGTGACCGGGCGGTCGTATTTGTAATGAGTGACGTGCCGGATGCTTGCCTTGATCGCCATGTCAGCGCCCTGTCCTTGCATGTGGATTATGACTTTGTAAGCCACCAGATGCGAGGCGGCGGCGGTTGTAAACCCTGCGATCGGAGAACGGCCGCCCCTGTGCCCGCGATCCCGCAGTGCCGCTTATCCGATAGACGGGCGTTGGAGCCGGGCATGGTGACGCTGTGGCAATCGACCGGTGGTCCGGGGTGTCGGGTGACCTCTGGCCGGGGCGCTCCCGCCCACCGTGCGCCGATCTGCGATCGGCCCCCGGCGGTTGGGCCCGGCCCTGCGCCGTGCCGGCGCAGGGCCGTCGGGCGCGGGTGGCCAGGGCAGGGAGTTCCGGTCCGGCCTGGTGCGACGGCGGCGGAGGACCACAGGTCCTCCGCCGCCGGGCCCAACCTTCACCGGCGACCGGCGCAGCCGGGGGCCTGTGGAGGGCGGGAGCACTTGGGCCAACGTGCCGTCCGGTCGGATCCGACAGGGGCTTTGCAACTTGGCAACCGCGCCCCATGATCCGGCTGCGGGCATGAGCGGAGGACAGCATGAACGATCGGACCATTCTCGTTGTCGGGACTTTCGACACCAAGAACGACGAGCTCGATTACATCGCCGGGTGCATCCGGACCCAAGGCGGCGGGGTGGTTACGATGGATGTCTCGGTTCTGGGCGACCCGGCCGAGCCCACCGACATTTCCAAGCACCAGGTCGCCGAGGCAGGCGGCCACAGCATAACTGAGGCCATCGCCTCGGGCGACGAGAACACCGCCATGCAGATCATGGCCCGAGGAGCGGCCGCCTGCGCCCGGGACCTCTGCGACAGCGCCCGCATCCATGGCGTCGTCGTGCTGGGCGGGACGATGGGCACCGATCTCGCGCTGGACCTGTGCCAGGCCCTGCCGCTGGGCGTTCCCAAATACGTGGTCTCGACGGTCAGTTTCTCGCCCCTGATCTCGCCCGACCGGCTGGCACCCGATATCCAGATGATCCTCTGGGCCGGAGGCCTTTACGGCCTGAACGCGATCTGCAAGGCCGCCCTGTCCCAGGCCGCCGGCGCGGTGCTGGGCGCGGCCCGGGCCGTTGAACACCCCGCTGCCACCCGGCCGGTCGTGGGCATGACCTCGCTCGGCTCGTCCTGCCTGTCCTACATGAAATCCCTGAAACCGGCCCTGGAATCACGGGGCTTCGAGGTCGCCATCTTTCATGCCACCGGCATGGGCGGGGCGGCGTTCGAGCGGATCGCGGGGGCGGGCGCCTTTGCCTGCGTGATGGACTTTGCCCTGCCCGAACTGGGCAACTGGATGGCCGGTTCGGTTGTGTCCTGCGGGCCCGACCGCCTACGCGCGGCGGGTCGGGCCGGCATTCCCCAGATCGTCGCGCCCGGCTGCCTGGACCTGATCGACTTTGCCGGCTGGCAGGACATCCCCGAGCGCTATGCCGATCGGCCCTTCCATGCCCACAACCGGCTGATCAAGTCGTCGGGCCTGAATGCCGAGGAACGCCGGGCCACGGCCCGGGAACTGGCAACCCGCCTGGCCGAGGCCCGTGGCCCGGCCCATGTCATCTTGCCCCGAGGCGGTCTGGAAGAATGGGATCGGCCCGGCGGCGCGGCCCATGACGCCGAGGCCCTGGAGGCCTTTTGCGCCGAGTTGAGCGCGTCGGTCAGCCCGCCCGTACAGCTGACCGAGATCGAGGCCCATATCAACGACGCAGCCTTCGCCGAGACCGCCCTGGCCATTTTCGATGGCTGGCTGGACGCCGGGATCATCCCCGCGCCGACCCAGGGTTAAGACACCGCCCGAAAGAAAAGCCGGGAAAAGGGGCAGCGGCCAGGCCGCCGCCCGGCGGCGATCAGTGGCCCAGCCACCACAATTCGCGATAGCCCCGGCGCACCTTGCCGGCCGCTTCCAGCCTGGACAGGATGCGCGAAATGGCCCCGCGCGAGAGCACGCACATGTCGGCCAGCTGTTCCTGCGACAGCGGGATCGGCGTGTCGTGGCCCAGGCTTTGCCCAAGCCGGCGCAGCACGGCGATCACCCGCTGCTCGGGCCGGGCGATCATCAGGTCCCGGGCGATGCCCACGGCGATGGCCGCGTTCGACGCCGCCAGACCGGCCAGCCCGCGCCACAGCTCGGGGTGTTCCAGCCCGGCGTGCTCCAGGACCGAGAGGGGCAGGCAGGCCAGGCGCGCTTCGGTGATGGCCACGGTCGACACCACGCGCGGCTGGCGGGTCAGGGCCGCGCCCTCTCCGAACCAAGCGCCGGGGCCCAGCAGATGGCCGATGCGGCCCTCGGCATCCTTGCCCTGGACAGAGACCACGCCGCTGAGCACCCGGTAGATCCCGTCGGGGGCGTCGTCGATCTCGAAGATGCGGGTTCCACGGGCGATGGTGCTGATGCGGGTCCGGGCCAGAAGAAGCTCGGTCAGCGCATCGGGCAGCGGCAACATCCAGTTGCTGGCCACTGCGGCCTGTTGGTCAAGTGACATGGCTATGGCGCCTCCCCGATCGCGCTGAGTGTCCCGGCGCCGGTCGCGCGGGACGTGGCCCATCCCAATCGGCCACAGTGCGTGTTTCAATTTCGAGCCGCATGTATGGCGATTTTTCGCAGGGCGGACAATGGTTCCACAGGGGCGAACGTGTCCTGTTGGTCATGATCGGTTCGGCACGCCCGGCGCGCATGTCGGATCGCGTGCCGGAATGGGCGTCCGCGAGCATGTTCGCAGGCGGTTCGGCGGTCGTCGGGCAGCGCCCCGCGCCCCCGCACAAGCTCCGCCCGCTCCCACCCGCCCACCCCGCGCGCGAAGCTCGCACGGGGACGCGGGGCGCGCGGGCGGGTGCCGGGGCCGGTCATCGGGTCAGAGCGCGGGGGCATGGCACCAGGTTCCAGCGGTTTCGACGATGCGCAGATGCGGGGCGTTCAGGCTGCCGGCGATCAGGGCTTGCAGGTGACCCAGGGCCTGGGCCGGCGTGCGCCCGGCGGCGATCAGGGCCGAGAAGACATCGCCCACGCCATGGGGCACGTCCTGTTGCAGAGGCACCGCGATCAGCGTGGATCCGTCGGGCCCGCTGTCGAGGCAG
This sequence comes from Paracoccaceae bacterium, assembly GCA_002709405.1. Taxonomy (GTDB): domain Bacteria; phylum Pseudomonadota; class Alphaproteobacteria; order Rhodobacterales; family Rhodobacteraceae; genus Marinibacterium. Next base: position 24,784 of record PAQV01000067.1, read on the forward strand.
CCGGTCAGGTTCTCTCCGGCCGGGGCGGAGGTGGTCAGGACCCGCGCGCCCCAGGCGGTGGCGGCAGCCTGGGCGGTATCACGGCAGGCGTCGAGCGTGTCGGTGGTGCGGCCGGTCAGCCAGCCCAGTTCGAACATGTTCGGGGTCACGATATCGGCCAGGGGCACCAGCTGGTCGCGGATCGCACTGGCCGCGGCCGGATCTATGTACAGCCCCTTGGGCGCATCCCCCAGCACCGGGTCCACGACGATCTCGGCCCCGGGGTTGAGGGCCTTGATCCGCGCAATCAGGCGGGCGGCAAGGTCCACGTGTCCGGCCCCCGGCAGGTAGCCCGTCAGAAGCGCATCGTGGCCGGCCAGCCAGCCGTTGGCCTCCAGCGCGTCGATCATCCGGTCGATGTCACCCGGCGGAACGGCATGTCCTGCGACATGCGGCCAGCCGGGGTGGTTGGACAGCATCACCGTCGGCACCGCCGTGACCGCGCAGCCCAGCAGATGCAGCACCGGCACCGCCGCCGACAGGCCCACGTGCCCATGAGCGACCTGGCTTGACAGGGCCATAACCTTGCGGGGCCCGGCCGCGTGTTGCGTCAGCATGCATCCCTCCGCCGAACGTCGCGCGGGACCCTAGCGACGCGCACCGCCGCCGTCCATCCGCCCCCCCTGACGAAAGTCGTATTTTTCCCGCCTGACCTGGGGGCTAGCCTCCGGATATCCCTGGGAGGGGGAGACAGACCATGAGCCCCAAGGACGCCGAAAACCGTCATCGCGACCGGATCGGCAGCGTCCGCGCGTCTCTTGCCGCCGGCCTGATCGGCCGCGAGGCGCTGATCGAACGGCTGCTGATCGCCCTGCTGACCGGCGGGCACGTCCTGATCGAGGGCGCGCCTGGCCTCGCCAAGACACGGGCCGTGAACTGGCTGGCCCGGGCGGTCGACGGCAGCTTTGCCCGTGTCCAGTGCACGCCCGACCTGATGCCCGCCGACCTGACCGGCACCGCCGTCTTCCGGCCCGACACCGGCGGGTTCGAATTCGTCCGGGGCCCGGTCTTTCACAACATCCTGCTGGTCGACGAGATCAACCGCGCCCCGCCCAAGGTCCAGTCGGCCCTGCTAGAGGCGATGGCCGAGGCACAGGTGACCTCGGGCGGGGAAACCCACAAGCTGCCCACACCCTTCCTGGCCGTGGCCACCCAGAACCCGATCGAGCACGAGGGCACCTATCCGCTGCCCGAGGCCCAGCTGGACCGGTTCCTGTTCCATGTGTCGCTCGAACTGCCGGGGGCCGAGGTCGAACGGCGCATCCTCGACCTGGTCGAGGCCGAGGGCCAGGACATGCCGGCCATCGAGGGCATCGGTCTCGACACGCTGATGGCCGCCCGGCGCGATGCCATGGCGGTGCACCTGTCTCCGGTGTTGCGCGACTATATCGTCCGCCTGGTCATGGCCACGCGTGATGCGGGCCTGTCGGACAGCGTCGATTATGCCGTGTCTCCGCGCGGGTCGCTGGCGCTTGCGGCGGCGGCCAAGGCCCGGGCTTGGCTGGACGGGCGCGATCACGCGGTGCCAGGCGATGTCGATGCCCTGGCGGGCGATGCGCTGGCCCACCGGCTGGTGCTGACCTGGGCCGCCCGGGCCGAGGGCCAGACCGCCCGGGCCCTGATCGCCGACATCGTCGCCCGGACCGACGCCCTATGAGCGGCGCCGAGCTGCGCGCGGCCGATCTTGTCGCCCTGCGCGGCCTGGCCGGGGTCGCCCCGCGCATGCCCGAAGGCCTGGGCGGGCTTCCGGGCAATTTCCGGGCGCGCCAGAAGGGGCAGGGGCAGGACGTGGCCGACATCCGGGCCTACGTGCCCGGCGACGATGCCCGCGCCGTCGACCGCAACGTCACCGCCCGCACCGGCACGCTGCACGTGCGCACCCACCATGCCGACCGCGACCGCACCGTGCTGCTGGTCGCAGATTTCCGGCCCTCGATGCTGTGGGGGCTGCGCCGGGCCTTCCGCTCGGTGGCCGCGGCCGAGGCGTTGGCCCTGCTGGGCTGGCGCGCGGTCGAGGCCGGGGGGCGGGTCGGGGCCGTGGCCCTGTCCGCCCAGGGTCACGTGATCGTGCCGGCCCGGGGCCGCACCCGGGCGATGCTGGCGGTGATCGGCGCGCTGGTCCGCGCCCATGCCCGGGCGGTGGACGGCGCGCGAGACGGGCTGCAGGACCCGCCCCTGGACACGGCCCTGGAAAAGGTGCTGCGCGTGGCCGGACGGCGCGGGCAGATCTGCCTGGCCAGCGGGTTCGACACGCCCGGAGATACCCTTGACCTGCGCCTGGCCGAACTGGCCGACCGCGGAGAGCTGACCCGGATCCGCATCGCCGACGGCGTCCGCACCGGTCTGCCCGCGGGGATCTACCGCCTGGCCAGCCCGACCGGGCGGATGGTGCGCGCGGCGATCTCGCAGGACAGCGCCGATGACACGGCCGGGCGCGGAGAGATCCTCATCGACCCGGCCATGGGCCCGCCCCGGGCGCTGCAGATCCTGGACGGGGCGCATGGCCTCGGCTGAGCCGGATCCGCTGGCCGGGCTGTTCGGCCTGCGCCTGCCTCCGGATGTGCCGGGCCAGGCCCTGGCGGACGGGGCCGCAGCACTTGGGGTCGGCCTGGCGCTCGCGGCCCTGCTGGCCCCATTGGTCCTGCGCCTGACACGGCCCCGCCCGCGCGCGCCCGACCTTGACACCCAACTGGCCGCGCTTTCCAGCCAGCCCGAACCCATCCGCGTGCCTGCCCTGCTGTCCCTGCTGGCCGAACGTGCGCCGGACGCGGCCGCCCGGTTCCAGCCCGACTTGTACCGTCCCGGCGGGCTGCCGACGGCCGACCAGGTCGAACAGGCCCTGCGCGAGGCCGGCTGAGATGATGTCACTGGCCGCTCCCCTGGCGCTTCTGCTGTTGCCCCTGCCATGGCTGCTGGCCCGCCTTCTGCCGCCCGCCCGCCGGTCCGATCCCGCCCTGATCGCCCCCGAGGCCACGGTGACCTGGGCGGCGACCCATGGCTCCGGCTTGGGCGGCGGGGCGGGGCGGATCCGCGCGCTTCTGCCCTGGGCCGCCTGGGCCCTGCTGGTCCTGGCCCTGGCCGGTCCGCGCCAGGTCGTGCCAACCGCCGCGCTACCCGTCACGGGCCGCGACCTGGTCATCGCGCTGGACCTCTCCGGGTCCATGGTGCGCGAGGATTTCTTCCTCGACGGGCGCGAGATCAGCCGGCTCGACGCGGTCAAGCGCGCGGGCAGCCGGTTCGTGCGCGGGCGGGGCGGTGACCGGGTCGGGCTGGTGATCTTCGGCTCGGACGCCTATGTCGCAGCCCCGCTGTCCTACGATGTCGAAAGCCTGGCCGTCACCATCGAGGACGCGGTCATCGGCATATCCGGCCGGGCCACCAACATCGGCGACGGGCTGGGGCTGGCGATGAAACGGCTGGATGCCTCGGAGGCCGCCAGCAAGGTTGTCGTGCTGCTGTCGGACGGGGCGAACAATGCAGGTGCTGCCCGGCCTCGCGATGTCGGCCGGTTGGCCGCGGGCATGGGCATTCGCGTGCACACCATCGCCCTCGGCCCAAAGGACCTGGCCAGCGCCGAAGAGGGCGAGCGCGGGGTCGTCGACGCGGCCACCCTGCGGGCCATTGCCGAGATGAGCGGGGGCGAGACCTTCCGCGTGCGCACCACGGAAGACCTGGACGCCGTGACCCGGGCCATCGACGCGCTGGAGGCCACCGACCGCGCGGGCGTCCCGGCCGAGATCTACCGGGCCCTGTGGATCTGGCCGGCGATGGCCGCCCTGGGCCTGCTGGCCGCGGCCCCCCTGGCGGGGCGGGCGGCATGAACGGATTGGGCGGTCTTGTCCTGCTGCGCCCGGCCTGGCTGTTGGTCCTGCCGCTGCTTCTGGTCCTGGCGATCTGGCTGCTGCGCCGCCCCGCCGCCCTCGGGGCCTGGAAAACGGCCATAGACCCGGCCCTGCTGGCGGCGATGACGCGGATCGGCCGCGTGCCCGAGGCCCGCTCGGGCCGCGCCGCCCTGCTGCCCCTGCTGGCCGCCGGATGCGTGGCCCTGGCCCTGTCCGGTCCCGCCGTGGACAGGCGGGACGCGCCCAGTTTCCGCAACCTCGACGGGGTGGTGCTGGTGATGGACCTGTCGCCCTCTGTCACCGAGGGCGCGGCGCTCGACACCCTGCGCACGGCCGCCCGGGTGGTTCTGGCCCGGCTGGGATCGCGGCCCGCCGCCCTGATCGTCTTTGCCGGAGACACCTACCTCGCCACGCCCATGACCACCGACACCACCCAGATCGGCCTGACCGTCGCCCTGTTGGACGCCGGCACCATCCCCGATCCCGGCAGCCGGCCCGCCCTGGCCCTGGCCCGGGCGGACACCCTGTTGCGCGAGGCCCGGATCGTGGCCGGTGACGTGGTGCTGTTCACCGATGGCGGCGGGCTGGATGCGGCGGTCACCGCCCGTGCCAGCACCCTGGCCGGCAACGGCGCCCGGCTTTGGACCGTGTCGCCTGACGCCCCGGATCCCGCCCTGGCCGACCTGGCCGCCGTAGGCGGTGGCCAGGCCGTGGCGGCGGCCGAGGCGGGCGCCCTGGTCCAGGCCATCTCGGACGGCCGGCGCGCCCGGCTGGCCGCCACCGATATCGCGCTTCTCTACCGCCAGGACCTTGGCCCCTGGCTGCTGATCCCGGCGCTGCTCCTGGCCGCCTTGCTGTTCCGGAGGCCGTCATGAAGCGCCCCCTCCCGACAGGTCCTGGGCTGCTGGCCGCCGGGGCGGCTTTGTGTCTTGGCCTGGCCCTTGCGCTTGGCGGGGCCGCGCCGTTCGGGCGGCTGGCCCTGTCGCTTGGCCTGACCGGACCGGCTGGCCTGATCTTCGACGACCCGGCCTGGCGGGCCACCGCCGCGGCCCGCGCGGGCAATCACGACGCCGCCGCCACGCTTTTTGCCGCGGTGCCCGGAGCCGATTACAACACCGGCGTGGCCCGGGCCCGGGCCGGCCGCTATGCCGCCGCCCTGGAAGCCTTCGACCGGGCCATTGCCGCCGATCCCGACGATGGCCAGGCGGCGTCCAATTTCGACCTGATTTCCAGAGTTTACGCAGGCACGGCCATCAGCCAGGACGCCGCCTTTGCCCTGGTCGAACGTGACCGCGACGGACCAAAGGCCAAAGCGCCGACAGGTCTGGGCACCGTGCGCGCGGCCGGAACCGGGGACGAGGCCACCAATACCGGCACCTCCCTGTCCATGGCCGAACTGGAATCGCGCAAGCGCCAGGCCACGCGCAAGCAGTTCGACGACCGTTTCATGCTGGCCAACGAGCGCTGGCTGCGCACCCTGGCCGACGTGCCGGGAGACTATCTTGCCGCCCGCATCTACGAAGAACGCAAACGCCGCATTGCCGCCGGCCTGTCGCCCCCCGCACCGGAGGATCCGCGATGAATGGCCTGACGACGCTGCTGATCCTGCTGGCCCTGCTTGCCGGCCCGCTGCGGGCCCAGGATGTGCAACCCGGTGACCTGACCTTGACCCTGACCATCGAAGACGGCCCCGATGTGCCGTACGTCGGCGAAATGGTCCTGGTCACGCTCGAAGGCCGGTTCCGCCTGCCGATCATCCGCGAGGCCATGATCCAGCCCGATCTCGAGGGGTTCAGCTGGATGCAGCTTGGCACGGACTACTGGTCGGACCAGCGCATCGACGGCTACCCGGTCAAGGTGTTTCGCCGCCGCATGGCCCTGTTTCCGGAACGGGCGGGGGCCCTGACCATCGGTGCCTTCACCCACCGCCTGACCCTGTTGGGGCCGCACAACAAGTGGGTCGAACACGACATCGCGTCCGACCCGCTGGACATCGAGGTCGCTCCGCCGCCCCCGGTCGACGGCTGGTGGCTGCCGGTCCGGCAGCTGAGGGTCGCCGACGAGTGGTCCAACGCGCCCGATCAGCTAGGCGCGGGTGAGGGCGTGCTGCGGGTGATCCGGGTCGAGGCTCTTGGTATCTCGCCCGACCTGCTGCCGCCGATGCCCGAGATGACCAGTCCCGGCGCGGTGATCTTTCCGCACCCCGAAAAACGGCTGGTCGACCTGTCGGCCCAGGGGCCGGTGGCCGTGGCCTTCTGGCGCTGGACGGTGATGCCGCAGACCCCGCCCTCGGCGATCATCGAGCCCATCACCTTCCGGTTCTTCGACACCGTCGCGCGACAGATGCGCAGCGTGACGATCTCGCCCCAGCGCGTGGCCGTATCGGACGCCGACATGCCCGACCCCGACCCGCCGCCGCCGCCGGGCCCCGCCCGGACCGGTTTGCGGCTTGGCGCGCTTGCCGCTGGGCTGTTGGCGGGATTGGGCGCGCTGCTGGCCGGGCGAGGGGCAGGGCGGCGCGACGAGGTGCTTTGGGCCCTGGGCCTCCACCCCGATCAGCGCGCCCTGTCCCGGGCCGTGCGCATGGGCGATGCCCCGGGATGCTGGCGAGCAGCCCAGGCGCTTGGGCGCGCGCATGACGGGCTGAATGAGGACGGGCGAAAGGCCCTGGACCGGCTGGAGCAGGATCTTTTCGGCACATCGCCAAAGACGCCCGACCTGGCCGCCTTCCGCCGATCATTTCTCGGCGCCCTCGGTCCCCGCAACCCGTTTTCTTGAAAGAAAACGGCCCGGAATTTTCAAAAATTCCGGACCCCGTGAGGACCGGTCGCCTCAGATGGTTTCCAGCGCGATCGCCGTGGCCTCGCCGCCGCCGATACAGATCGAGGCGATCCCCCGTTTCGCTCCGCGCGCCCGCATGGCCCCAAGGAGCGTCACCAGGATCCGCGCGCCGGAGGCCCCGATGGGATGGCCCACCGCCACCGCGCCGCCATGCACGTTCAGCCGGTCGCGTGCGATCCCAAGCTCCTTCATCGAGGCCATGGCCACGACCGCGAAGGCCTCGTTGATCTCGAACAGATCGACATCATCCAGGGACCAGCCGATCTTCTCGGCCAGCTTCTGCTTGGCGTAGATCGGCGCGGTTGTGAACCAGCCCGGCTCTCCGGCATAGGCTGCATGACCCACGATCCGCGCCAGTGGCGTCAGCCCCAGCGCCTCGGCTCGGCTGGCCCGGCCGACCACCAGGGCCGCCGCCCCGTCGTTGATCGACGACGACGAGGCCGCCGTGATCGTCCCATCGCGCTTGAAGGCCGCGCGCAGGTTGGGGATCTTGGCCGGGTCGATCTTCTGCGGGCCCTCGTCCTTCGACACCTCGATCTCGCCCTTGCGGGTCTTCACCGTCACCGGCGCGATCTCCCAGTCGAAGGCCCCGCTTGCGGCCGCCTCCTGGGCCCGGGTCACGCTTTCAATGGCGTAGGCGTCCTGGTCGTCGCGCGTGAACTGGTAGCGCTCGGCGCAGTCTTCACCGAATGTGCCCATCGACCGCCGGGTGCCGTCGGGCGCGATGTCATAGGCATCCTCCAGCCCGTCCAGCATCATGTGATCGAGCACCTTCGAATGGCCGATCCGTGCCCCGCCGCGTTCGTTGGGCAGCAGGTAGGGCGCCCCGCTCATGCTTTCCATGCCACCGGCCACGGCCATGTCGATGGATCCCGCGACAATGGCATCATGCGCCTGCATCACCGATTTCATCCCCGATCCGCACACCTTGGACACGGTCGTGCAGGGCACCGCGGTCGGGATCCCCGCCCCCAGGGCCGCCTGCCGGGCCGGCGCCTGGCCCAGCCCGGCCGACAGGACGTTGCCCATCAGCACCTCGTCGACCTGATCTGCTGCCAGCCCGGCGCTGTCCAGGGCCGCCCGGATCGCCGTCGCCCCCAGCTCGGTCGCCGCGACGCCCGTGAAGGCCCCCTGGAAGGCCCCCAGCGGCGTGCGTGCCGCACCCAGGATCATGATCGGGTCGCTCAGCCTGTTTCCGTCCATATCGTCCTCCTCCTCGGACATGTCTGCGGGCCGGCCCCCTGGACCGGCCCCTTGACCGCGACCTTAGGCCAGCCCCCGGACCTGCGCCAGCCCGGGCAAACAGCCCCCCCGTTCGCCCGCTGCCCCCTGCGCGGCACGTGCCCGCATTCCCGCCTGTTTCTTCAGCGCCCGCCGGCCATCCCGCGCCCGCCCGCCTTGCCGTGCCCCGCCCCCCGGCTCATGATCCGGGCCACAGACATGGGGAAGGACAACCATAATGAACCCGAGCGAGACCATGCTCGCAGGGCAGCGCGCCCTCGTGACGGGTGCTGCCAGCGGCATCGGACAGGCCAGCGCGCTGGCCCTGGCCGCGGCCGGAGCCGAGGTGATCCTGGCCGACAAGGCCGATTGCGGTGAAACCGCCGACCGCCTGGACGGCGCCCGCCAGATCCGCGTCGACGTGTCCGAGGCCGGCTCGGTCACGGGGATGTTCGACATCGCAGGCCCCCTCGACATCGTCGTCAATTCCGCCGGCATGCTGATCGAAAGCCCGATCCTCGACATGAGCGCCGAAGACTTCGACCGCCAGATCGCCGTCAACCTGCGCGGCTCGTTCCTGGTGGCCCAGGGCGCCCTGCGGGGCATGTCCGCGCAAGGCCATGGCCGGCTGATCCTGATCGCCTCGGAACTGGGCGTGCTGGGCCGGCCCGACTTCTCGGCCTATTGCGCCTCGAAAGCCGGGGTGATCGGCCTGACCCGCGCGCTGGCCCGCGAATTCGCCCCCGCCGTGCACGTCAACTGCGTGGCTCCCGGGCCGACCGACACGCCCCTGCTGGACATCGGATCCATGTCCCCCGAATGGCGCGCCAAGGAAGCCCAGAACCCCCTGCAACGCATTGGTACACCAGACGAAATCGCCTCGGCCGTGGCCTGGCTTGCCTCGCCCGGGGCCAGTTTCATGACCGGCCAGACGATCTGCCCATCGGGCGGCGCCGTGATGCTGTGATGTCATGCTGTACCCTGATGCCGTGACGTGATGATGCCCGGAAGGAGACCCACATGATCCGCACCCCCATCCCCTGGCCGAACGGCGCCAAGGTCGCCGTGGCGATCACCTTCGACATGGACACCGACAGCCTGATCCACATCGAAAAGGGCCGCGCCGGGGTCAACTACCTGTCGACCATTTCCATGCTGCGCTACGGCCCCGAGGTCGCCATCCCGCGCATCCTCGACGGCTACGCCCGCTTCGGCCTGAAACAGACGTTCTTCATCCCCGCCTGGTGCATCGAACAGCACCCCAAGACGGTCGAGGCCATTGTCGAGGCCGGCCACGAGGTCGCCTTCCACGGCTATATCCACGAAGCCCCCAACGCCCTGCCGCCCGAGGAAGAACGCTACTGGATGCAGCGCTCGATCGAGGTCATCAAGTCCTTCACCGGCCAGCGCCCGCGCGGCAACCGTTCGCCGCTTTACAACATGTCCCAGCACACGCCCGGCTTCCTGGCCGAGGAAGGGTTCCTTTACGACAGCTCGCTGATGGGCGACGACGTGCCCTACCTGCTGGCCCCGCCGCAAGGCGAGCTGGTGGAACTGCCGATCAGCTGGGCCACCGACGACTGGCCGCCCTACGTGCATTCGATCGACCTGGACTACATGTTCCAGATCCTGCCACCAGACCGGGCCATGGAGATCTTCATGGCCGAATTCAACGCCATGCGCCGGGCGGGAGGGGGCCTCTGGATCGCGGTTTGGCACCCCTTCGTGTCGGGCCGGCTGTCGCGCTGGCAGCGCATCGAGCAGATGATCGAAGAGATGCAGGACACCGGCGAGGTCTGGTTCGCCACGCTCGAAGAGATCGCCGCCCATTGCAAGGCGCTGGACGCCGAGGGCACCCTGTCGCTGCGCCGCGAGGCGCTGCCGCTTTACGGTGGCCAATCGCCGCTGCCCGATCCGCTGCCCTCGTCCATGCCCGGGGGAGACCCGTCATGACCCGCCAGGACGCCTTTCCCCACCGCGACTACGACCTGCCCGAGGGCGTCGACCGCCATATCGAAGCCGCCCCCCAATCGGCCTACACCGACCCGGCCGTCCTGCAGGCCGAGATGCGCGCGGTCTTCGAAAGCGACTGGGTCATGGTCGGCCGGGCCGGGATCATTCCCGAACCGGGCGATTACTTCACCTGCCTCGTGGGGGCCAAGCCGGTGGTGGTGATCCGCCAGCAGGACGGATCCATCGCCGCGATGGGCAATTTCTGCCTGCACCGCTATGCCCGCCTGCTGGACGGGGCAGGGACGGCCAAGCGCATCGTCTGCCCCTACCATCACTGGACCTACCAGATGACCGGAGAACTGATGGGCGTGCCCGACCGCAAGGGCTTTGACGAGGACACAATCAAGGGCCGCCGACTGGACCCCCTGGCCTGCGAAGTCGTCCTGGGCTTCATCTATGTGTCCGTCCGGCATGACCTGCCCCCGGTGGCGGACCGTCTCAAGGGCCTGGCCCCGCTGATCGAGGCCTTCGATCTGGGGGCCTACGAAGACCGGGTCGTCCAGCACGAAGAGCTCTGGGAGGGTAATTGGAAGCTGGTCATCGAGAACTTCATCGAAAGCTATCACACCACCTATACCCACCCCAGGTCCATCGGCCCGACCAACCCGGGCCACGCGGCCGAGTTCGGCCCCTGGGGCGATCCGGGCTTTGCCATCCATTCCAACAGCTACCGCGACGAGGACATCCCCGAGACCTGCATCCCGGCGCTGACCGAAGACGAAAAACGCCGCTTCTACGTCATGTCGCTGTTCCCCAATGGCCTGGCTGCGCTGGATCCGAACTTCGTCTGGTGGATGTCGCTCGAGCCGCTGGGACCTGGCCGGGCCAACGCCCGCTGGGGCCTGAGCTTTGCCCCCGGACGCATGGCGCAACCGGATGCCGACGCCTTCGTCCGGTCGATCTGCGAGGTAATCGGGATCGCCACGGGCGAAGACAAGGAAATGGTCGTCCGCGTCCAGGACGGCGCGGCCTTCGCAAGCACCACGCCAGGCCTGCTGCACGCGCCGCTGGATCTGAACATCCAAGAGTTCAACGCCTACCTGGCGGCAAAAATCGCTGAAACGCCAGCGCCCTGACCCGCATCCAGGTCTTTGGCGGCAGATGTCCGGCCGGGGTATTTGAGAAGAGAAAGAAGCAGCAGGATTGTGCCCTTGTCCGGCCGGGCGGAAGAGGCGAATCGCATGTCTTCTTTCTCTTTACAAATACCCCGGGGGAGCCCTTCGCAGAAGGGCGGGGGCAGCGCCCCCATGTCTACTCTTTGGCGTGAAGGATCCGGCCGATTATGTTGAGCAACAATTGCGCCGCCAGGATCGAGGTCGAGCCGGTCGGGTCGTAGTCGGGCGCCACTTCGACCAGGTCGATACCGACGATCTTTTGCCGTTTCGCCAGTATCGCGATCAGGTCCAGAACCTCGTAATAGAGAAAACCTCCGTGGCTGGGCGTGCCCGTGCCAGGGGCGATCGACGGATCGAAGCCGTCGATGTCGATAGTCAGGTAGATGTCGACTTCGGTTGGCACGCGGGCGGCGACAGCTTCGACGCCGAGCGCGCGGATCTGGCGGACCGAGAGGATGTCGGAGCCGCGCGAGCGGGCGTCGTCGTAGCCTTCCTTGGCTGTCGAGGACACGTTGCGGATACCGAACTGGCTGAGCCCGGTGACATAGTCCTTTTCCGAGGCTCGGCGCATCGGGTTGCCGTGGCCATAGCGCACACCGTGCCGTTCATCGACGAAATCCAGGTGTGCGTCGATCTGCACCACGTGGACCGGGCCGTGGTCGGAAAAGGCGTTGATGCAGGGGATGTTGATGGAATGATCTCCGCCCAGCACCACGGGCAGGGCACCGGCAGCCAGGATCTTGCGCACCCCGAGCTCGATCGCGGCATGGCTGGCCATGGTGTCGGTATGCACGATGTCGGCATCGCCGATGTCGACGATGCGCGCGTCTTCCAGGTAGGTCACGTCGTCTTCGTGGTCGTAGGCTCCGGCGTGGCCGAAGGCGAAGAGGGTCGAGGCCTCGCGGATCCCGCGCGGCCCGAACCGGGCACCCGCGCGCCATTGGGTGCCGAAATCGAAGGGCGCGCCCAGGATGCAGACATCGGCGTCGATGGCGTCCCAGTTCTCGACATAGGGGTACTTGCCGAAGGTGGCGATGCCCACGAAGGGCAGGTTCAGGCGGCCGGTTGCGTAGCCATGGCTCATGATCGGGTCTTTCGTGTCTTGGAGGCGGCTTGGGAGACGGCTTGGGAGGCGGGGTGGGGCGGGGCCAGGCGCGGGCCGGCCCCGAACAGCTGTTCGCGCATCGTACCAGTGGCGGCCCGGGTGCGGTAGCGGCCGCGCGCCTGCAATTCGGGTACGATGAGCCGGGTGAAATCCTCGAAGCTTTCGGGCCAGACCGCGTAGGCCAGGTTGAACCCGTCGATGTCGGTGGCCTCCATGAAGGCCTCGAGCGCGTCGGCACAGGCGGGCGCATCGCCGGTGATCACCGGGCCGATGCCCCCGATGCCCGCGAAGTCCGCGAGCGTGCGGCGGGTCCAGACCGTGTCGGGATCGGCCGTGGTGATGGCTTCAAGGTGGGAGCGGAGGGCGTCGTTTTCCTGGTAGGCGATGGGCTCGTCCCAGCCGAGATCAGAGAAATCCACCCCGGTCCAGCCGCCGACCATGGCCAGGGCCCCGTCGCGGTCGATGTAGCGGGCGTAATCGGCGTGCTTGGCCTGGGCCTCGGCCGGGGTGGCGCCGGGGATCACGGTGATTTCGGCAAAGACCAGGATGTCGTCCGGCGCCCGCCCATGGGCCTGCGCTCGGGCCCGGATGTCGGCGACCCAGGGGGCGATGACCTGCGCCGAAGGCCCCGCGACAAAGACGCATTCGGCGTGGCGGGCGGCGAAATCCCGGCCCCGGGGCGAGGCTCCGGCCTGGAAGAGGACCGGCGTGCGCTGGGGAGACGGCTCGCCCAGGCCCATGGCATCCAGCCGGAAATAGGGCCCGTCATGGTGGATGCGCGCAACGCCCGCCGGGTCGGTGAAGCCGCGGTCGGGGTCGCGGCAGGCGGCATCGTCGGCCCAGGAGGCCTCCCACAGCTTGTAGACCACATCTGTGAAATCCTCGGCGATGGCATAGCGGTCGTCATGCGCGGCTCGGGTCTGGCCATGGCCCTTCGAGGCGCTGTCCAGATAGCCCGTCACGATGTTCCAGCCCACCCGGCCACCGGTCAGGTGATCGAGCGTGGTCATGCGCCGGGCAAAGGACAGGGGCGCTTCGTGACTGATGTTGCCGGTCACGCCGAAACAAAGGTGCTCGGTTACCGCGGCCATGGCCGGGACCAGCACGAAGGGATCGCCGATGGGGATCTGCACGCCGGCCGTCAGCGCGGCCTCGGGCCCGCCGCCATAGACGTCGTAGACCCCGAACACATCGGCCATGAACATGGCATCGAACAGGCCTTCGTCCAGCGTCCGCGCGATCGAGGTCCAGTGATCCAGCCGGTTGTATTCGCCGCTGCGGTCGCGCGGGTGGCGCCACAGGCCGGGGGATTGATGGCCCGCCGTGTTCATCACGAAGGCATTCATCCGGATGGGTTTTTTCGCTCCCATCAGCCTACCCCCGGCCCGGTGGTCATCCCTGGAAATAGCCCGCCGGATCGAAGCTGGCGGGCCGGCCGGGCAGGGACAGGTGCGGATGGGCCGGCGCGGTTTCGCAGATCACCTTGCCGCGCCGCATCACGATGCGCGGGGCCGGGCGCAGGCGCAGGGCCTCCCAGGACGATGTCGCGTCCAGCAGCACCAGGTCGGCGCTGCAGCCCGTCTTCAGCCCGAAATGGTCCAGCTTCATGATCTCGGCCGCGCTGGTCGTCACGTTTTCATAGGCCTGGGCCAGGCCCGCCGGGTTGGTCATGTGCAGCACATGCGCCGCGATGAAGGCCACGTCGCCCAGGGCGCACCGGCCCAGCGGATACCAGGGATCCAGCACGCAATCCTGGGCAAAGCCCACGGTCACCCCGGCCTCCATCAGTTCCGGCACCCGCGCCATGCCCCGCCGTTTCGGATAGCTGTCATAGCGGCCCTGCAGGTGGATGTTCACCGCCGGGTTCACCGCCACGTTGATGCCCGAGGCCGCGATCTTGGTGATCAGCCGGGCGGCATAGAAATTGTCCATCGAATGCATCGACGTCAGGTGCGAGGCCGTCACCTTGTCATGCAGCCCCAGCCGCTCGGCCTCGTAGACCAGCGTTTCGATCTGGCGCGAGTTCGGGTCGTCGTTCTCGTCGCAATGCATGTCGACCATGACCCCCTGCTCGGCCGCAATCTCGCAGAGCGCGGTGATCGAGGACCGGCCCAGCTCTGCCGTTCGCTCCAGGTGCGGCGCGCCGCCGACCACGTCGAACCCCAGGTCCAGCGTTTCGCGGATCGTGTCGGCCATCGTGTCGCGGCAGTAAAAGCCCATCTGCGGGAAGGCCACCAGTTGCAGGTCGATGTAATCGGCGACCTCGGCCTTGATCTCTGCCAGGGCCTTGGCCGCCACCAGGTTGGGATCGGTCACGTCGACATGGGTGCGCACGGCCATCAGGCCCTGGCTGATGGCAATGTCGAAATAGCGCCGGGCGCGGTCCTTGTAGTCGTCAAAGGTGAAATCGGGGGCCATTTCGGCCCAGAGCGCGATGCCCTCGGCCAGCGTCCCGCTTTCGTTGTACTTGCCGTTCAGGCCCAGCGACAGGGTGGCGTCCAGGTGGAAATGGCAATCGACGAAAGGGGCCGACACCAGCCGCCCGCCCGCGTCGATGGCCCCTTTGCCGGTCAGGCCGGGGGCGATCTCGGCGATCTTGCCGTTTTGCACACCTATCCCCATGCCCGTGCGCCCGTCGGGCAGGGTGGCGTTCGTTATAACGGTGTCGAAGGTCATGCGCATTCCATTCCGAAAGCGCCCGCGATCTGGCGGGCAAGCGAGGGGACCAGGGCCTCGACCAGGGCCTTGCCCTTTTCCGGCGAGGCCCCCGCGGCCGAGGACAGGGCCCCGGAATGGCAGACCGAATGCGGATCGAAGGGATAGACGTCGTAGGGCGGGAACTCTGCGGGCGGATGATCGGGGATCTTGTCGGCGCGCACAAGGTCGGGGGCGAGGTACATCATCGCCGAGGTCTCCATGACGGCGGCGTGCTCCAGCTCCCACGAGATCAGGCCCTCGGGGAACAGCATCTCTTCCAGCGGCTCGTCGATCATGATCCAGTAACCCAGCTTGACGATGCGGGTGCCCTCGATCCCCTCGGCCTTCAGCATGCGCAGGGCCAGGTCAGAGGCCTCTGTCAGGAACATCTGGTTTTCCATGTGCCCGTCGAACAGCACGATCCGCGTCAGCCCGTGGCGGGCGAAATCGCAGATCAGGTCGCGCACCATCAGCGTGTAGGTGTTGCCGTCAAGGGCCGCGCAGCCGGGCATGTGGTTGCCTCCGCCGGATTTCGGCTGCGACTTGTAGCCATAGGACAGCGTCGGCGCGACCAGCCCGTCGATCTTGGCAGCCACCCGTTCGGCCAGCATGGTGGGCATCATCGCATCGGTGCCCAGGGGCAGGTGCGGGCCGTGCTGTTCCAGCGCGCCGGTGGGCAGGATGACAATGGGCGGGCCGCCCTGCACGCCGGTCTTCACCCGCGCGTCCAGGTCTTCCCAGGTCATGTGGTCCATGCGGGTCGAGGTCGTGGATGTGGTCGCGCTCATGTCCAGGCGGGCTCCTGTCCCATGCGGTGCACGCCCACGTCGCGGCCGTTGGCCTTGCGGTGGACCTGCCAGAAGGCGGCCTCGAACGCCCGGTTCATCGCCTCGGTTTCCTCGTGCGCGGCCAGGAAGGCGGGCATTTCCTCGCGCAGCTCGGCCAGCAGTTCGGCCTCGTTCACGCGCAGGCAGCGCCCGTCCTGTGCCATGATCTCGCCGTTGACGATGGCATGGGTGATCGACCGGCCGTCCTCGCAATAGACCACGTGGTTGGCGATGTCGTTGAGCGGCGTGAAAGGCAGGGTGGTCATGTCCAGCACCAGCATGTCGGCCTTCTTGCCGACCTCGATCGAGCCCGTCTGGTCGCCCAGGCAGGCCGTCCCCGCGCCGCCCAGGGTACCGGCCCGGATGACGTCCTCGGCCGACAGCCAGTAATCGGTGTCGGGCGTCTGCACGTTGTGGATCAGCCCCGCCGCATGCATCACCGGGAACATCCGCGTGGTGTCCGAGGTCGAGATCCCGTCCGAGCCCAGCCCCACGTTCACCCCGGCCTCCAGCAGCCGCCGCACGGGCGCGACGCCGGCCCCCAGCTTCTGGTTGGAAATCACGTTATGGGCCAGGGAACAGCCCGCGTCGCCCATCAGCTCGATATCGGCATCGGTCACCCAGATCGAATGGGCGATGGTCGTGCGCTTTTTCAGAAGGCCATGGCGGTGCATGTAGGCGATCAGGGTCTCGCCATAGAATTCATGGCCGGTGACCGCCTGGACCTTGGTTTCCAGGATATGGGTGTGGAAGGGCACGTCATGGGCCTCGGCCATCTCCATCGCCGCCTGCATCAGCTCGACCGTGCAGCGCTGGGGCGCAGACGGGGCCAGCATGAAGTTCAGCCGGCCCGATTTCCCATGCAGCCGGGTCAGCGCGTCCTTGCAGATGGCCAGCCAGTCCTCGGCCGCCATGGGCGTGCCCGCATCGGCCTGGGCCTGCACCTCGGCCGGCACGAAATCGCGCGAGAAGGGGATGGTGTCCAGGAACGGCCGGTTGACCACGTGCCCCGAAATCGTCGCCCGCAGGCCCACGTCGTCATAGGCCTGGAACAGCGCGTCCAGCTGCTCGGGCGTCTGGTAGGGGCTTTCGTAGACATCGTCGGTCACGCAGGTGGTGCCCGATTTCAGCGATTCCATCGCGCAAAGGGCGGTCCGCAGGTAGACCAGCCGGGGCGACAGCACCGGCGCGCCGAGGATCGGGTAGGCATAGAGCATCCACACCTCAAGCGGCATGTTGTCGTAGCGTCCCTTGTACAGAGCCTCGTTGGAATGCATGTGGCTGTTGACCAGCCCGGGCATCACCAGCTTGTCGGTCCCGTCGATCACGGTCTGCGCCCCCGACAGGTCCAGGTCGGGGCCGATGGCCGCGATCCGGTCGTCCTCGATCAGGATGTCGGCGGTGAACGGTTTGGCGCGGTTCTCGGGATCCATGGACAGGATCTGCGCGCCCTTGATGGCGATACTCATTGGTCTTCCTTCAGGACATAGGCGACCTCGGCCGGCCAGCTGGCATGGATCGTCGTGCCCACGTCCAGCGACAGCCGGTCAAGCTCGCTTTGTTGTTTCTGAACCTTCATCTCGGTGCCGTCCGGCAGCTCCAGCAGGAGCGTCACGAAGGACCCGGTGAATTCTTCGGTCAAGAGCGTCGCCTTGACCTCGTTTTCCACGCCCAGAGGCGCGGCCGACAGGGTCACCCGGTCGGCCGGCACCAGGAAGGTTGCCTGGCGGCCCGGGGTGGGCGCATGGCCGTCGGTCGCCCGGAAAAGGCCCAGCGGAGTTTCGATCCCCCCGTCGGGCAGCACCTTGCCGGCAAAGATCGTGTTGGCGCCCACGAATTCCGCCACGAAGCGGTTGGCCGGCGCGCGGTAGACCTCTTTGGCCGGGCCGATCTGCTGCACCCGGCCCTCGGACATGATGGCCACCCGGTCGGCCAGGGCAAAGGCCTCGGACTGGGAATGGGTCACGTAGATGAAGGTGATGCCCAGCTCGCGGTGCAGGCGTTTCAGTTCCGACTGCATGTGCAGCCGCAGGTGCGCGTCCAGCGCCGACAGCGGCTCGTCCAGCAGCAGGATTTCCGGTTCAAGCGCCAGGGCCCGGGCCAGGGCCACGCGCTGCCGCTGGCCGCCCGACAGCTGGTCGACCTTGCGCCTGGCGAAATCGGCAATGCCCAGCCGGTCCATCCATTCGGCCGCCTTCTTGCGCCGGGCCGGCGCGGTGGAGCGGCCCTTCTGCTTCAGCCCGAACTCGACATTCTCGGCCACCGTCATGAACGGGAAAAGCGCGTAGGATTGCCAGACCATGGGCATGTCGCGCTCCCACGGCGGCAGGTCGGTGATGTCGCGGTCCCACAGGCGGATCGCCCCGTCAGAGGGAAACTCAAGCCCCGCCAGCATCCGCAGGGTGGTGGACTTGCCGCAGCCCGACGGGCCCATCATGGCAAGGAATTCGCCCTTTTCCACCGCGAACGAGGTCGGGTGCAGGGCGGTGGTGTCTCCGAACCGCTTGGTCACGGCATCGAGTGTCAGGATATGGCGCATGGGGGTCGTCATGAGCGGACTTTCAGGATTGGCGGTCGCGGCGGGTGGCCAGCAATTGGGCCAGCCCGGCGAGCGTCACCGAGATGAAGAAGACGATGGAACCGATGGCATTGATCCGGGGGCTGACCTGGCCCTGCAGCAGGGCAAGGATGCGCACGGGCAGGGTTTCCTCCAGGCCGGACACGAACCAGGCGATCATGAACTCGTCGAAGGACACGGCCGCGGTGATCGCCAGGGCCGCGAAGATCGACGGCAGGCACCAGGGGATCGTGACCGACCAGATCGTCCGCCACCGCGAGGCGCCCAGGTTCCAGGCCGCAGGTTCGATATCGGGCGACATGTCGGCCAGGCGCATGCGGATCAGGGCCATGGCGAAGGGCGCGCAGATGACCACGTGGCCGATGATGATGGCCCGCAGCGTGCCCACCAGGTTGACCATCGAAAAGAACGACAGCATGGCGAGCCCGAGGATCAGCACCGGCACCGTGGGGGGCAGGGCGGCCAGGGCCAAGTAGGGCATCTTGCCGGTAAAGTTGAACCGGTAATCCGTATAGGCCGTTGCAAAGCCGATGAACGTGGCCAGGACCGACACGATGGCCGACACCTTCAGCGACCGCACGAAGCCCGCGCGCACGGTGTCGTCGGTCAGGATGGCCTCGTACCAGGTCAGCGAAAAGCCGCCCCAGGGCAGCGACGGGAAGCGGTCGGCATTGAAGGAAAACACCACGATCGACGCGATCGGCGCCAGGATGAACAGGAACACGGCCACCGTCCAGGCGGCCTGCCAGCGGGACGCGGTCATTTCTTGCCTCCGGGTTTGCCATAGGCCGCGAAAAGCGCGGTGAAGAGCACGGTAATCAGGGTCACGACCATGGTCACCGCCACGACCGAGGCGCGCGGCCAGTGGTTGCCCGACTTGGTCTGGTCGACGATCAGGATCGACATGGTGGGGGGCTTGCCTCCGCCCAGGTAGGCCGGGCTGACGTAGTCGCCAAAGCTGAGGATGAAGGCGAAGGTCGCGGCCAGGATCAGCCCGACCCGGGCGGCGGGGATGGTCACGGTGAAGGTCGTCTTCAGCGGTCCGCAGCCCAGGTTATGGGCCGCCCCGATCAGGTCGCGGTTGACGTTCGACAGGGCAAACAGCTGGATCAGGATGACCAGGGGCATGCACAGGGTCAGGTAACCCACGCAGGCTCCGAACGTGTTGTTGAGCATCTCGAACGGGCCAAGACCCACCCAGCCGAAGACGACGTTCAGCACGCCCTCGGTCGACAGGATGATCTTCCAGGAATAGGCGCGCACCAGGTAGCTGGTGAAGAACGGCGTGATCAGCAGGAACATGGCCCAGCGGCGCGCCGCCGGAGAGGCCTTGAACGCCAGGTAATGCGAGGCCGGAAAGGCGATGACACTGGCCAGCACGGCGACCAGCAGGGCCAGTTCGAACGTGTGCAGGTAGGCGGCCCAGAAATAGTCGCGGGTGAACATCCGCTCCCAGTTCTTCAGCACGAAATCGGGGGTCAGGCGATAGTTCCTCACCACCCAGAAGCTCATCGAGATCAGCACAAGCAGCGGGGCAAGGAAGAAGGCGGTCTGCCATATCAAGGCAGGCGCCGCCCAGAAGGCGGCGAAACCGTCGATCAGACGGCGGGATCTTTTGGGTGTGGCCATGGGCTCGGTCGTCTTGGGAAAGGGCCGCCCCGCGAGGGGCGCGGAACGGCCCGGGGATCTTACGACTTGAAGTCGGTAAAGGCGTCGGTCCAGTCCTCGATGTCCTGCTGGACGGGGGTCTGGCGGATGTTGATCTTGCCCTCGGCGTAATCGTCCATGACGTTGTTGTCCTCGAACGTCATGCGCAAGCGCTTGGCCGCGTCGGGGTTGGTCGCGTTCAGCACTTCCCAGCCCTTCTTCGACGGCACCGAGGCATTATACGCGGGCATCACCGCCGACAGGGCCTGGCCTTCGGGCGAGGACATGTACTGGATGAACTCCTTGGCCAGGTCGGCCTTGGGGCTGTCCTTGCCGATGCACAGGCTTTCGGTCCACTGGACGCCGCCCTCCTTGGGCACCCAGGACGACACCGGCACGCCGTCGGCGGCCAGCAGCTGGGTGATCCAGTCGCCCACGCCCGGAATGATCGCCGCATCGCCGTTGGTCAGCGACGAGAACGTGTCGGCCATGGAATAGAAGCCGGTGGTCTGCGGCTTGACCTCGTCCATGAAGCCCAGCAGGGCGGCGAACTCGTCGTCGTTGATGTCGTAGGGATGGCCCACGTTGCCCGCGCCGCACGACAGGCAGCCCATCGAGGGCAGGTACCAGTCGAAATAGCCCACCTTGCCGGTGACCTTGGGGTCCTTGAGGATCTGGTAGGTGTCGACCTCGTCCTGGGTCAGCACGTCGGTGCGGTAGGACACACCCAGATAGCCGAAACGGATGATGACCGAATAGAGATCGTCGCCGATCCAGTGGCCGGGGAACTTTTGGAACTCGGGGAAGAAATCCTCGAACGGGTAATCCTCGGGGGTCAACGGGTCGATGAACCCGCCCTGCACCAGCTGGATCACGTATTCCGCGTCCGACAGGATCAGGTCATAGGTGCCGACGGGCGACTGGTTGACCAGGGCCACCATGTTGTCGCCGCCCACGTATTCCTTGGCCACGACCTTGATGCCGGTCGCCTCTTCGAAGGGCCCGATGACCGCCGGATCGGTATGGCCCGGCCAGGACAGGAAGTTCAGCGTGCGGTCGCTGTCCTGCGCGCGCACGATCGACGGCGCGGCCAGCAGCGTGGCTCCTGCGCCGATGCCCTTGAGCACCGAACGGCGCTGGATCAGGCCGGTTTTCGGGGTGATGAGTTTGGTCATGGTGGTGTTCCCGTTGCACTTTCTAGGGGGTATTTCGTCTGGGTCCGACATGTCACGCAGGGCACGCGGACCCGGGGTCAGAACGCGTTGAACCCCGGTTGGCGCCGCCACAATTGCAGCACCGCCCGGCTTTCGTCGGCCATCAACTGGCTTGCCGGCAGCGCCCGGTCGTTCAGGTCGCTGCGCACCATCGCGGTCAGGGGCGCCAGGTTGAACCCGATCGCCTCGCAATCGCTGAGCGTCGCGGCATAATAAAGCCGCTCGATATTGGCCCAGAACATCGCCGCCACGCACATCTCGCAGGGCTCGCAGGTCGTATACAACTCGCATCCCGACAGGTCCCAGGTGCCCAGGTTGCGCCCGGCATCGCGGATCGCCTCGACCTCGCCATGAGACGTCGCATCGCAATTGTTGACCACGTTGTTCACGCCGGTCCCCACGATTTCGCCGTCCTTCACGACAATGGCCGCAAAGGGCGCCGCGCCATCCTCAAGCATCGCCTTGCAGCCGATCTCGATGGCACGCGCCATGAATTCGGATGGCTCCGGCATCGTTCATCCCTGGTTTTTGTCCCTGTCACTCCCAGACAAACGCCCTTTGTGACGCCAATGTGTCAACGCAGCGGGCCGGGTTTGCAGGACGCAAGGGCAGGGGGATCATGCCGTTGGTCTAAATTTTGATCACATGGTAGAAAATATGGCACGGCCCCCGCCGGGGCCGGTTTCTGCCTTGCCAAACTGTCGCAGGCCCGGGAATCACAGGCCCGGGACTCACAGGGACTTGATCATCAGGATCCAGGCCCGGGTGTCGGTCTGCCAGCCGCCCGGATCACAGGCCCTCTGGTCGGTTTCCACGTAGCCCTGCCGCTGATACAGAGCCCGCGCGCCCGCATTGTCATCGGCCACGATCAGGCTGGTGCGGGCCAGCCCCTCGGCCCGGGCGATGTCCTCGGCCAGGCCCAGCAGGCGGCTGCCCCAGCCCTGGCCCCGGTGCGCGGGATAGCAGGCCAGCACGTTCACGTACCAGCTGTCCGGCGCGGCGTTCTCCAGTTCCACCAGCGGCACGAACAACCCGGGCAGGTCGGCCGGGATCTCTTCCGGATCGGGCCCGATGACATAGCCGGTCAGCCCGGCAATCGGCCCGTCCCCGGTGTCGACCACCGCGATCTGCCCGTCACGCGCCTTCTGCGCCTGCCGCGCCCGGCCGTACTCCCACGGATCCTGACCCGGCGCCGCCGCCCCGGTCCAGATGTGCAGGGGCATGCCATGGCCCGCAAAGTTCACAAGATCGGCAAGGGCGGCCGCATCGGCCGGCACAGCGACGCGAAAGGGGGAAGACAGTTCAATCATCAAATCACCTCATGCTAGCCTTCATGCCGAACACATCCCGAAACAGATCCCCAGACATCCTGCGGACAGACCACGAAAAGGCCACGCCCATGCTGATCGCCCACCTGTCGGACCCGCACCTGCGCGCGTCCGGGCAACTGTATCAGGGGCTTGTCGATTCGAATGCCCTGTTCGACATCGCGCTCGATACGCTGGCCGCGCTCGATCCGCAGCCCGACATCGTCCTCATCGGCGGAGACCTCGTCGACGAAGGCACCGCAGCCGAATACGCCACCGTCACCGAAAAACTGGCTCGCATCGCCCAGCCCGTCTATGCCATCCCCGGCAACCACGACGCCCGAGAGCCCTTTCGCCAGTGCCTTGCCTCCCGGGGCTACCTGCCGGCCGAGGGCCCGCTGCATTTCTGCATCGACGGGCCGGTCCGGGTGATCGGCTTTGACGTCACCGTGCCGGGCGCGCACCACGGCCAGGTCGATGCCGCCGCCGCCGAGTGGCTGGACCAGACCCTGGCCCAGGCGCCTGATACGCCCACCCTGGTGCTGATGCACCAGCCGCCGGTGCAAAGCGGGATCACCTGCATCGATGGCTACAATTGCCGGGGCGAGGATCTTCTGGCCGCCGTCCTGTCCCGCCACCCCCAGGTCGAACGGCTGCTCTGCGGGCACATCCACCGCTTCATGCAGACCGCCTTCGGGGGGACCCAGCTGATCTGCGCGCCCTCGACCGCCACGGCCATCGCCGCCCGGCTGACACCGGATGCCCCGCCCGCGTCCTTCGTCGAACCGCCCGCGCTGTTGCTGCACGACGCCCGCAGGCCGGGCCCGATCGTCACTCATTACCTGCCCGTGGGCCGGTTTCCCGGCCCGTTTCCGTTTTTCTGACCCCGTCTTAACCCTGCCGCCGGGGGCGCAACTGGCCCAGGGCCCGACTGCCGCCTTGACCAACGGGCGATGACCGGCCATGACAAGTGCCGGTCCCGAACCGGGGAGATCGGGGCCAGGGAGGACGCAAGGGGATCGAACATGGCCGAGACACGGACTGCAGCGGGCGCGCCCGGCAAGACAGAGCCGCGCGAGAAATCCAAGAAGATCGGCTCGCTGGCCGCGCTCTGGCCTTACCTGCGGCCCTACCGCTCGTTGATGATCAAGGCGCTGCTGGCGCTGGTGCTGACCGCCACCGTATCGCTGGCCCTGCCGCTGGCCGTGCGCCGGGTGGTCGACAATTTCCGCACCGGCTCGTCTGAAATCCTCGACATGTATTTCCTGGCCGCCCTGGTGATCGCCGGGCTCATGGCCGTGGGTTCGGGCCTGCGCTATGCGCTGGTCACGCGGCTTGGCGAACGGGTCGTGGCCGACATTCGCAAGGCCGTCTTCGACCGGGTCATCGGCATGAGCCCCGCCTTCTTCGAAAAGATCATGACCGGAGAGGTGCTCAGCCGGATCACCACCGACACCACGCTGATCCAGTCGGTGATCGGCTCGTCCATTTCCATCGCCCTGCGCAATGCGCTGATCTTCATCGGCGGGCTGGTGCTGATGATGCTGACCTCGGCCAAGCTGACCGGGCTGGTGCTGTTGCTGGTGCCCCTGGTCATCGTGCCGATCCTGACGCTGGGCCGTCGCCTGCGCGCGATATCGAAGGAAAACCAGGACTGGATCGCGGCCTCGTCGGGCAATGCGTCTGAATCCCTGTCGGCCGTCCAGACCGTCCAGGCCTTCACCCACGAGGCCGCCAGCCGGCTGGCCTTCGGCGAGGTGACCGAGACCTCTTATGACGTGGCCCGCCGCCGCATCCGCACCCGCGCGGCGATGACCGTCATCGTGATCTTCCTGATCTTCTCGGGCATTGTCGGCGTTCTGTGGATCGGGGCCAACGACGTGCGCGCCGGCCTGATGAGCGAGGGAACGCTGGTCCAGTTCGTGATCTATGCCGTCATGGTGTCGGGCTCTGTCGCCGCTCTGTCCGAGATCTGGGGCGAATTGCAGCGCGCCGCCGGGGCGACCGAACGGCTGGTGGAACTTCTGCACCTGGAAGACAGCGTCAAGGACCCTGCCGAACCGGCCGTCCTGCCTGCCCCGGTGCGCGGCGACATCACCTTCGAGGACATCCACTTCCGCTATCCCTCGCGCCCCGACCGGGCGGCGCTGGACGGCGTCAACCTGACCGTCAAGGCCGGAGAGACCGTCGCCTTCGTCGGCCCCTCGGGCGCGGGCAAGACCACCATCCTGCAGCTGCTCCTGCGCTTCTACGACCCCGACCAGGGCCGCATCACGCTGGACGGCACCGACCTCGCCTCGGTCACCCGCAAGGACTTCCGCAGCCACATGGCCCTGGTCCCCCAGGACCCCACGATCTTCGCCGCCTCTGCCCGCGACAACATCCGCTTTGGCCGCCCCGAGGCCACCGACGCCGAGGTCGAGGCCGCCGCGAAGGCCGCCGCCGCCCATGACTTCATCGCGGCCCTGCCCGAGGGCTACGACAGCTATGTCGGCGAACGGGGCGTCATGCTGTCGGGCGGCCAGAAACAGCGCATCGCCATCGCCCGGGCCATCCTGCGCGACGCGCCCGTCCTGCTGCTGGACGAGGCCACCAGCGCGCTTGACGCCGAAAGCGAGCGCGCCGTGCAGGACGCCGTCGACACCTTGTCCGAAGGCCGCACCATGCTGGTCATCGCCCACCGCCTGGCCACCGTCAAAAAGGCCGACCGCATCGTCGTCATGGACGACGGCCGCATCGTCGCCCAGGGCGCCCACGACGCCCTTGTCAGCCAGGGCGGCCTTTACGCCCGCCTGGCCCGCCTGCAATTCACCGATGGCATCGCCGCCGAATAGCGGCTACCCTTACGTCACCCACGCAAATGGCGTCACGTCAGAACGCCCGACCGTCACGTCAGTTGCCGCGACACTCCCTTGATCGACATATCCAGTGTCATATCCTGTCGCGAAGGGAGACCAGGGGCCGGGGAGGCCCCGACACGGGAGGAGAACCAGATGGACGTGGCCATTCTTGACCATGGGTGCACCGCAAATACCGACGTGGACTGGGAAAACCAGGACGTCCCCAAGACGCTTTACGCCCTGCTTGAACGCTCGGCCCGGATGTATCCAGACCACAAGGCCACCAGCTTTCAGCTGACCTCGGGGCCCGGCGACAAGGCCGAAACGCTGACCTATGCCCAGCTGCTGGCCCGCGTCTGCCAGGCCGCCAACATGTTCCGCGCCCATGGCATCGGCGAAACCGACGTGGTGGCCTATGTCCTGCCCACCTGCAACGACACGCTGGTCACCTTCCTGGGCGGCGCCATTGCCGGCATCGTCAACCCGATCAACCCCCTGCTGGAACCCGAACAGATCGGCGCCATCCTGCGGGAAACCAATTCCACCGTGGTCGTCACGCTCAAGGCCTTCCCCAAGACCGACATCGCCCAGAAGGTGGCCGAGGCCGTCCGCCACGCCCCCTATGTCCGCACGGTCATCGAAATCGACCTCAAGAAATACCTCTCGCCCCCGAAATCCTGGCTGATCCCCCTGCTGCGCCCCAAGCTCGACGGGCCGCGCCATGCCGACTACCTCGACTTCGAAACCGAAATCGCCCGCCAGCCCAAGACCCTGGCCTTCGCCGACAGCGCCGGGGACCGCACGGCCTTTTACTTTCATACCGGCGGCACAACCGGCATGCCCAAGGTCGCCCAGCACCGCTATTCCGGGGCCATCTACAATGGCTGGATCGGCGAGCAGATGCTGTACACCGACACCGACGTGGTGATGTGCCCACTGCCCCTGTTCCACGTCTTCGCCTGCCACCCGGTGGTCATGGGCGTGATCTCGTCGGGCGCCCACGTGGTCTTTCCCACGCCTGCGGGCTACCGGGGCGACGGCGTCTTCGACAACTTCTGGAAACTCTGCGAACGCTGGAAGGTCACCTTCATCTTCACCGTGCCCACCGCCATCGCCGCCAAGATGCAGCGGCCGGTGGATGCCGACCTGTCCACCGTCAAATACGCCTTCTCCGGGTCGGCCCCGCTGCCCGTTGAACTGTTCCGCCGCTTCGAAGAGGCCGCCGGCATCAACATCATCGAAGGCTACGGCATGACCGAGGCCACCTGCGTGGTGTCCTGCAACCCGGTCAATGGCGTCAAGAAGATCGGCTCGGTCGGCGTGCCGTTTCCCTATTCCGAGGTCCGCATCCTGCGCGACACGCCCGATGGCCCGGTGGAATGCGCCACCGACGAGATCGGCGAGATCTGCGTGTCGAACCCCGGGGTGGTGGCCGGCTCGACCTATATCGAGCAGGACAAGAACCACAAGCTGTTCCACCACGACATCTACCTGCGCACGGGCGACCTGGGCCGGATGGATGCCGACGGCTACCTGTGGATCACCGGGCGGGCCAAGGACCTGATCATCCGGGGCGGCCACAACATCGACCCCGCCGAGATCGAGGAAGCCCTGCTGGGCCACGAAGCCGTGGCCTTTGCCGGGGCCATCGGCCAGCCCGATCCGCGCACCGGCGAAATGCCCTGCGCCTATGTCGAACTGGTGGCCGGGGCCGATGTGACGCCCCAGGCGCTGCTGGACTATTGCAAGGTCCACGTGCACGAACGGGCCGCCCAGCCCAAGCACATGGTGATCATGGACGAACTGCCCAAGACCGCCGTGGGCAAGATCTTCAAGCCGGCCCTGCGCAAGGAAGCCATCGCCCGCGTCTACAACGAGGCTCTGGAGGCGGCCGGGCTGACGGCCCGCGTGACCGAGGTCACCGATGACAAAAAGCGCGGTCTGGTGGCCCTGGTCGAGCGCAACGGGGCCGATGCGGATGCGGTGTCGAAAGTGCTTGATGACTACGTCCGCCCGTGGGACTTCTCCGGCTGAGAGACAACAGAACCGGGACTTTCATGGATTACAAAGAGCTGATCGACGACGACACCTGGGCCTTCATCGCCAAGACGAACAGCTACTATCCCGAAGATGCCGTGACCCGGACCATCGCGGACCAGCGCAAGGTCTACGACGAAATGTGCCGGGCCTTCTTCCAGGGCTACCCCGAGGGCATCGGGGTCACCGACATCACCGCCGGCGGGGTGCCCTGCCGGCTGTACTCGGCCGGCGATCCGTCGGTCACGGTGGTCTATTTCCACGGCGGCGGGTTCGTGGTGGGCGGGCTCGACAGCCATGACGATGTCTGCGCCGAGATCTGCCAGCAGACCGGCTACCGGGTGCTGTCGGTCGACTACCGGCTGGCCCCCGAACACAAGCACCCGGCGGCGTTCGAAGACGCCTGGGCCGCCACCGCCTGGGCGGCAGAGACCTTCCCCGAACCCGTCGTGCTGGCCGGAGACAGCGCCGGGGGCAACCTGGCGGCGGCGGTGGCCCATCATGCGCGCGGGCGGCTGAAGGACATCCAGGGCCAGGTGCTGATCTATCCCGGTCTGGGCTTCGACCCCGACAGCGGCTCGGCCATCGAACATGCCAACGCGCCGCTGCTGACGCGGGACGAGCTGCTGTTCTACCGCACCATCCGCACCGAGGGCGAGCCGCCCGAGGGCGACCCGCGTTTTGCGCCCTTGTCGGATACGGAATTCAAGGGCCTGCCGCCCACGGTGATCTTCACCGCCGATTGCGACCCGATCCGCGACGACGGCCGGCGCTACCGCGACAAGCTGGCTGCGGCGGGGGTGTCGGTGGAACTGATCAACGAGGAAGGGCTGGTGCACGGCTACCTGCGGGCCCGGACGATGTCCGAACGGGCTCGCCAGAGTTTCGAGCGCATCACCCTGGCGATCGAGGCGCTGGGGCAGGGGCTTTGGCCGTATTCCTGACGGAGAGGGGGCAAGGGGGCGCTGCCCCCGTCCTCCTGCGGAGGACTCCCCCGGCGTATTTTTGCAAAGATGAAGAGGCGGGCGCTGTTTGGGGCGGTTCTGAACGAATGGTTAATTCGCGCCTGTAAGTATTTGATTTTGTTGGGGCGGACGGGTGTCCCACGCGTGGGACATCCCGCCGTGTTGTTGCGTCAGTGCCCGGCGCTTTCCATCTTCCTGTGGGCCAGGACGTCTTCGAGCCAGCCGAGTTTCATCTCGGGCACCGAGCTGAGCAGCAGGTCGGTATAGTCGTCGAAGGGCGGCGCGAGGACCTCGCTTTTGGGGCCGTAACGGACGACCTTGCCCTGGTACATGACCGCGATGCTGTCGGCGATGGCGCGGACCGTGGCCAGGTCGTGGGTGATGAAGAGGTAGGCCACGTTCTGCTTTTTCTGCAGGTCCAGCAGCAGTTTGAGGATGCCGTCGGCGACCAGCGGATCGAGGGCCGAGGTGACCTCGTCGCAGATGATCAGCTTGGGATCGGCGGCCAGAGCACGCGCGATGCAGACGCGCTGTTTCTGGCCGCCAGACAGCTCGGCCGGGTAGCGGTCGATGAAGCCCTCGCCCATCTCGATCTGGTCGAGCAGTTCCTGCACCCGGTCGCGTTTCTTCTTGCCGGTCATGCCGAAGTAGAATTCCAGCGGCCGGCCGATGATCGTGCCCACGGTCTGCCGCGGGTTCATGGCCACGTCGGCCATCTGGTAGATCATCTGAAGCTCGCGCAGGTCCTCGCGCGAGCGGCCGGCAAGGGCTGGCGACAGGGTGCGGCCGGCAAAGTCGATCGCACCTTCCGAGGGGGGCAGCAGGCCGGTGATGACCCGGGCCAGGGTCGATTTGCCCGAGCCGCTTTCGCCCACCACGGCCAGGGTCTGGCCCGGCGACAGGGCGACCGAGACATCCTTGAGCACGTCGAACGCGGTGCCGGCGTAGCGGGCAGTGATGTTGCTGGCGGTCAGCACCGGCTCGGCCGGGGCCTTTTCGGGATGGTCGATCTGGCGCACCGAGACCAGCGCGCGGGTGTAGTCTTCGCGCGGGGCCGTGATGATCTGTTCGGCGGTGCCGTATTCGACCTTTTCGCCGTGGCGCAGCACCATGATGTGGTCGCTGACCTGGGCCACGACGGCCAGGTCGTGGGTGATGTAAAGCGCGGCCACGCCGGTGTCGCGGATGGCGTCCTTGATGGCCGCCAGCACGTCGATCTGGGTGGTCACGTCCAGCGCGGTCGTCGGTTCATCGAAGACCACCAGATCGGGCTGCGGGCAGAGCGCCATGGCTGTCATCGCCCGTTGCAGCTGACCGCCCGAGACCTGGTGGGGGTAGCGGTTGCCGAAGGTTTCGGGGTTGGGCAGGCCGAGCTTGGCGAAGAGTTCGACCGCCCGGGCCTCGGCCTCGGGCCTGGAACACCGGCCGTGCTGGAGGGTGGATTCGGTGACCTGCTCCATCAGCTTGCGGGCCGGGTTAAAGGCCGCGGCGGCGGATTGGGCCACATAGGTGACCTCGGCCCCGCGCAGGGCGCGCAGGCCCTTCATGCCCCCCTTGAGGACGTCGCGCCCGTTGATCCAGACCTCGCCGCCGGTGATCTCGACCCCGCCGCGGCCGTAGCCCATCGAGGCCAGGCCGATGGTCGACTTGCCGGCCCCGGATTCACCGATCAGGCCCAGGACTTTGCCCTTTTCCAGTGCGAATGAGACGCCCTTGACGATCTCGATGTCATGCGGCGCTTCATCCGGAGGATAGACCGTGGCGCCGATTTTCAGGTTCTTCATTTCCAGAAGATCGCTCATCCCCGGCCTCCTTTCAGGCTGGTCGTGCGGTTCAGGATCCAGTCGGCGACCAGGTTGACCGAAATGGCCAGCGTGGCGATGGCCACGGCCGGGTAAAGCGCCGCGCCGATGCCGTAGACGATGCCGTCGGCATTTTCTTTCACGATGCCGCCCCAATCGGCCTGGGGCGGTTGCACGCCCAGGCCAAGGAAGGACAGGGTCGACACGAAGAGCACCATGAAGATGAAGCGCAGGCCCATCTCGGCGACCAGGGGCGACAGGGCATTGGGAAGGATCTCGCGGAAGATGATCCAGCGATAGCCTTCGCCCCGCAGCTTGGCGGCTTCGACATAGTCCATGACATTGATGTCCACGGCCACGGCGCGGGCCAGGCGGAAGACCCGGGTACTGTCGAGCAGGCCCATAACCAGGATGAGCATCGGCACGGTCACCGGCATGACAGACAGGACGACGAGGGCGAAGATCAGCGTCGGGATCGACATCAGCAGGTCGATGAAGCGCGACAGAAGCTGGTCCGGCCAGCCGCCCAGGACGGCCGCGGAAAAGCCGAGAACGGCGCCGGTCGTGAAGGACAGGATGGTGGCAGCCGTGGCAATGAAGATGGTCGTGCGGCCGCCGTAGATCATGCGGCTAAGCAGGTCACGGCCAATGTTGTCGGTGCCAAGCAGGAACTGTTCCGAAGACGGCTCCCAAACGCCGCCGACGACCTCGGCCATGCCGTAAGGGGCCAGGAGCGGGGCGAAAATGGCCACGACAAAGTAACAGGTCGTCAGGATCAGACCGATGAGTGCGGCGATGGGTATTCTCATGCCGAACGCTCCCGGTTGGGGCCGAGAATATTCTGCGAATATTCTGGACGGAGAAAATTCGCAGAATTTTCTGCAGGGGCGATGCCGAGGTTTCCTGATGTCATTTCGGATGCCTCAGGCGCGGGTTGGCCAGGATCGAGATGACATCTGCCAGCATGTTCAACCCGATATAGACGGCGGCAAAAATCAGTCCGCAGGCCTGGACGACCGGCACGTCGCGCTTGGACACATGGTCCACCAGGTATTGCCCCATGCCGGGGTAGACAAAGACCACCTCGACCACGACGACACCGACGACCAGGTAGGCCAGGTTCAGCATCACAACGTTGACGATCGGCGCGATCGAATTCGGGAAGGCATGTTTCCAGATCACCCGGAACGTCGTCAGCCCCTTCAGCTCGGCCGTTTCGATATAGGCCGATTGCATCACGTTCAGGATCGCCGCCCGGGTCATGCGCATCATGTGGGCCAGCACCACCAGCGTCAGCACGGCGACGGGCAGGGCGATGGCTTCGAGCCGGGTGAAGACATCAGCGTCCGCCCGATAGCCGATCGCCGTCGAGGGGAACAGCCGCAATTTCACGCCCAGGAAGAACATCAGCAGGTAGCCGATCAGGAATTCCGGCAGCGAGATCGAGGCCAGCGTGACCGCCGAGATCAGCTTGTCCGGCCAGCGGTCGCGGTAGCGCACGGCCAACAGCCCCAGGAACACGGCCAGGGGCACGGCGATGATCGCCGCCCAGAAGGCCAGGAACAGGGTGTTTCTGAACCGGGATCCGAGGCTCTCGGCAATGTCCTGACCGGAAGTCAGCGCAGTGCCCAGATCCCCGTGAAGGACGCCGGTCGCCCAATCGATGTAGCGTGTCAGCGGCGGGTCGTTCAGGCCAAGGTCCCGTCTCAGGTTGGCGAGCGCCTCGGGGGTGGCCGATTGGCCGAGAATGGATTGAGCCACGTCTCCGGGCAGGATGATCGTTCCGACGAAGATCAGGATGGAGACGAGGAACAGCAGCAGCAGGCCCAGCGAAATTCGCTGGGCCAGAAGTGTCACGATCGGGGACATCTCAGCCGACGACCCACATTCTGTGCGGTGCGTAGCTGTTCATCAGGGCGTAGCCCGCCACGCCTTCTTTCCAGCCCGCGACCCGGTCGGACGAGGCATCGAGGAAGTCGTTGAACATCGGGCAGATCAGGCCGCCTTCGTCATGCAGGATCTTGCCCATGTCGGCATACATCTGCGTCCGCTTGGCTTCGTCCAGTTCGCCACGTGCGGCCAGCAGCAGCTGGTCGAACTGTTCGTTGTTGAACCGCGTGTCGTTCCAGTCGGCCGTCGACAGGTAGGCCGTGGTGTACATCTGGTCCTGGGTCGGACGACCGCCCCAGTAGCTGGTGCAGAAGGGCTGGGCGTTCCAGACTTCCGACCAGTACCCGTCGTTGGGCTCGCGCTTGATGTCCAGTTGCAGGCCGGCCGTGGCCATCGATTGCTGGAACAGGGCCGCCGCATCCGGCGCCCCGGGGAACGAGTTCTCGGACGTCCGCAGCAGGATCGCCCCGTCCACACCGGCCTTGTCCATGTGGAACTTGGCCTTGTCGGGATCGAAGGTGCGCTGCTCCAGTTCCGTGTAGAACGGGTAGGAGGCGTTGATCGGGGTGTCGTTACCCACCGAGCCATAGCCGAACAGGATCTTTTCGACCATTTCCTCGCGGTTGATCCCGTATTTCAGGGCCAGCCGGACGTCGTTGTTGTCGAAGGGCGCGGTGTTGCAATGGGCGATGAACACGTAATGGCCCGGGCCCGAGGTCTGGTGCACGTTGATGTTTGGCGCGCGGGCCACAAGGCCGGCCGTCCGCGGGGGCAAGCGGTCGATCATGTCGACCTGGCCGGACTGCAGGGCGGCCACGCGGGCGGTGTTGTCGTTGATGACGATCAGTTCCAGCGTTTCGGCATTGCCCAGGTCACCCCAGTAATTGGGGTTCTTCTCGGCCACGAAACGGACGCCCATGTCCACTTCCTTGAGGATGTAGGGGCCGGTGCCGATGCCCGCGGCCGGGTCGTCGACGCCGCCGCCGGGCTGGATGATCAGGTGGTAATCAGCCATCAGGTAGGGCAGGTCGGCCGACGGGCTGTCGAGCCCGATGACCACCGTGTCGCCTTCGGCGCGCACGTCGCGGATGGTGCGCATGATGCCCAGGGCGCCCGACTTGGTGTCTTCACCGGAATGGCGCATCAGCGATGCGGCGACGTCCTCGGCGGTGACATCCTTGCCGTTGGAAAAGGTCACGCCCGAGCGCAGCTTGAAGGTCCATTCGGTGGCATCCGCCGAGCTTTCGAAGCTTTCGGCCACCTTGCCCTCGATGCCGCCGTCGTCGGACAGTTCGACCAGGCTTTCACCCCACAGCCGGTTGACCATCAGCGACACCTGGTTGGCGGCCAGCGCCGGGTCCAGGCTGTCGGTGGTCGCGCCGCCCTGCAGGCCCATGCGGATGGTGCCGCCCTTCTTGGGGCCCTCGGCGCGCACGGCCTGGGCCAGGAAGGTGTTGGCGGCCGCGGCCGTCAGGCCAAGGGCGGCTGCGCGGCCCAGGAATTCACGACGGCTCATCAGACCGGCGGTCACCCGGCCGGCATAATAGGACAGTTGATTTTTCATTGATGTCAAACTCCCGTTTGATTGACCCCGTGTTCTTGCTGCACGGGTGGTTCCATTGCGCCCGGAGGATTGCGTAATCGATCAGGTCCCGCAAGGGTTAATCAGGAATGTTGAGATATGCAGGGCGCAGCGTTGCCATCACGGCCAGAGGCCATGCGACGACGGGACAAATCAAGGCGCGCGGGCAACTCATAGACCCCTCCAAGGGCCTGATCCGGCTCGTCTCTTTCAAGGATCGGACCCGGCTATGGTTAACCGGATCCGATCGGAACTGCGATTGGCGGGGGCGGGGTCGCCCGCGCCAGATCAGGTGACGTCAGGCCAGGTGGTCGGTGAAGATGGACATGTCCAGCCCGCTGGTGGCGTCCAGCGGGTTGTTGATGTCGAAGACCGTTTCATAGCCCATGTCTTCCAGCGCCGCGATCGTGGTGTTGGACAGGTAGTTGCCCGTCACGTCGATATAGCCCGTCATGATCTCGTTCTCGAAGGCAAAGCCATCGCTGCCGTCCTCGTTCCAGTGGCCGCCCGCGGTGCCGCCGCCGCCCTCGGTTTCGATCGACGGGCCCGACCCACCGAATTCCGCCGCATAGGCCGCGGCCACGTTGGTGCCGTTGAAATCGAAGGTGCCGTTGCCGTTGTCGGTGACCAGGCCCATGGCCTCCCACAGGGTGCCGAAGCCCAGCACGTGCATCATCTCGTGGAAGACGATGTCGTTGAACATGCCGATCGCGTCGAAATCGGCGGCATCGGCCACGTCGAACTGCATGATGCCCGTCGCCGGCAGCAGGGTATCGGTGCGATAGGCGGTCGGGCCGGCCTGGCCCAGAACGCCGCCCGATCCGTCGATGTCCATTAGCGTGGCGTCGATGCGCACATCATCCACGATATTGCTGCGGAAGATGCCAAAGCCCGGCACCTGCGCATCGGCAATGTCGCCCGTGATAATGGACGAAATCAGGTCGGCGGCGTCGATGAAGCTTTGCTTCAGCGTCTCGTCCCACTGGCCCCGGAAGTCGATCTGCACGTTGAACCCGGCCCCGTTGGCCGCGCCCGAAACATAGGTGTCGGTGATGAAATTGAACCGGCCGCCGCGCGCGCCCTGTTCGCTTTCCAGTTCCGCCCCGAAGACATATTCGTTGGTCAGGTCGCCGGCGGGCAGGGCGATGGTCTCTGCCTCGGGCATCGCGACCTCGGCCCGGGTGATGGTCACGACGAACCCGCCGCCCATCAGGCCCTCGCCGTCGGTCAGGGTCGCGCGCAGGGTGGCCGAGGCACCGGACAGCGTTAGCGGAGCGGCCGCTTCGGCCAGCGCAGTCGAGGGGTCGCTGGCGGTGGTGTCGGTCTCGGTGCTATCGCTGTCACCGTCGCCAAAGGCAAAGCTGTCGCGCAACGTGAAATCTTGGGAAAGGACGGAACGCATCATCTGGATCCATTGTTCTGAAATAAAGGGTCATCATGGCGCGGAGGCCGGGCTCGCGTCAATTATATTTGGCGAAGTCAAATATTGTGCAACAGAACGGTGGGATTTTCGCAACCCGTGGTTAGGCCTGGGTTAATCCCGGCGTCTCGTCAATCAGCCCCGTGCCCGGGCGGGGCGCGGTCCGTTCCGCGCCCCTTCGAACCGGTCAGAGCGTCTTGCGCGGGATGCTGTCGCTCAGATCCCGTTCATAGATCAACGCGTCTCCCTCCCAGGCCTCCAGCCGGGCTTTCAGGTGGAAGGTCTCGGTATCGGCCCACATCTCGGAATAGGTCTCGGTCCGGATCGCCCAATCGCCGCGGCCCTGTTCCTCTGTCCAGTGGCACCGGCCGCGGGCCGACAGAGGGTCATCGGGGTGGATCGACCACCACTCCCGCGCGATTGTCCCATTGATCAGCTTGTGCTCGCAATCCTCGACCTTGCCGAAATCGTCCTCGATCACCAGCGTGACCAGGCCCGAGACCTGGTCCTCCTCGATCCGCCGGACATGGGACTCGGGGCGCAGCTCGCGGGTCTGCCAGGGGGCCTCGGCATCGGGGTCGGGGAAGGTGTATTCGTCACCGTCCGCCAGCGGGCGCAGGGGCAGCGACAGGGTGCCGTCGGTCAGGGTCAGCTCGGTGCGCGCGGGCGAGGGCCAGACCAGCGGCCAATAGGCCGTCGAAACCGCGACCCGCAGGCGGTGCCCCTTGGGCAGGCGATAGGCGATGTGGTCCAGGTCAAGCGAGACCTGGGTCTGCGCCCCGACCGTCAGCGGTGTGGTGTCCGCCGGCCCGTCCCGGTGCGACAGGTTCAGCACGCCATAAGTGATCCGGGTCGAGGCGCCATCGGGGTGCACGTCACACAGCCGGACGGCGATCTGCGCCTGCGGCTGGTCCGAGGTCAGCGTCAGCGAGACCCTGGGCGCACCAACGATATCCATCGGGCCGTCCACGGGGCCCGTGTCGAAACAGGCGGACAGGGCATCGTCGCGCCGCTGGTCTCCGGGCATTTCCGGGCCAAGCCAGATCGCGCAATATTCCCCGGCGGCCATGCCGCAGGTCTGGGGCGAGTTGATCGGCGTCGACAGCGGGGCGGGCGTGTCGCTTAACCCTTCGTCGGTCAGGTGCCAGGTCGACTGGTCCAGGTGCGAGGTCGCCCCCTGGATTTCAGCGATCCAGCGGCCGGGCCGTTCGGTGTACCAGGTGGCCGGGCGCACGCCGTCCATCAGGTAGGCCCGGTAATCGGGATCGTCCTCGACGCCCGTGTCGATGTCCTTCAGCCAGCGGTCCCACCAGCGCAGGGCTTCCTGCAGGAAGCCGATCCGGGGTTCGGGGGCCGCGAAATGCGGGTACTTGTGGACCCAGGGCCCGACAATCCCCTTGGCCCCGGCCTTCTCGACCAGCTGGGGCACGGCGTTCTTGTAGGCATCGCCCCAGCCGCCCACGGCCAGGATCTTGGCCTTCAGCTTCGAGAAATCCTCGCAGACCGAGCCATGCTGCCAATAGGCATCGCGCGTCTGGTGGCGCAGCCAGATCGAGGGCAGGAAGGGTTCGTTGTCCAGTCGGCTCAGCCACAGGTCCCGCCAGTCTTCGCGCAGCTCGGGATCGGGCGCGCGCGAGGAATAGGCCCACATGGTCGCCCCCCAGCCGAGGTTCTCGTTCAGCAGGCAGCCGCCCTTGTAATGGATGTCGTCGGCAAAGCGGTCCACGGTGGAGCAGAGCGTGATGACGGCCTTCAGGGGCTCGGGCTGCAGGTAGGCCAGCTGAAGCCCGTTGAACCCGCCCCACGAGATCCCCATCATGCCCACCCGGCCGTTGGTCCAGGGCTGGGCGGCGAGCCAGTTGATGACCTCAACCGCGTCGGCCTGTTCCTGGGGGGCGTATTCGTCCTCCATCAGGCCCTCGCTGTCGCCGTTCCCCCGCATGTCGACCCGCACGCAGGCATAGCCGCGCTTGGCGAACCAGGGGTGGGTCAGGGCATCGCGGGCGGTGGTTCCGTCGCGCTTGCGGTAGGGCAGGTATTCCAGGATGACCGGGACAGGCTGATCAAGCGCGTCCACGGGCCGCCAGACCCGGGCAGACAGGCGGCAGCCATCGGAGAGGGTGATACCGAGATCGGGAAGCTCTTCGATCTCGCGGAGGGTGTTGGGCATGTCGTTCATGGGCCGGAAGGTCTGACGGGGCGGGGAGGCTGTCAAGCAGATGCGTGTCCCACGCGTGGGACATTTTCGGGTCATTAAATATCAATGGGTTACAGAGGCGAATTTACCATCTGTTAGGATCTTCCCCGGCGTTTCTCGCCCCACGCCCCGATGGTTTTGGGGCCGCCGCCCCCTCGTCCCGTTGCTCAATGCCCCCAGACGTCGTGCCCGCGCTCCTGCACCCCCGACGGCATCGCGGCGATCCGCGCGCGGGATGCGGCGCGGGTGAGGGCTGTGCCCGCGATGTGGCTGTTCCTTTCGACGGCCCGCGGGGGTAGACTTTGGCCCGAGGCAATAAGCAGGAGATGCAGATGCGCAGAACCACAACGGTCGCGCTTGCGGCGATGATCTTGGGAACCAGCCTGGCCACCGGCCCGGCCACAGCGGCCCCCTTGGGCCGCCACGTCGTGCAAGGCGTCGAGGACGGCGACATGCTGAAAATGCGCGAAGGTCCGGGCACGGGCTATTCGGTGATCGTCGGCCTGCCGAACGAGACGGTGGTGCGCGTCCACGAATGCCAACAGGCGGGCAGCACCAACTGGTGCAAGGTCTCGCTGGACCGCGCGCGCGGGTTAAAGGGCTATGTGTCGTATACGTATTTGCGGAAGATGTGAGGTTGCACTCGTTGTGCCGCGCTGCAGTCGCGCGACTGAAACCCGAATTTTGACTTCACAGGTTTCGTTCGGGCCCACTAAGTCTTGCGCTCTGTCGATACGCGGGCCTCATTTTTAAGGGTAGTATTTTTCCCAATATTGCTTCGCCCGCGTTGAGCGATCCTGCCGGGTACATCAGATGTCTGCGGCTACAGCATTGTCGCTGCAATCTATGCATTGGCTTAGGTTTTTTCTTGTTTCGTGAGACATTCTGGGCAGATTGGTCCCGGAATTAAGAACCAGGAGTTCGAGTTTTGAGCCCGTCTGATCCCAACTCAACACAGTTTTTCCATGTCACTGTCTGGTATGTACGCCCAGGCAGCGCGGCAGGCGGGCTTTATAGGAACCTAGATGAAGCTGAGGTCATTCGAAGGTTCATAATTCCTCATGTCTTGTTCCTTTTGGTGGATTTGAAGAGGTCGGAATTGTCATATGTGATCAAGCAATCCGAGGTCGAATTCGCTATCGAAGAAGTGAAGAAGGCTTTCTATGATGTGGGGCATGCTGAAATCGACGCAGCCCTTCAAAGATTCAATGTTGGCACGCGCCACGTTTTGACCGTTAGTCGTTCACATCATAGAGTAGGTTGGGGTTATTCTCTCTTTTGGCCTTTGGGTATTTTCCACCAGATTTTAGGGTCTAATGTCAGAGACCTATTGCTTAAGAAGGTAATTAAACAAGTCGGTTTTAGCGATGGCGTTTTTAAAAGAAGCGTTGATGTACCTCCAGCTCATATGACCAACTATACAATCAACCACGGAACAATGTTTGCTGGTGATAACCATGGTGTTGCCGGTGACCACATCGGCGATATCATTCAAAATGATTTTGAAAGTCTGTCAGCTTTTCTTGAAGCCCAAGGAGTTGCTCTTGCTGACATTCTAGAGCTTAAGTCGGCTTTGAAAGAAGATAGTTCCAAGGAAAAGGACCCCTCAGGTTCTCGTGTTCGTTCTTGGATTGAGAAAATGGTTGAAAAAACTGCGACGGGGGCTTGGGAATACGCTACCGGCCAGGCCGGTATTGTTTTGAAAGGCGCGATTGCTACCTACCTCGGAGTCGGGCCATGAGCTCAGAAATTGGCTGCCTTTGCGCGTCTTGTTTTGTTCAGCGATAGTTTTCAGTCGAAGATATGCTGAAAAGAGTGAGGCCTTTACGGGTTGGCGGGGCTTCGGAACAATTTGGACTGTTCGGTCGTTTCTAGAAGCTATAGCCGATTCTGGCGATGAGTGGTTCTAAGGTGCAAATAAGGTAAGAACGCTCTCAAGAGTAATCTATTTAGAATATTGGCAAGAATGACTGAATTCCTAGGTTTCGCTCATTGCCCCCTCACACCCGCAACACGACCGCCACGTCCATCACGTTGGTGCCTGTCGGTCCTGACACCAGAAGGGCGTCCTTTTCGGCCAGGTAGGTGCCGCTGTCGGCGGCCTTGAGGGCGGCGGCGGCGCCCGGGCCCCAGGTGGTGCCGGTGACGAGCCCGCCGGCGGCCTCGGTGGGGCCGTCGGTGCCGTCGGTGCCGCCGACCAGGATGGTGATGTCGTCGCGGCCCGAGATGTGCTCGGAGAGGGCCAGGGCCAGGGCCTGGTTGCGGCCGCCCTCGCCGGGGTTGGCGGGCAGGTGGACGGTGGGTTCTCCGCCGAAGATCAGCACGCCCTTGTCCATCGCCGCGATGCGCGGGCCAAGCGTGCGGGCAAGCTCGTCCACGTCGTCGTAGAGGTTTTCCTCGCTGCCCAGGATGGTGAGGCCCGCGGCCACGGCGGCCTCGACCACGGCGGCGCGGGCGATGGCGTTGGAGGCCATGCAGGCCAGGGTGCAGTCGTAGGCCGGGTGTTCGGGGGGCAGGCCGATGCCCGATCCGATGACGGCCGGGTCGTCTCCGGGCACGTCGGAAATGGTCAGCACGGTGGCCTTGGCCCCGCGGAAGGCGCGCAGCAGCCCGCCGCCCTTGATCTTGGACACCTTGCGCCGTTCGGCGTTCATCGCGGTGATGTCGAGCCCGCGCGACAGGAGGCGGGCGTTCAGGGCCTTGAGGTCGTTCAGGGTGACGCCTTCGACCGGGGCTTCGGCCAGCGAGGACGCGCCCCCCGACACGAGCAGCAGCAGGTGGCTGCCGGCGGGCAGTTCGGACACGCAATCCAGCAGTGCCCGGCCGCCGATCAGCGAGCGGTTGTCGGGCACCGGGTGGGCGGCCTCGATCACGGTGGCGCTGTCGGGGACCTCGTCGGCGTGGCCGTCCTTGGTGACGACCAGGGCGGGAGTGTCGGGCCACTTGTCGAGCGCGGCGCGGGTCATCGCCCCGGCGGCCTTGCCGACGGCCACGATGCGGTCGGGGCGGGACATGTCGGCGATGCCGCGGGCCACGGATTCATAGCCGCCGACGGCGTCGACTCCGGCCTCCCACAGGCCGCGCAGGATCTGGTCAGGGGTCATTCAGGTCTCCATCCATATGGTGACGGGGCCGCTGTTGACGAGCGAAACCTGCATGTCCGCGCCGAAGCGGCCGGTGGCGACGGAGATGCCCTGAAGGGCGATCTGTTTGCAGAAGTAGTCGTAAAGCCGTTCGCCCTCGTCGGGGGGCGCGGCGGTGGAAAAGCCGGGGCGGTTGCCGCGCGAGGTGTCGGCGGCGAGGGTGAATTGCGAGACGACCAGGGCCGAGCCGCGGATGTCGAGGATCGAGCGGTTCATGCGGCCGTCCTCGTCGGGGAAGATGCGCAGCTTGGCGATCTTGGCCGCGAGCTTGTCGGCATTGGCCTCGGTGTCGCCGGCCATGGCGCAGACGAGGATCATCAGGCCGGGGCCGGTTTCGCCGATGACGGCGTCGTTGACGGTGACGCGGGCCTCGGTGACCCGTTGCAGGAGAGCGCGCATCAGGCTTTCCAGTCGATGATGTCGGCGAGGTCGGCCCGGTCGGTGCGGAAGCCGTTGGCCGGGTGGTTTGTGTCTTCGTAGCCGAAGGAGATGCCGCAGAGGATCAGACGATCGTCGGGGATGCCGAACCAGCCGTGCAGGAACGGGGCGTAAGAGGCCAGGGCGGCCTGGGCGATACTGGCCACGCCCAGCGACTGGGCGGCGAGGGTAAAGGCGGTGACGAAGCCGCCGCAATCCATGGCGCCATAGGGGCCGAGTTCGGCCGGAGACGACAGGATGGCCACGTGGGGCGCGCCGAAGAGGGTGAAGTTTTCCATCATCTGGCGGGCCGAGGCCGCGCGGTCGCCTTTTTCCACGCCCACGGCCTGGTACAGCTGCCAGCCGCAGGTGCGCCGGCGGTCCTGGTAGGGGCCGGAATAGCCGGTGGGGAAGGGCAGGTCGGGCGCGGGGGCGTTTTTCGACACGTGGTCCTGCAGGGCCGCGCGGAAGGCGTCGGTTTCGGGGCCGGTGGTGATGGCGACGGACCAGGGCTGGGCGTTGCACCACGAGGGCACGCGGCGGGCGGTGTCGACGATGGCTTCGATCGTGGCGCGGGGCACCGGGTCGGGGCGGAATCCCCGGCAGGAATGGCGCGCGGCGAAAATCGCGCTG
Source organism: Paracoccaceae bacterium (assembly GCA_002709405.1). Classification (GTDB taxonomy): domain Bacteria; phylum Pseudomonadota; class Alphaproteobacteria; order Rhodobacterales; family Rhodobacteraceae; genus Marinibacterium. The sequence goes on from PAQV01000067.1 coordinate 66,156, forward strand.
AGCGTGTCGTGATCGGTCATTCGTCCCCCTCGTCCGGCGGCAGGATGACCCCACGGCGGCGGAAGGGCAAGGGCAGAGGCCCTGCGGAAAAATATTGCGCAATTTGCGCTGGATCAATTCGCGCGCCCTGGCGGAGGGCTAACCTGCGCCTACCCATGGGGCCGGCACCAGAGTGACGGGTGCCAGGTACCGGGCATACGCTGCGCAGGCTTGCGCGCAGGGACGGCGCATGTTCGTGACATGGGGCTAACGGTACCCCGTCGGGAGGGAGAGCCCGACGGGGTATTGCCGTTTTCAGGGGGGTTTTTCAGGGCGTCATTGCGGGGGGCTTCAGCGCCTATCCACAGGGGGCGGCACGGACGGTGTCAGAACCCGCCCTGGCTGACCGCGTAGCCATAGCCCAGCAATGCGGCGACCCCCAGGCCCAGCACCACGGCGACCAGGATCTTGCCGGCCGACCAGGGCCGTTCGCCCCGCACCTGGCCGGTGCGGCCGTTGACCACGAAGCGGTAGGATTGGCCCCGGTACTTGTAGGCCGCCGTCCAGACCGGCAGCAGCACGTGCTTGAAGGTCACGTCCGACACCTTGGTTTCGATGTGGTGGATGCGCTGGCGGTCTCCGCCGATGTCGAAGCGCACGTCACGCTCGATCACCCGGTCCATCTGGGCGCGGGCCTGGGTGAAGGCGTCGGTCAGCTCGACCGTGTAGGCCTCGGCCCGGAAGCCCGACAGGTAGTTGGGCTGGTAGGGTTCCAGCGCGGCCAGGTCCCAGGGCTGCAGGGCATCGGTGTAGCTTTTGGGCAGCGAGGTCGAGCCCAGCACCAGCACATCGTCGAAGAACCGGGCGACGGCCCCGGATTTCGACCGCCAGCGCACCTTGGCCACGCGCACCTGTTCGCGCTTGCCGTCGCGCATGACGGTGCGCGTTTCGTAGTAGACGGTGCCCTTCTCGCCCCGGTAGCGCGAGGCCGTTTCGGCATCGAAGGTCCAGTAGGGCACGTAGACCCCATCCATCTTGCGGCCCTTGCGGGCATAGTCCTTCAGCCCGTTGGGGGCGAACCACAGCCGGCCCAGCCAGTCGTCCATGGCCTTGTGGGCGGTGCGCTCGTCGAAGGCAAAGGGCAGCACGCCGCGGGGCTTGATCTGGCGGTGGGTGCCGGTGTCGGTGACAACGGGCGTGGCGCAGAACGGGCATTCGGTGGCGTGGGTGTCGTCGCCCAGGGTGATTTCGGCCCCGCAGGACGGGCACTTGGAGATCCGCGCCTCGATGACGTCGGCCTCCGAGATATGGCCGGCCACGGCGGCGGCGAAATCCTGTTCGCGCAGGGCGCCGCCTTTCCAGGGGCCGGCCTCGATCGGTTCCTTGTGCCCGCAGAAATCGCAGACCATGGCGCCTTGTTGCGGGTCGAAACGCAGGTCGGCCCCGCATTGTTCGCAGGGAAAGCGGTGGTCTTCCGGGCGGGACGGGTCGGACATGGGTGGACCTGTGGCGGATTGGGATGGGATGGGAAGGGCGGGTCAGAAACTGACGCCGACGCGGGCCTCGCCGCTGATGCTGACGCCGCCCTGGGCTGATGAGGGTGAGGCGGGCGCGGGCGAGGTTGGGCGCGAGGTTGGGCCGTCGCAGGCCGCGGCGGTCAGGGCCACGGCCAGCAGGGCACACAGGCGGCTCGGGCGCATGTCAGACGCCGGGCGGGGGCGGGGGCGGCAGCACGGTGAAGAGCTGGGCCAGTTCCTGCACGTCCTCGGCGGTTTTCCAGCCGTCCTGGCCTTGGGTCCAGACATGGGTGCCGCGCGTCAGCTCGCCAGAGGTGACCATGCGGCCCATCTGGGCCTTGGAAAACGGGCCCCTGGTCTGGCCGTTCTCGGCGATGTGCCAGACGTGTTCCACGGGCGGCGGGGGCGGCGGCGGAGGGGCGGCGGCCGCGGGCTGCTGGTAGGCCTGGGGATGCGCGCCCCAGGGACCGGGCTGTTGGGGCTGGGCCATCTGCTGGGCCATGGCCATGCCCATGCCCGCGCCAAGGCCCGCGGCCATGCCGCCTCCGGCCGGGTTCTGGGCGGCCGAGGTCATCGCCTCGGCGGCGGAAAAGCGGGTATAGGCATCCAGGTCGCCGACGATGCCCATCGAGGTCCGCTTGTCGAGCGCCTTCTCGACGGCCGGGGGCAGCGAGATGTTCTCGATGTACAGTTCAGGGATGGACAGGCCGTAGCCCTCCAGGGTGGGGGCGATTTCGGTGGTGATCAGCTTGCCCAGGTCGGCGGTATTGGCGGCCATGTCCAGCACGGGGATGCCGGACGAGGCAATCACGCGCGAGAATTCCTGGACGATGATGTTGCGGATCTGGAAGGTGATCTCGTCGGTGGTGAATTCGCCGTCCGTGCCGACGATTTCGGTCATGAAGCGGGCGGCGTCGGACACGCGGATCGAATAGGTGCCGTAGGCGCGGATGCGCACGGGGCCGAATTCGGGATCGCGCAGCATGATCGGGTTCTTGGTGCCCCATTTCAGGTCGTTGAACCGCGTCGTGTTGACGAAGTAGATTTCCGACTTGAAGGGCGATTTGAAGCCGTGGTCCCAGTGCTGCAGGGACGTCATGATCGGCATGTTGTTGGTTTCGAGCATGTAAAGCCCGGGCGTGAAGACATCGGCCAGCTGGCCTTCGTGGACGAAGACGGCCGTCTGGCCTTCGCGCACGGTCAGCTTGGCGCCGTACTTGATTTCGTGGCCCTGCCGTTCAAAGCGCCAGACCATGGTGTCGCGGGTGTCGTCGGTCCAGTGGATGACGTCGATGAACTGTCCGCTGAGGAAGTCGAAGATGGACATGGGGCGCGGGTCCTCCTTGGTGGGCGCGGGCGGGCGGCGGGTCTTGCGGGTGCAGATATAGGCCCCGCCCGGGCCTATGTCATGTCAGCCTGTGTCATGTCGGCTGTGGCAGGATGTCCGGCGCGGGCGGCGGTCGGGGCTGTCACAGGGTCTGGCCCATCAGTTCGCGGGCGATGATGCGGGCGGCGGCCTGGCCGTCGGAGGCGCTCATGCCGACCTTCATGCGCGGGTCGTAGAGCATTTTCAGAAGCAATTCGTCGTGGCTGGTCAGCAGGGCGAATTCGTCGTCGTCGTTGAAGATCGAGGGCCGGGCCTCGGGGCTGTCGTTTGCGGGGCCCAGACCTTGGGCGATTTCCTCGTGGATGCAGGACAGGCGCAGCAGGTCGGGCAGTTCGGCCCGGATCAGGGCGATGGCCTTGGTGTAGGCATGCGGGTTGTCGCCCGAGGAAAAGGCCAGGACCGAGCATTCGATGGTCAGGGGCATGGCGCGCAGGAAGGCCAGGGTGTCGTCGGACATCGAGGGGGCCAGTTCGCGCAGGCGGCGGGTCAGCTGGGCGGTGTCGTCCTCGCCCATGACCAGGACGTGGAAATTGGTGCCGGTCTGCGCGCGCGAGATCGGGTGGCCGGTGATCCGGCCCAGGCGGTTGGCGAAGCGGGCGACCTCGGTGGCGTCCTCGCGGCGCTGCTGGCTGGGCACGCTGGCGCCGAATTCGACATCCAGGCGCACCGGGCCTTCCCAGCGGCGCAGCTGGCCGGACTGGCCCCGGCGGGTGCCCACGCCGCCGGAATATTCGTCGTAGAAGACGATCTGTTCAAAGTTCCGGGCCAAGGTGTCGGCCGAATAGGGCGTGTCGGGCCCGCCGCCATCGGTGCGCAGCAGGCCGCGGGTTTCCAGATCGGCCTGGCGGCGGGCGTAGTATTGCGCGGTGCGCAGGCTGGCGTCGGATTGTTCGACCGGCTGCGGCCGGGGCGAACTGGAGGGCGCAACGGGATCGGGGCGCGCGGGCGCGCTGTCCTGCGGCAGCTCTTCGCAGGCCGCAAGCGCCAGGGCGAGCCCGGCGCCCGCCATCCACCATGCCACCCTCCGCATGGATCAGCCGGGCACGGCGGTGCCGGCATTGTCGCCGGTCCCGTCCTTGCGCGCCTTGGCCGAGGCCAGCGTGTCGCGCAGGTCGTGTTCCATCTTCTTGAGGTCCTCCTCGGCCGCGGCGCGCCGGGCCTTGCCTTCGTCGGCGATCTGCAGGCTTTCCTGGATGGTGGCGATCAGGTCGGCATTGGCCTGCTTGACGGCCTCGATGTCGAAG
>PAQV01000068.1 GCA_002709405.1 Paracoccaceae bacterium
CCTCGTGGTCAACAAGCTGCGCGGCGGCCTGAAGATTGCGGCCGTCAAGGCACCGGGCTTCGGCGATCGCCGCAAGGCCATGCTGCAGGACATCGCGATCCTGACCGGCGGCCAGGTGATCTCGGAAGATCTCGGCATGAAGCTCGAGAACGTGACCATGGACATGCTCGGCTCGGCCAAGAAGGTCCAGATCACCAAGGACGAGACCACCGTCGTTGACGGCGCAGGTGACAAGGCCGAGATCGAAGCCCGCGTGGCCCAGATCCGCAACCAGATCGAAGAGACCACTTCGGACTACGACCGCGAGAAGCTTCAGGAACGTGTGGCCAAGCTGGCAGGCGGCGTTGCCGTCATCCGCGTCGGCGGCATGACCGAAGTGGAAGTGAAAGAGCGCAAGGACCGCGTGGACGATGCTCTGAACGCGACCCGCGCGGCCGTTCAGGAAGGCGTCGTCGTCGGTGGCGGTGTTGCCCTGGTTCAGGCCGGCAAGTCGCTGGAAGGCATGGAAGGCATCAACGCCGACCAGAACGCCGGTATCTCGATCGTGCGCAAGGCCATCGAGGCTCCGCTGCGCCAGATCGCCGAGAACGCCGGTGTTGACGGTGCCGTCGTGGCCGGCAAGGTCCGTGAATCGGCTGACCTGACCTTCGGCTTCAACGCTCAGACCGAAGAATATGGCGACATGTTCTCGTTCGGCGTGATCGACCCGGCCAAGGTTGTCCGGACCGCTCTGGAAGACGCGGCCTCGGTTGCTGGCCTGCTGATCACCACCGAAGCCATGGTTGCCGACAAGCCCGAGAAGCCGGGCGCAGCTGCCGGCGGCGGCATGCCCGACATGGGCGGCATGGGCGGCATGGGCGGCATGATGTAAATCAGCCGATCCATTCGCTGGATCTTTGGGAAGGGGTCGCTTGCGGGCGGCCCCTTTTCTTTTTGCGGGTCCGGATCCGCCCTGTTTCCCGGCCCGGATGCGCCCTGGAGCGCAATGGCCGGTTGATGGGTGTCCCACGCGTGGGACACTTGGGGCCGTCAGTGATTTCAATGGGTTACAGAGGCGAATTTACGCCTTGTTAGGATTTGCACGGCCCCGAGGCGCCCCGTTGCGGCCCGCGCGCTGGACCGGCAGAGAGGATGGGCCCCGTCCTGGTGATGCCCCTTACGCTGCGGCAAGATTGTGCATGTTTGGGCAATTATCCTGAAATAGTGATGAGTTTTATCGCGCCCAGAAATTACTTTTGGGCGCAATTCGATTTTCCGTCACCGCTTTTCGAGAATCAGTCCCTAATTGAATTCACCAGGGCATTTGGGGAGCATTTTCGCCCTGGTGTTGTTGTTTAATCAGTCCTTCGGGGTGGGATGTTGCCCGATTATCTGGTGGAGGAATACCGAATGCGTATTCGGGTATTCAAGTGCGCGAATTGTGGACACAAGATGCGGCTGTTTGGGCAGGTCTGCGGACGATGCCGAAGCGTGAAGCCGCTGATGAAGAATCCCGTGATGCTGGTGTTGTCGGCCTGCGGGGTGACGATTCTGGCCGTGCTTGTGGCGGTGTCGGCGGCGTGACCTGCCGCACCTGGCCGTAACTTAAGACCCATGACCTGTGAAGCCTGCCTGCGATGCGATCCGGGCGGGGCGGTGTCCTTGTGGTCGCGGCCGACGGCCCTGCCCTCCTGAAAACCCCGCATAAATCGAGACATGACACAGGCCCGAGCGAGGCTTGTGCGACCTGGTTCACAGACCGGCGGGCCTTGCGCTGGTAAACCGGGGTCAGTGGCGGGCGATGGTCGCACCGCCTTGACCCAACAGCAAAGCTTCGATCGGGTGATCCCATGCGCGCCTTTCTTCTGTTCCTGTGTATCTGCATTGCCATGGTCACCCGCGGGGCGACCGCCTCGGACGCCGGATGCGGCTGGGGTCTTTCTCCGCTGGCCCCTCAAAGCGCGCAGGATCAGGCCCTGCCCCGCTAGGCCCCGCGCGAAAGTGCGGCGCGGTGAGGGGATTGCAGTTCCCCGCGCCGCGATTTGCCGCTAACCGGAGCGCCATGCGCCTGGTATTTCTGACAGCCCTGACACTGATCGCCTTTGCGGCGAATTCCATCCTGAACCGCCTGGCCGTGGACAGCGGCGCCATCGGGCCCGGAGCCTTCGCCGCCCTGCGGGTCGGATCGGGGGCCGTGGTGCTGTGGGTGCTGGTCCTGGTGCGGGGCGGCTCACTGCCCCTGCGCACGCCCTTCCGGTGGGCCGGAGCGGCGGCCCTGGCGGTCTACATGCTGGGCTTTTCGCTGGCCTACCGGGCGCTGGACGCGGGCCTTGGCGCGCTGATCCTGTTCGGCGTCGTGCAGATGACGATGTTCCTGTGGACCGCCTTTCGCGGCACGCCGGCGGGCGGACGCCAGGTGGCGGGCGCAGCGATTGCCTTTGGCGGGCTGGCCCTGGTGCTGTGGCCCGGCGCGGGGCTGAGCGTCGACCCGCTGGCCGCGGGCCTGATGGCGGCGGCGGGGGTCGGCTGGGCGGCCTACACGTTGCTGGGCAAGGGCGAGGCCGACCCGTTGCAGGGCACGGCGGCCAATTTCGTGGTGGCTTTGGCACCGGTGGCGCTGGTCGCCCTGTTGGGCGGGGTCGGCCCGGTCAGCGGCACGGGCGTGGCGCTGGCGGTAGTCTCGGGCGCGGTGACGTCGGGGCTGGGCTATGCGGCCTGGTACAGCGTCTTGCCCCGGCTGGACACCGGGCTGGCAGCGGTCTTGCAGCTGAGCGTGCCGGTGATCGCCCTGGCGGGCGGCGTGGTGCTGCTGGGCGAGGTGGCGAGCCTGCGGTTGCTGCTGGGCGCGGCGCTGGTGCTGGGCGGGATCGGGCTGGCGGTGCGGACATGAGCGGCGTGGCCCTGGACCTGGTGGGCGCGCAGGTGTTGCGGCCCGGAGCGGGGCTGGTCGCGGACCGGCTGAGCTTTGCCCATGGCGTGATCTGCGATGCGCCGGTCGGGCGGGCGGTGGACCTGTCGGGCTTCGTGGTGTTGCCGGGCATGATCGACGCCCATGGCGACGGGTTCGAGCGGCATCTGGCGCCGCGCCGGGGGGCGATGACCGAGCTGGAGACGGGCTTGCAGGCGGTGGATGCCGAGCTGGCCTCGAACGGGATCACGACGGCGGTCCTGGCGCAGTTCATGAGCTGGGAAGGCGGGCTGCGCGGGGCCGAGTTCGCCGCCCGGGTGTTCCGGGCGTTGCAGGCGGCGCGGCCGGGGCTGCTGACCGACATGGTGCCGCAATTGCGGTTCGAGACCCATCTGCTGGACGATTACGACGGTTTGCCGGGGCGGTTGCGGGACTGGGGGATTTCCTATGTCGTGTTCAACGATCACCTGCCCCATGCCCGCCTGGCCGAGGGCCGCAAGCCGCCGCGCCTGACCGGGCAGGCCCTGAAGGCCGGGCGCAATCCCGAGGCGCATTTCGCGCTGATGCGCGGGTTGCACGCGCGGACGGCCGAGGTGCCGGGGGCGCTGGATGCGCTGACCGGGCGGCTGGCGGCTGAGGGCGTGCGCATGGGCAGCCACGATGACCGCTGCGCCGACACGCGGGCGGCATGGCGGGCGCGGGGCGTGCGGGTGTCCGAGTTCCCCGAGACGCGCGCGGCGGCCCAGGCGGCGCGCGAGGGGGGCGACATGGTGGTCATGGGCGCGCCGAACGTGGTGCGGGGCGGCTCGCACAACGGCAACGTGCCGGCGGCCGAGATGGTGGCGGCGGGGCTGTGTGATGCCTTGGCGTCGGACTACCATTATCCGTCGATGCGGCGGGCGGTGCGGCGGCTGGCCGAGACCGGGGGGCCGGACCTGGCGCGGGGCTGGGCCCTGGTGTCGGAGGGCCCCGCGGCGGTGCTTGGGCTGGCTGATCGGGGGCGGTTGGCCGCGGGATTGCGGGCGGACCTGGTGGTGATGGAGCCTCAGACCGGGCGGATCGGGATGACGGTCTGCGGCGGGCGGGTGTCCTACCTGGCCGGAGAGGTGGCGGGGCGGATGCTGGGCTGAGGTTTCGGGGGTCTGGGGGCGTGGGGGCTCTGCCCCCGTCCTCCTGCGGAGGACTCCCCCGGCGTATTTTGGCAAAGATGAAGATGGGGTGGTTCGTGCCGGGTGTTGGGTGTGGGCTGGTGTCGGGTCGGGGCTGTGGTGGCTTTGGGGGCGTTCCGGGGAGGGCTGGGCCGGGTGGCGGGGTGGGAGATTGCGTATTTTGGCAAAGATGAAGACGGGGGGTGTGGTAACCTGGGGGCAACCTGGATGGGGATCGGGGCTGCACTTCGGGGGCGATTTCGGTTAAGGTTGGGGGCGTGGTGAACGGGGGGCGTTCATCTTTTGGTAACGGGTCGGGTGGACATGGGTGAACTGGCGCTTGCGGCGATTTACTGCGTGCTGATGCTGGGGGGCGAGGTGGAGCGCAGCCATGGCTATTCGGTGGGCCAGGATCTGCACCGGGTGCGGGTGGATTGCGAGACGGACCAGGCGGTGATCGAGGTGGGGCTGGACAAGCGGTCGTCCCTGGACAGCGTGCAGCAGGCCCTGTTCGCGGCGCATCTGACGGGCAAGCGGCCGGTCGTTTTACTGATTGATACGGATGGGCGGGTCGGGCCTTACGAGACGCGGATCCGGGCGGCGGCGCGGATGGCGGGCGTGGGCTTTGAGACGATCGAGAAGGATCGGCTGATCCGGTGGCAGATGACCTCGTGGCTGCGCAGCTACAAACCGGCGGCCCGGTCGGGGTCCTGAGAAGATTGGCGCTGGCGGTCAGGTATCGTCGCCCCAGCTGTAGGCCCAGTGGGTGAGGCCCTTGCGGCCGTCCTCGGTCAGGGCGTAGACGCCTTTTTCGACCTTTTCGAACCAGCCGTAGTGATTTTCGCGCATCAGCCGGGTGGCCGGGGCGACGCCGGTGGCGGCGGCGACTTTCGCGCCCTGGGTGGGCCCGTGTTCGGCCAGGTGGGCAGCGCAGCGCAGGGCGTCCTGGCGGTAGGCGGTGACAATGCCGTGGCGGGTGGCGCCTCCGGCGTTGGGGTCGCCTTCGAGCCGGTCGAATTCGCGCAGGAGCCTGGCCTGGGCCTTTTTCGATTTGCGCGGGGCGTAGGGGCCGGGATCGCAATGGACCTCGACGGAGGTGTCCTCGCGCACGGTGATCAGGCCGAGACCGAGCCTGCGGCAGAGCGCCAGGTTGTCTTTCAGCGCACGGCGGGCGCTGCGGCCGGTGGGCTTGGGCACCGCCAGGTAGACCAGGTCGGTCACCTTCAGCCGGGCCACGGCCTGGTGGTAGAGGGAGAGCGAAAAGCGCAGCTTGAGCTCGACGATGACGGGGGGATCGCCCGCGCGCACGGCCATGACATCGGCGGCGCCGACCTCGCCCCGGACGGTGTAGCCCTGCCGTTCCAGGAGCGCCTTGACCGGCGCATAGAGATCCTGTTCGCGCTGCATGGGCCCTTGGTAGGGCCCGGGCGGGGGGCGTTCAAGCGATGGCGTCGTCGGCCCGTCGCGGGACATCAGGCCAGGGGGCGGCGCGGTTCTTTCGGCAACACCGCGGGCGGTGGCCCGCCGGTGGATGCGATGGCGGCTTTTCCCGCTGTGCGTGCGGGCCTAGACTTGAACCCAAGCCTGACGCCGACCCCGCTCCTGATCCGAGGATTGCCTTTTACGTGCCTGCCCTGACCCATCCCATGCCCCTGCGCGCGCCCCCGCCCTTGCGCGCGCTGCTGGGCGCCCTGTTGATCCTGTGCGCGGCGCAGGCCATGGCCGCCTGTTCCGGGAGCGACATGCGCCCGCGCCTGACGCCCTCGGCCGAGGCGCGGCTGGAGGCCGAGATCGCCCGCACGCCCTATGCCTATGGCAACCACTGGGTGGCCAGCCGCGACGGCCGGCAGATCCACGTGATCGGCACGATGCATACCGGCGACCGCCGGCTGGGCGCGGTGATGCGGCGGCTGCGGCCGGTGATCCGGTCGGCGGACGCGGTCCTCTTGGAGGTCACCGCCCATGCCACCGATGCCGAGCTGGACCAGATCATGCGCGACCGGTCAATGTTCCTGCTGAAGGAGCCGCCCTACCTGCCGGACATGCTGTCCGAACCGGTGTGGGACTACCTGGCCGCGCGCATGGCCGAGGACGGGTTCAAGCCCGAGCAGGTCGCCCGGATGCAGCCCTGGTTCGCGGGGTTCTTCCTGGACCAGTCGGGATGCAGCGGCGGGCCGGTGCCCGGACAGGGATTGGACGATCGGATCGAGCGGGTGGCGACGCGGGCGCGGATCCCGATCGGGTCCTTGGAGCCGTCGGGTGCCGGGCTGGAGGCCCTGGCAGGTCAGCCGATCCGCGACCAGGCGAAGATCCTGGAATACGACCTGACCAGCGAGATGAATTTCGACGACCAGGTGGTGACCATGTCGGAGGCCTATTTCGACGAGCGCCTGGCCGAGGGGATGCTGATCCAGGACTGGACCATGTATGCGGACCTGGGCGTGCCTAGGTCCGAGGTCAAACGGTTGCTGGACGGGTTCCAGGACCGGCTGATCGACGCGCGCAACCGGGCCTGGGTGCCGGTGATCGAGCGGACCGGGGGCGCGGTGCTGGTGGTGGCCGTGGGCGGCGCGCATCTGCCCGGCGAGGACGGTTTGCTGAACCTGCTGGCCCGGAAGGGCTACGTGATGGAGCGGGCGCCGTTCTGATCGGGCCTGCGCCTGGTGGCTGGGTGCGGGGATTTGCGTATTTTTGCAAAGATGAAGATGGGTGGCCCGTGCGATGTTGGCCGTAGCCTGGGCCGGGCCGTCAGCGTGGCGGCGTGAGTGCTGGTCCGGCGAGGTCCGCGCCTCGTGGTGGGGGCGGGAGATTGCGTATTTTGGCAAAGATGAAGATGGGGGGCCGTGCGGGGTGTCGGGCGTGGCCTGGCCTTGGGTGTTGGGCGTGGTTTGGGGGTGTGATGCGTGATTTCGGGGCGGTTTTTTGCGGGTGTTTGCGCCCACATCCCCGGCGGGCATGGCCCAAGGGTCGCAAGGAGGCGCGGTGGTGGTGACAAGCCCTGCCGGGGTGCCTATAAGGCGCGCGAATTGCTTAACCGTTGGACCCCGAAGGATCGTTTCAGCATGACCACGCAAGTTTTCGGCCACAAGTCGCCCGACACCGATTCCACCGGCTCTCCCATTCTGTGGGCCTGGTACCTCAACGAGGTGAAAGGCACCGAGGCCAAGCCCGTGCTGCTGGGCGAGCCCAACACCGAAGCCGCCTTCATGCTGGAGCGCTGGGGCTTCGAGAAGCCCGAGATCATCTCGGACGTGGCCGAGGGCGCGCCGGTTGTCATCGTCGACACCAACAACCCGGCCGAGCTGCCGGCCTCGATCAACGGGGCCGACATCACGGCGATCATCGACCACCACAAGCTGGTGGGCGGGCTGGAAACCAAGGGCCCGATCGACATCACCGTGCGCCCCCTGGCCTGCACCGCGACGATCATGATCGACCTGATGGGCGACGACGCGGCGAAGATGCCTGAGGCGGTCAAGGGCGCGGCGCTGACCTGCATCCTGAGCGACACGCTGGAGTTCCGGTCTCCGACGACGACGGCGCATGACAAGGCCGTGGCCGAGAAGCTGGCGGCCGAGCTGGGCATCGACATTGCGGCCTACGCGGCCGAGATGTTCGCGGCCAAGTCGGACGTGTCAGAATTTTCCGATGCCGAACTGCTGCGGATGGACAGCAAGGAGTACGAGGTCGAGGGCACCAAGTTCCGGGTGTCGGTGCTGGAGACGACGGCTCCGGCGGTGGTGCTGGACCGCAAGGACTCGCTGGTCGAGAGCATGAAGACGGTGGCGGCCGAGGATGGTGTCGACCAGGTGCTGCTGTTCGTGATCGACATCCTGAACGAGGAAGCGACCCTGTTCGTGCCCAATGACCTGGTGAAGGGCGTGGCCGAGAAGAGCTTTGACGCATCCGTGGCGGGCGACACTGTCGTGCTGCCGGGCATCATGAGCCGCAAGAAGCAGATCATCCCGAACCTGAAGGTCTGATCCTTCGGCGATTTCCGGGACATGGAAGGCCGCCGTCGGGGCGGCCTTTTTCATGCGCGGGTCATGGCGGGAGCCGAGCGGGGGAACTTTCCTTGCGGCCCGGGCGGTTTCATGTTTGACCAGCCACAGTTCTTATCACGGACCGCCCCATGACCCAGATCATCCCCGCCCTTTCCGACATCTCTTCGGCCTATGACGCCTTGTTCGTCGACCTGTGGGGCTGCCTGCACAATGGCGTGAATGCCCTGCCCGAGGCCGTGGCCGCCCTGCAGGCCTATCGGCAGACCGGGGGCGTGGTGATCCTGGTGACCAACTCTCCCAAGCCCCGGGCCGGGGTCGAAAGCCAGATCCGCGAGCAGTTCGGCGTGCCCGACGATTGCTGGGACGGCATCGCCACCTCTGGCGACAGCGCCCGGGTGGCCATGTTCACCGGGGTCATCGGCACAAAGGTCTGGTTCATGGGCGAACCCAAGCGCGACGCCGACTTCTTCGACCCGCCCAAGCTGCTGGACGATCCCCTGCCCATCCAACGGGTCGACCTGAACGAGGCCGAGGGCATTGCCTGCTGCGGCCCCTTCGATCCGCTCGCCGATCCGGCCACCAACCGGCCCGAGTTCCTGCTGGCCAAGACCAAGGGGCTGAAACTGCTCTGCGCCAACCCCGACATCGTGGTCGACCGGGGCGAGCAAAGGGAATGGTGCGCTGGCGCCCTGGCGCAACTCTACACCGAGATGGGCGGCGAAAGCCTCTACTTCGGCAAGCCCCACCCGCCGATCTACGACCTGGCCCGCCGCCGCCTGGTGGCCCTGGGCCACGACATTCCCGCCCGCCAGATCCTGGCCATCGGCGACGGCATCCACACGGACGTGGCCGGAGCCATGGGCGAAGACCTCGATTCGCTCTTCATCACCGGAGGCCTGGCCAGCGCCGACACCAAGACCTCCGGCAGCCCCGCCCAGCCCGATCCGGCCGCGCTCGACGCCTACATTGCCAAAGAACAGCGGCAGCCCACCTTCGCCATGGGCCACCTGCGCTAACCAGCGCCTCCACCTGCCGCATCGACACCGCCCCGCCCCCTCGCACGGGTCGCGGGCCCTTTACGCACGCCCGTCCTGCTTCTTTCTCTTCCCAAGTACCCCGGGGGAGTCCTCCGCAGGAGGACGGGGGCAGCGCCCCCCCTTAGCCCCCCAGATCCTACGACCTCCGTCCCCCTTGTCATTCTGCGCTTGCGAAGTAATTTAATTACGGTATACCCCGTGATCAGGGTTTTTATATTACCGGACCGATTGAAGTGGCCATGACAATGCTGGACAATCTCCCCCGCGGCACGATCTGCATCGAAGACATCGAAATGGGTATGTCCCGCCACCTGCACAAAGTCGTCACCGACCAGGATATCGAGATGTTCGCCCAGGTCTCCACCGACCGGAACCCGGTGCACCTGGATGACGACTATGCCCGGGACACGATCTTCGAAGGCCGCATCGCCCATGGCATGCTGACCGCCGGGCTGATCTCGGCCGTCATCGGCGAACAGTTGCCCGGCCATGGCACAGTCTACATGGGCCAGACCCTGAAATTCCTCGCTCCCGTCCGCCCCGGCGACACGGTCCGGGCCGAGGTCACGGTCATCGACATCGACCCCGCCAAGCGCCGGGTCAAGCTTGATTGCGCCTGCCTGGTCGACGGCAAGAAGGTGCTGATCGGCGAGGCCACGGTGCTGGCCCCCTCGCGCAAGTTCGACTGACCGGCCCCACAACAAGCCCAGCCGCACACACCGCCGCAAACCCGGCCCGACCACCGCAAACGCTGCCGAACTCAGCACAAAGGACGGCGCGATAACCGGCGCCGGGGCCTCTCCCCGGCGCCGTCTGCACCGCCGCCGCCGCGCGGCCGCAACAGGCGCTTGATCCTCCCTGCCCCCTTGGGTACGGCTGGCGCCATGCGGATCATCCGGGATTATCAGTTCGTCGAAACCCAGGACCGGGGCGCCAGCGCCGCGATCGGGAATTTCGACGGCGTGCACCTTGGCCACCAGGCCGTCATCGACCTTGCCCGGACCGTCGCGCCCGGCGCCCCCCTGGGCGTGCTCACCTTCGAGCCCCACCCGCGGGAGTATTTCGCCCCCGACGCCCCGCCCTTCCGCCTGATGAACGCCAAGGCCCGGGCACACAGGCTGGAAAAACTGGGCGTCGAACGGCTCTACCAGATCAATTTCAACGCCGCCCTGGCCTGCCTCAGCCCCGAGGACTTTGCCCGCACCGTCATCGCTGATGGCCTGGGCCTGTCCCATGTGATCGTCGGCGCCGATTTCCGCTTCGGCAAGGACCGCGCGGGCCAGGCCGAGGACCTCGTGGCCTTTGGCGACCAGATGGGCTTTGGCGCGACCATCGCGCCGCTGGTGGCCGAAACCGGGGTCACCGTGTCCTCGACCGCGATCCGCCAGGCCCTGGCCGACGGCCGGCCGCGCGATGCCGCCCAGATGCTGGGCCATTGGCACCGGATCGAGGGCACTGTCGTGGGCGGCGAACAAAAGGGCCGCGAGCTGGGCTTTCCGACGGCCAATATCTCGATCGAGGGCCTGCACGCCCCGGCTTCCGGCGTCTATGCCGTGCTGGTCGACGTGCTGGACGGGCCCAACACGGGCAGCTACCACGGGGCAGCCTCGCTTGGCCTGCACCCGATGTTCGGGCGCGACGTGCCGAACCTGGAAAGCTTCCTGTTCGACTTCTCGGGCGATCTGTATGGCGCGACCCTGTCGGTCGGGCTGGTCGAGTACCTGCGCCCCGAACAACGCTTTGACGGGCTGGACGCGCTGATCGCCCAGATGGATGCCGATTGCGCCCGGGCCCGCCAGATCCTGGCCAGCCTATGAACGATCCGATCAGCCGCAAGGGGCTGGCCCCGCGCTTCTGGGAGCGCAAGGCCCTGGACAAGATGTCGCCGGCCGAATGGGAGGCCCTGTGCGACGGCTGCGGCAAGTGCTGCCTGAACAAGCTGGAAGACGAGGACACCGGCGAGGTCGCCCTGACCCGGGTGGCCTGCCGGCTGTTCGACGACACCACCTGCCGGTGTTCGCAATACCCGATCCGCCACCAGTTCGTGCCCGAGTGCATCGTGCTGAAACCGTCGAACCTGGACACCCACGCCTACTGGATGCCCGAGACCTGCGCCTACCGGCTGCTCTGGCAGGGGAAGACCCTGCCCAGCTGGCACCCGCTGCTCACAGGTGACCCTGACTCTGTTCACGAGGCCGGCGTGTCGATGCGGCTGCGCACCGTGCCGGAATTCGAGATCGACCAGGACGACTGGGAAGACCACATCATCGAGGAGCCCATCTGATGTTCTTTGCCTCCGACAACACAGGCCCCGTCCACCCCGACATCATGGCCGCCCTGTCGGCCGCCAACACGGGCTATGCCTCGGGCTACGGGGCCGATGCCCTGATGACCGAGGTACGCGACAGGATCCGGACGGTGTTCGAGGCCCCCGAGGCCGCGGTCTACCTGGTGGCCACGGGCACGGCGGCCAATTCGCTGGCCCTGGCCACCTTAAGCGATCCCTGGTCGACGGTCTTCTGCTCTCCGGTGGCGCATATCCAGGAAGACGAGTGCAACGCGCCCGAGTTCTTTTCCGGGGGGGCCAAGCTGACCCTGGTCGGCGATGCCGACAAGATGACGCCCGACACCCTGCGGGCGACCATCGCGGGCGAGGAAACCCGGGGCGTGCACGGGCCCCAGCGCGGGCCGGTGTCGATCACCAACGTGACCGAGCGGGGCACGGTCTATTCGGTGTCCGAGGTCGCGGCTTTGTGCGCGGTGGCCAAAGAATTCGGCCTGCCGGTGCACATGGACGGCGCACGCTTTGCCAATGCGCTGGTGTCGACCAATGCCACCCCGGCCGAGATGACCTGGCGGGCGGGCGTCGATGCGCTGAGTTTCGGGGGCACCAAGAATGGCTGCATGGGCGTGGAGGCGGTGGTCTTCTTCGATCCGAAACATGCCTGGGAATTCGAGCTGCGGCGCAAGCGCGGGGCGCACCTGTTTTCCAAGCACCGCTACCTGTCGGCCCAGATGGCGGCCTACGTGACCGATGACCTGTGGCTGCGGCTGGCGCGCATGGCCAATGACGCGGCCGCCCGGCTGACGGCGGGCCTGCAGGAGGCCGGGGCGCAGTTCCAGTGGACCCCGCAGGCCAACATGATCTTCCCCGCCTTCCCGCGCCGCGAGCACCAGGCGCTGCATGCGGCCGGGGCTCAGTACTATGTCTGGGAGGGCGAGCTGGACGGGGCGGACCCCGAAGAGCTTTTGACGGCGCGGCTGGTCTGCGACTGGTCGGTGGACGAGGCGAGCATCGGGCGCTTCCTGGAGGTGCTGGCCAGCTGATCCTGCCGGTCGCGCGTGGCGGGCGTCGTCCCGGGGTATTTAAGAAGAGAAAGAAGCAGCAGGGGCGTTTTATTGCCCCTGCGTGGTGACGCGTCGGTCAGGCCGGGTGGCGGTCGAAGAAGGCGCGGATTTCGGTGGCCGTCTGGATGGCGTGGGTGATGGGCACCATGTGACCGGCCCCGGCGATGATCTTGTTTTCGGCATCGGGCAGGCGGGCGGCGAGCGCGTCGTTGATCACGCCGATCACCGGGTGGGTTTCGGTGCCTCGGATCAGCTGGACCGGGCAGGTCATGTTTTCGAGCTGGCCCGGGGCGTAGAGGCCGAGGGCGTCGTCGTAGAGCGCGGCGTCGCAGGCCTCGACCAGGGGGATGGCGCGGATCATGCCGGCGCGGGCGGCCGGGGCCAGGTCGAGCCAGCCGGGCGCGTCGGCGGTGGACCACATGGCGTTGAAGTGGCGGGCGGCGCCTTCGCGGTCGCCGCGGGCGAGCATGTCGCGCAGGGGCCGGGCCTGGCGGTCGTGGGCGTCGAGGGCGGCCGAGCCGCGGGCAGCGCACATCAGGACAGGTTCCACCAGGGTGAGGGTTCGGACGGTCTCGGGGCGCATCTGGGCCATGCGCAGGGCGACGACGGCGCCGAAGGAATGGCCGACCAGGTCGGTGGGCCCGTCCAGCAGGTCGCAGCCGCGGGTAGCGACGCTTTCGGCCAGATCTCCGTCGCCGTCCCAATCGGCGCTGCGCCCGTGTCCGGGCAGGTCGAAGGCGGTCAGGCCCACCAGCCCGTTCAACCGTTTGGCCACGCCTTTCCAGGCCCCCGACTGGGCCATGGTGCAATGCACGGCCAGCACGCGGCGCGGGCCTTGAGACAATTGGACCGCGTGAAGCGGGTCGCGGAGCGTTGCATCTTTCATCGCCTGATCCCCTGCCTGATAGCTGTGCGCCGGCCCTGGGGGGCCGAACCCGGCCGCCCCTTACCTTTGCGCGACCGTAAGGGCGTGATAATCGGTGTCAACACAGCGAATCGGACGTCACGAGACGTCACCGCCGGGGAAACGCACCTATGCCGCAAATGAACGAACCCAAGCTTATCGCCGGGAACGCCAACCTGCCCTTGGCCGAGGCCATAGCCCGGCGCATGACCATGCATCGGGGCGTCCACACCGGGCTGGTCGATGCGCGGGTCGAGCGGTTCAACGATGCCGAGATCTTTGTCGAGGTCTTCGAGAACGTCCGGGGCGAGGACATGTTCCTGCTACAATCGACCTCTAATCCGGCCAATGACAACCTGATGGAGCTGCTGATCATGGCCGACGCGCTGCGCCGGTCCTCGGCGGCCCGAATCACTGCCGTGATCCCCTATTTCGGCTATGCCCGCCAGGATCGGCGGACCAAGGCGCGCACGCCGATCACCGCCAAGCTGGTGGCCAACATGCTGGTGGGCGCGGGGATCGAGCGGATCCTGACGATGGACCTGCATGCCGCCCAGATCCAGGGGTTCTTCGATATTCCCGTGGACAACCTGTATGCCTCGCCGGTCTTTGCGCTGGACGTCATGTCGCGCTTCAAGGGGCGGATGGACGAGATGATGGTGGTGTCTCCGGACGTGGGGGGCGTGGCCCGGGCGCGCGAGCTGGCGAAGCGGATCAACGCGCCCCTGTCGATCGTCGACAAGCGCCGTGAAAAGCCGGGCGAAGTGGCCGAGATGAACGTGATCGGCGAGGTCGAGGGCAAGGTCTGCCTGATCGTCGACGACATGTGCGACACGGCCGGCACCCTGTGCAAGGCGGCCGAGGTGCTGATGGAAAACGGGGCCAAGGAAGTGCACGCCTACATCAGCCATGGCGTGCTGTCGGGGCCGGCGGTCGAGCGGATCACCAATTCGGTCATGTCCTCGCTGGTGATCACCGATTCCATCCAGCCGACCGAGCCGGTGAAGGCCGCGCATAACATCCGCATCGTGCCGACCGCCCCGGTCTTTGCGCAGGCGATCCTGAACATCTGGAACGGCACCTCGGTGTCGTCGCTGTTCGAGCAGGACACGCTGACGCCGATCTACGAGACGCTGTACCCCGACCTGGGCTGATTGATGGGGGCCGGTGATGGCCCCCCCCTGCCCTATTCCAGGTCCCAGTCGTCGTCGTCCGACAGTTCCCCGATCGCAAGCCAGTTGACGCGGATGCGGGCGACGCGGCTGTCGCCCCAGGTGCGGAAGACGATGTCGAAGGCCTCGCAGGTGACCTCTTCGGCCGACACGTCCGCCCGCATGTGCGATTCCGTGTCCACGTCCCACAGCGACACCGATGTCTGCACGACCGGCACCTTGCGGAACGATTCGGAAAAGGTCACCCTGCGCCGCCGCTCGCGCGGGCCGACGCCGGTCCACATTTCTCCGCCATCCTGGAAGTCGGAAAACAGGTTGATGTCGCCCTGGTCGATGCCGACCAGATGAGTGCGCAGTTTCTTCATTGCGATCGCACGGTTGCGGGGGTGACTGAGTGTGACACGGGTATCTAGAACGAAAAGGGCAAATAGAGCGTAAATTGGTGGCCGTTTCGGGGCGCGCTGTCAAAGGCGCGAGGCCATCCGGTGGACAAGCCCGGCCACCCCGGCCTGCCGGTTCTGGCCGGTCTTGGCATAAACCGATTTCAACTGGCTGCGCAACGTGTGGGGGCTCAGCCCGGTGAGGTCGGCGACCTCTCCGATGCTGCGGTCGCGGGCCAGGTGCAGCACAAGCCGCCGTTCGGCCGCGGTCAGCCCGTAAAGCGCGCGCAGGCGCTGTTCGGTCCGGTCCTGGTCCAGCGCATGGTCGGCAAGGCTGAGCAGGGCCACGGCGGGGGCGTTCCAGGGGCCGGGCTGCTGGGTGTCGTCGCGGAACGGGTCGAGGGTGGCGGCGACGAAATCGTCGGGGGCCAGTTCGACCAGGAACTGGCCGGGCAGCCGGATGTCGTCGGATTTCAGCAACCGGGCAAAGCCGGACTGGAACGCCTGTTGGGTCGACAGGGTGCGGAACTGCAGCGCTCCGTCGCGGGACAGGCCGATGGCGTCGCTGTCCTGCATCCGGGCGCGGGCGGCGGCATTGGCAAAGAGCGGCCGGCCCGCCGCATCCAGGACGAAGACCGAGTTGCCCAGCCGGTCGAGCACTTCTTCGCAGGTGGTCACCGCCAGGCTTTGGCCGCCGAGGCGCCGGGCGATGCCGAAGGCGCGGGCCACATGGGGGCCCAGCAGCTCGATCAGGTGAAGCAGGCGGGGGACCTTGGTGTCTTCGTCGCGGAACCGGACGTGGCCGCACAGGACCAGCATGCGGCCCTCGTCACGCAGCAGGGTGCCCCCTGCCCCGGCGCCGACCGGCTCTTCGGCGGCGAGGAAGTCGTTCAGGAACTCGGTCCGCAGGAAGTCGGGGCGCGCGATGTGGTCGTCGATGGTGCTGATGTGCATGACGGGCGCGGCGCTGAGCGTGGCGATGAACGGGTTGCGCCGGTGGTAATAGGCCGCGTAGCTGGCGAGCTGGTCGGGGGAATAGCCGGTGGTGATCGTGTCCAGCGCCGTGCCACTGCGGGTGTCGTAGCCGTAAAGCGCCATGTGCGCGCCATCCAGCTGGCGGTCGATCTCGTTGACCACGTCGGGCCAGAGCGACGAATCGAGCCCCGCCCGGTAGATCAAGCCGATCAGCCGGTCGTACTCTTCCAGTGCGATCCCCTGCGCTTGCGTCCCCACGTCACCCCCTAGACGATTTGCTTGCGCCGGGGCCCATCGTTTCAACCGCAAGACGCGCTGTCCATCCCTCATTTTCAGGGGTGGACAGACGCTTTGCCCGCCGGGCGGGACGTGCGAGGGGTGGGTTGCCCCGTCCGGCGGCTCCGCTGGGCTGGCGCGCAAGGGGGAAGGAGACCACCGAGACGCTGGCGCTGCGGCCGGGCCGCGCGACATTCCGTCGGATCCGCAATATCCGGCGGGGCCACGCTGCCTTTAAACAAGGTTAACGGAACATGACCGGACGTAAGGTTCATCCCCCATTTGGGGGATATGGCACGAAAAAGGCCCCCACGAAGGGGGCCTGATCGGATCATACGGCGATGTGATCGCGCGTCAGAGCGACATGTGATCGCCCAGGGCTTCCATGTCGGCCAGCAGCTTGGCGGCGTCGGCGACCAGGTTGTGCTCGCCCTCGGCCTTCTGGGCCTGCTCGTGCGCGGCGCGGGCGCCGGCGACCAGTTCGTCCAGGTGATCGCGGGTCATTTCGTCGACCGGGATGGCCTTTTCAGCCAGCACGGTGATGCCCTCGGCCCCGATTTCGGCGAAGCCGCCGGTCACGACGTATTCCGAGTACCCCTGGGCCGTTTCGGCCTTGAGGATGCCCGGACGCAGGGTGGTGATCGTCGCGGCATGGTTGGGCATGGCCGTCATGTCGCCTTCCATCCCCGGGATCTGGACCGCCGTGGCCGCAAGCGACGCCAGGCGCCGTTCGGGGCTGACGAGGTCGAATTGCATGGTGTCTGCCATCTTGTTCTCCTGTGTGGGAGCGGCGGGGTTGCGCCCGCCCTGCACCCGGCGGCTGAAGTCTGCGTGGGGGCGGGCCGGTGATCAGCCCGCCGCCGGTTTTACGCGGCTTCCGACGCCATCTTCTCGGCCTTGGCGATCACCTCGTCGATGCCGCCAACCATGTAGAAGGCCGCTTCGGGCAGGTGGTCGTATTCGCCGGCCACAACCGCCTTGAACGACGAGATCGTGTCTTCCAGCGGGACCTGGACACCGTCCGAGCCGGTGAAGACCTTGGCCACGTCGAAGGGCTGCGAGAGGAAACGCTGGATCTTCCGGGCGCGGGCCACGGTCAGCTTGTCCTCTTCCGACAGTTCGTCCATGCCGAGGATGGCGATGATGTCCTGCAGAGCCTTGTAGCGCTGGAGGATCTCCTGCACCTGACGGGCGACCTTGTAGTGC
>PAQV01000069.1 GCA_002709405.1 Paracoccaceae bacterium
CACTGTGCTCCCCGATGACCTCGGGGGCATCATCCACATCAGTGTAAGGGGGTCATTTTTGGACGCCGATCACCCCGCTACGGGGTCAATTTTGCATGCCGGTTCACAGCTCTTCGCTGAAACGGCTTTTCCGCATCGTCTGTCTCCTCGTCTGGAGAACAGGCTAACTTCAAACCGCGGACTTTTCAGGGGAGCAGGTCACTCTATATCCCTAGACGCACTCACGCTTCAACTTGAAGCAAGAATAGCGACTATGGGCAAAATTTGCAGCGGAGCATTTCGCCGGAATGTAATGCGCCCTCTTATGGAACCGGACAAACTGGTTGGCGATCTGCATCGACATTCGGGGGAAAAAATACATGCCGAGCACGATTAGCCTCGGCCTTACCCTGGCTTTGTGGAGTGCGTTTAATTCAACTCGCAGGAGTTTCTTGCCAAAGTGGTCGACACGTGGAAGCCATGCAGTGAGCGTCGTCTGACAGGATTGTAGACCTCCTCAATGCACCTGGCTATGGCGCTGTCAGCCTGCTGTCGCGGCGTGCCACGTAACCGGCCAGATCAATTCCAGATTAAAAACCTTGAAGGATGATTCAACTATCGCGCGCTTCATAGCAGTTTTCCTTTCAGCTCATCGAGATCCGGATAACGCGCTTGCGAAGCTTCGCCTGACAATCGATAGAGCATTTTGGTCGCCTCAGTGGCTATGATAAACCAAGCTGGGCGATTATGGGTAACGGTTCGCTGTGGCGCACCCCAAGACCTCTATGACGAAACTGCGCATAAGTCGATTGCTCGCGGCCGAGCCGACGACCGACGAAAGAAGAGAGGGATGGTCACAACTAGATAGAGCTGACCCTCTGTTATCCAGACGTGGGAATTGTTGGTGTGTTGCTGCCCTTAGAGTCCGTACTTATTAGTTAGCTTTGTTCGGAATTCGATCCTCATTGGACCGTCGGCGATAATCCCACGGGGCGAGCCAGTCGACGCTCGCGTAGGAGCGGTGATGGTCGTATACGTCTCTCCACGCTACAGTTTGTTTGCGAGCATGGCGAAGATTGGAAACGGGTTCTCATTGAGGCATTCGTCGCGCAGCCGTCAATTGAAGCTCTCGACGAGCCAGTTCTGCATCGGTTTCCCGACTGAGCCAGCACGTCGGCGTCATAAGGCCGACACCCGGACCTTCAGCGATTTCGCGCAGCGTGCGCCTACTGTGCAGTACCACATTGACAAGTAGGCGCATGCCAATACTCGGGCATCGATCTGTTCCTATTTCCCATCGAGCTCCCCTTCAGCCTTCATCTGATGTTCTCTATTTTCTGCAGGCAAGTGCAAGTAAAGAGGGAAGCTCGGAACTCCTGATCTTGGAACAAACACCAACCCAACATAGAGAGCCATTTTTAGCAGCACCTAATAAGGTTTGGAAAAGATAGTGCCTCGAACCCTGTCAAACATTAAGAATTAAATCTTGCGGCTGCACAACCTGCCACAAAGTTCTATCTTCTCCCTTTCGGCGCTGAAGTATTTTTTTACCACCATCCTTTCCATCGGACATCACCACCATTCGCTCGAATGCACAAATCTCGTCCACCAAAAGTCCAATTTGTTCACCAGCACGCCTAATGATGACGATTGCGCGCAAAGTAGAGCCATGTCCCACGGACTGACCAAGGACCGAAGCCAGTGCAAAGGTCGGAATCAATACGCCTCGCCGGGACGTGATATTTCCAAGATAACAATTTCCGCCCGACGCACGTTGTGCGACTGCCGGGTCTGCTGAAACGATTTCTTCTACGGCTTCGACCTCCAGTGCGCAGCCAGCGCCTGCAACAACCAATAGAGCAAGCTCCATTGAGTTTTCGGCAGTTATGTCGCTCGAATTAGTCTTGGATCTATCGCTGCGTTCCAGAGAGACCGAGTGTTCCAGCGAACCAAATGCGCTTAATGTGGGTTCTGCCAGTAAGGACTCTCCATCCAACACGTAATTTTCGCCGCCATCCGCGCCCATATAAACACCTACGAACATTTCTGGCGCCGAGCTCAATAAAGAGGGCATTTCCGCAATGTCAGCCCGTCTAAGACTTAGAATATCACTTACACGATCAGCTCTCAGAGCCAAAGGCGCAGCGTCTGGCCGAGAAAGCAGGATCGTCGAAGCTCTGGGGACAAGTTGGGTGTCTGATGACATGCCTAGAAATCGGGCCAAGTTCAGCAGCGAGCGTTCAATTCCATGGTGGATAACCCCGCCCTCGCTCGGCCCAGCCGAAAGCACGGTACGGTCGATCGGAGCGTCCGGCAATGTCGCCTGAATATTCGCCAGAGGCAGACAGAAGCGCGTACCGTCAGTTTCAAAAAGCAAATAATTCTCTGTTTCGTCCCGCATGACCGCTTTGTCGCGGTGTCTGACAGTACGCGATCGAGGAACACCCAATTGGGGCAAGGCTTGCGCATCCAAGACGCCGATCGCCTCGTCATTGACGAGGACAAGCCTTGCGAGCAAGCGATCGATCAGGGCCGCATCGTCCCTGCAAATTGACTGCGGAACACACCTGTCCGCTTGCACAATCTGAAGAGCTGCTCGAGCAAGGACTCCGTAAACCAGCTCGTTGTTTCCGATAATGACAATCACACCGCCGCTTTCT
The DNA here is from genome assembly GCA_002709405.1 of Paracoccaceae bacterium. GTDB lineage: Bacteria > Pseudomonadota > Alphaproteobacteria > Rhodobacterales > Rhodobacteraceae > Marinibacterium. The sequence continues at coordinate 2,640 of PAQV01000069.1, forward strand.
TGATCACACGACGGCAGTCCGATCATGGGTGCAATATCGACCACTGGAACGACTTGTCCGCGCAATGCCACGCAGCCGACAACTCCCGGGGCCGAGGATTGAAAAGGCTGCAAGGGTTCAGGTGCCGGCATGACCTCCCGCAGATCACCTACATCAATTCCTATTTTGGCCGCACCAAGATCAATCAACGCCATCGGCGTATCTGGAACACGTTTGACTGAACTGTCACCTCCATCAAACTCTGGCGCAAATCCCTCTGACGAACTCTGCTCGGTATCAGCCAAGGCATCACTATAATCGTCCGGTGGTGTCATTCGGCTGCGATCTGTGTAACCTGAGCCAAGGTCGAGATCAGACCAACAACATCGCGCGAGACGTCTTTTTGCTTGCCCACGGAATCAGAAATCTTCGTTACCGCTCCCCCAGTATCCTGAACGCTATCTACAATTCGTTCGAATGCGGCCCGGGCGGAGTTGGATCGGTCCTTCCCCAGAGCAACCTGAGAACCGCTTTCATTGACCAGGCGCGTAATTTCCATCGCCGCATTGGAACTACGTTCGGCCAATTTTCGAACCTCGTCCGCGACCACCGAAAAACCGACACCGTATTCGCCTGCTCGCGCGGCCTCGATGGCTGCGTTGAAGGCCAGAAGGTTCGTCTGGTTCGCTATGTCGCTGATCACCCGGGCCATTTCAGTGACGTCCTTGGAGCTTTTGTCGATCAGGTCGATAACCTCGATCGCCCGGTTCAACTCGTCAAAGCCACCGGAGGCCGCCGCCTTGGTGTCTTGCGACACAGCCATCGTGGAGTCTGTCGCCTCGCCGATCTGTTGGATCGAGGCCTCGAGCAAGCGCACCATTTCTCTCATGGCCTCGGATTTCTCGCGGATGAGGTTCTCAAGCTGCACTTGAGATGTGACATCATATGCGTACTTTATGACGCCAACGGGCCTGCCGTGCATGTCGAACAAGGGCGCATACGTGGCCTGGATCCAGAATTCGCGTCCGAACTTTGCGATCCGGCGGAACCTGCCGCCCTTCTCTTCGCCCTTGCGCAAATCAATCCAGAAATCTCGATACTCCTGCGATTTCACAAGATCGTCCCCGCAAAGCATCGAGTGATGCTGCCCCCGAAGTTCACGCATCGAATACCCAGTGACGCGCAAGAAATTTTCGTTGGCAGCGAGGATGTTGCCATCGAGATCGAATTCGATCACGGCTTGGGCCTGATCGATGGCGTTGTACTTGCTTTCGAACTCTGCATTCCGCTTTCTTTGGTCAGTGACATCGGTCGCGAACTTGATCACCTTGATCGGGCGCCCGTCGACGTCGAAGATCGGATTGTAGCTGGCCTGAATGAAGACTTCTTGCCCCGCCCGGGTCACTCGTTCGAATTCTCCGGCGACAAATTCACCTCGGCCAAGCGTCTCCCACAGATTGCGATACTGTTCCGATTTCGCGAATTCGGGCGTGCAGAAGATCCGGTGGTGCTTGCCCACGACCTCTTCGGCCGAGTAGCCCATCAGCCCGAGGAAATTTTCGTTTGCCGACAGGATAGTGCCGTCGAGCTCGAATTCGATCACTGCCTGGGCCCTCTGAATGGCCTTGGCCATGCTTTCGTATTCGGCGTTCCGCATGCGGGATTCGGTGATGTCCTGGCCAAGTTCGACAATGCGCTCGATCCGACCGTCCAGATTGCGGACAGGCGTCAGGGTCGAGCGCAGGTAGAAGTCGCGGCCGTGTTGTCCGAAACGGCGGAACACCCCTGCCACGGCATCGCCGTCTGTCAGCTTTTTCCAAACACTCAGGTAATCCCGGTCTTCCTTGCCCTCGCGCGTCCACAGGAAGGACGCAGGCTTTTGAAGCAGGTCGGACAGTTCGAAACCTGTCAGCTTTTGGTAGGCCTCGTTCATTTCAACCAAGGTGCCGTCTGGCGTGTATTCGGCAACCGGCTGCCAACTGTTTACGGCCTTGATCCGGCTGTGGAATCGATTGCAGCGCTCGTGTTCGAAGGTCACATCGAACGCGGCACAGATAACCTTGATCGGGGTGCCGTCAGGTCCCAGCACCGGCGAATAGCCCGCCCGTTCCCAGACCTTGTGCCCATCCTTGGTCTTGCGCATGAACTGCCCGGTTTCGAACTGACCCGAGCGCAGCTTGGACCAGAAATCCCTGTAGGACTTGGACCCGGACTCGGCATCCGCGCAGAACATGCTGTGGTGCTCGCCAATGACGTCCTCTGCGCGGTATCCCATGAACTTGAGAAAATTGTCGCTGGCGGACAGCACGTGGCCGTCCATGTCGAATTCCGCCAGGGCCATCGTGCGGCGAATGGCCAGCAGCCGGGCTTCGCCGTCGGCCTGGTCTCTTTTGGCTTCGGTGACGTCCATCGCGTACTTGGCGACGCGGGACACCTTGCCGTCGGGACCGAGGATCGGGTGGTAGTTGGCCCGGATCCAGACCGCGTTGCCATCCTTGTCCAGCCGCTCGAACTCTCCGTCCTGCTCGTCCCCCTTGGCCAACGCCTTCCACATCGCCTTGTATTCCGGCCGCGCCACGTAGTCCTTGCGGCAGAAGATGCTGTGCGGCTTGCCCCTGATCTCGTCGGCCGTGTAGCCCATCAGGTCGAGGAACAGGTCATTCGCCCTGAGCACCTTTCCATCCGGCGTGAATTCGATGATCGCCTGGCTCCGCTCGACCGCGTCGAGCCTGGACTGCGTTTCGCTGTCGAACGGCACTAGCCGGCCGTCCACCAACACCGCCTGGCCGTCGCCAGAGGCCTTGCTGGCCCGGCCAAAGAACGTCTCTTGCACCTTTTCATCTGCCAGGTGCACGTGAAATTCGATCGGGCTGGCAGACCTTGCGGCCTTCTTGAGACAGGCCGAGACATAGGCGCTGTTCTGGAACAGGCTGGCGAAATCGGTGCCAGCGGCCCTATCTTTTCCCGTCAACTGCACCGCCGCCGCGTTGGCGGCCTGGATCACCATGTCTGGCAGGCCGATGCGCAGCAGCAAGCTGGAGTCGCGCAACAACTTTTGGACGCTTTCAAGATCCTGTTCCGAGATGTCGGCGGTCATTCAGGTCTACCTCTTGGTACCGGGGGCATCCGGTCTGTCATATGACCTCTGTTTTAATGTCCGCCTAACGCCGGCACGCCCGAATCCCGCCCCGATCGGGGCCGGGACTCGGCCCTGCGCCGGATGATCGCCCAGAGTTGCCCGGAAAAATTTTCCGCACCCCCGTCGGCGGCACACCCAAGAGTTGTCTCCAGCAGAAACGAACGAAATTCGAAGCGTTTTTCGCACCCAGGAGAAGAGTATCGCGACAGGCGACCAAAAATGTGAATTTTGACAAACCCTTGCGGCCCGCACACACCTGATCGCCTACTTGAGCCCATCGCCGCTCAGATCATGCCAAGCGGGAAACCAAGTGAATTTGCCGAAAAAACGCCGCAAATTAACCGCCCCCCCGCCGCAGCGGCCAGCGATTGTGACCCTCAAGTCATCCCACAAACGGATCAATTTTCCCTTAATTGGCCACATTGAGCCACATTTTGACCAACAGCCTAGAGCAAAAGGTCCTCATTGCTCTTGTTAAGGAAACACTCCAATGTCTACGAATATCTCGGAACTGAAGAACATCACCGGCTTCATCGGCGCTTGCCTGGTCGACAGTGAAACCGGCCTGATGCTGGCCAGCGAAACCAGCGGCGTGCCCTTCGACCTTGAAGCCGCCGGTGCCGCCAACACCGAAGTCGTGCGCGCCAAGAACGCCGCCATGAAGGCCCTCGGCCTGGACGACCGCATCGAAGACATCCTGATCACGCTGGGCACTCAGTATCACCTGATCCGCCCCCTGACGGCCAACGCCTCGGTCTTCGTCTACGTGGCCCTCGACCGCAAGACGGCGAACCTGGGCATGGCGCGCCTGTCGGTCAAGAACGCCGAAGGCACGCTTAAGGTCTGACACCACCACCGGTCAGTCCGCGCGGTCCGCTCATCCCATCGGACCGCGCGCCCCCAAATCGGACCATCGGACGGGCGCCTTCCATTGCACGCTCACGCAATGCGGCCCCAAGTCCGGGAAGCGAGGTTACTCATGTCCGACGCAGAAATACTACCGGACCACCAGGACAGCTTCAGGCAACTTACCGAGCTCTGGAGCAAACTCGACGCGCTGGAAAAGGCAGTCGACCAGTTTTCGGACGATGCCCTGGGCTTTGTCGAGGACCCCGTCGACGACGTGCTGGACAAGATCCGGTCCTTTGAGCCGTCGGTCAGCGTCATCGGCCAGATCAAGGCCGGAAAAAGCACGTTGCTGAATGCCCTTATCGGCCAGCCGGGGCTGTTGCCCTCGGACGTGAACCCGTGGACGTCGGTCATCACCGGCCTGCACCTGAACAGCCGCCATCGGCCGGCCAACATGGCCGCCCTGTTCCGCTTTTTCGATCAGCACGAATGGGACCGACTTGTCGCCACGGGCGGTCGCCTGGGTGAAATGGCCGATCGGGCGGGCTTTGACGGCGAGGCCGACGAGGTCAAGGCCCAAGTCACCGAGATGCGCCAGACGACCGAAGCGCGTCTGGGCGACGAATTCGGCCGCCTGCTGGGCAGCAGCCATTCCTATCCTGCGCTCGATAAGGACGTCATCGACCGCTACATCTGTTACGGCGATCCCGACGACCTGGACGAGGGCGGGACCGAAGGCGTCTATGCCGACATCACCAAGTCGGCCGACCTGTACATCGACCTGCCCCACCTGCCCACCGGCCTGTGCCTGCGGGACACGCCGGGCGTCAACGACACCTTCATGATGCGCGAGCAGATCACCCTGAACGCGATCAGCGACAGCCGGGTCTGCGTGGTTGTCCTGTCGGCGCACCAGGCGCTGACGACCATGGACCTGGCCCTGCTGCGCATCATCTGCAGCGTCGAGGCGCGCGAAGTCATCATCTTCGTCAACCGCATGGACGAGCTTTCAGATCCCGCGGCCGAGGAACCCGCCATCCGCACGTCCATCCGGTCCACGCTGGACCGCCTGGGCATCCCCGACGACATCGAGATCCAGTTCGGCAGCGGCTACTGGGCCAATTGCGCGATGACCGACGTGATGACCATGGCGCCCACCAGCCGGGCCGCCCTGGCCAGCCTGAACGGCGGCGACACCGATGACGCGGATCTTCTGGCCCAACGGGCGATGGAGGCCTCGGGCATTTATGGGCTGCACAAGGCCATTGCCAAGCGCGTGGTCGACGGGCCGGGCAAGGCCCTGCTGAACGACGTGCGCAGCGAGATCAACACGATCATCGAGATGAGCGAAACGGTCGAGGCCACGGCCGCCCGGGGCGCCTCTGGCAAGGGGACAACGCTGCTGACCGAGGTCGAACTGGCCGACAAGATCGCCGCCACCCGCGACACCGCGCTTGCGACGTTCGACGCCAACACCGATGCCCTGCGCGATCAGCTGCGCGAGCGCCTGGAGCGGGTCCGGGAAACCTTTGTCGTCTCGGCCCTGACCGCCCTGCAATCCCACATCGACACATTTGGCGAGATCGGGTCCTGGAACCACGACCCGGCCGGTCTGCGCATGATGATGAAAACGGCCTTCACGCTGTTCTGCTCGAAGGTCCGGCGCGAAGGCGAGGACGGGTTCGATCGGGTGATGGACGGTGTGCAGGAGATCCTCGAAGAAGACCTGGGCGTGTTCCGGGACGGCGGATCGGTGGATTTCCCCGAGCAGCCGCAACACCGGGCTCCGACGGTGCTGGCCCGGATCCTGTCGCTGGACCTGCAACGCCCCTGGTGGCGCAAGTACTGGCGGTTCGGCGCATCGGACGCGGCCAAGACCCGTTACAAGGCCCTGATCGAAGCCGAAACCGCGCCCCTGATCGACGAGTTGATCGACGACTTCTTCGATCCGGCCGTCTTGCGGACACGCGACATCGTCGAAACCTTCGCGATGAACCAGGGCAATTTCTGCAAGGCCATCCACGCCCGGCTGAACTCGGGCTCCGGACAGGGACCTGACGACGCATTGGAAAAACTCACCGCATGAGACCGATCAGACCCAGACGGGCCGTGTCACGGCGCCCGGACCCGGCTCCGGACACCAGCCCGCCGCCCCCACCCCAGACCGCACACGCCTCCCGCACGTCGGGCCGGCGCCGGCCCCGGCTGATGATCGCCGGAGAGTTCAGCGCCGGTAAAACGGCCCTGATCAACGGGTTGCTTGGATCCCGGGTGCTGCCGTCGAATGTCACGGCCACGGCCCTGCCGCCGGTCTGGCTGGTCAGCGGCGCGCCGGCGCAACTGGCCGTCGACCTTGGGGGCAAGTCCCGCGAGATTGACGCCCTGACCGACGCCGCCGTGGATGACACCCATTACTGCGTGATGACCTGCCCGTCGCCGTTCCTGGACCGGTTCGACCTGATCGACACGCCGGGCAATTCCGATCCCAACATCTCGTCGGAAAGCTGGGAACGGATGCTGGATTACGCCGACGCGGTGATCTGGTGCACGAACGCGACCCAGGCCTGGCGGCAAAGCGAGAAATCGGTCTGGTGCGAAATGCCCGACCGTCTGCTGGCCCATGCCACGCTGCTGGTCACCCACGCCGACCGGATCACCGAGGACCGGTCCATGCAGCGCGTGCTGCGGCGCATGAACAGGGAAACCGGGTCCTATTTCAGCACGATCCTGATGGCCTCGCTGCTGAAGACCGACGACCTGGACCGCATCCGGGCGCACCTGGACAGCCTCGCCCAGTCGGTGGGCGAGCTCAGCGGCGCCGATTGCGCCATCGTCGACGATTTCGCCAACGCGCACCCCGTGCCAGAGACCCCGTCGGAGGCACCGGCCAGCCCGGCGGCGCCGACAGGCAAGGTGCTGCCGCGCCGGGTCCGGGCCGAGGACCGCAGCGCGACGGCCTCCGACACGGAACAGCCCTCGGCCGAAGAGCCGGCCGTCGTCCTGCCGATGGAGGACGCGGCCCCCGCTGACCCGCCTGCCCCAGAGGCCCCAGAGGATGCGCAGGTCCCCGAAACGGCACTGGACCCGACACCTGAACCGGACACCGGCATCGACCTGGAACCGGAAGAGGAAGCGGAAACGGCAACCAAAACCGATACGTCCGACGTGCTGGTGTTGCGCCCGGATGCCAAGGTGCCGTCTCCGGCCCTGGCCCTGGCCGTGGCCCCCACGTCGCCGCCTGCCCTGGACCTTCCCTTCGGCCACGCCCGCAAGACCTGGGCAGAGGTGTCCGAAGGCATGGACCCGACCGACCCCAAGGCGATCCTGGACCGGGTTGACCAACTGCTGGCCGCACTTGACGGCGACAGCCCGCCGCGCGGCGCAAGCCGCCGGCCGACACAAGACACTGATGGTAACGATCAGGATCCAGCCCACTCGCTGATCCGCAAAATGATGGGTGGAACACAATCGTGAAAATCGCTCCGAACCAGAGGCAGGAACTGGATTTCCTGCGCGATACCCTCGACAACCTGGATGGCATCGTCGACCGCAAGATGCGCCAGAACGTGGCCAGCCTGCGCGAACAGCTTGATGACTGGGCCTCGAAGATTGCCGTCATCGGCCAGGTCAAGGCCGGCAAGTCCACCTTCCTGAACGCCTTGATCCACCAGCACGATTTCCTGCCCTCCGACATCAACCCCTGGACGTCGGTCGTCACCAACATCCGCGTCAACCTGCCCAACGACCCGATCAGCGGGGCGCGGTTCGAATTCTTCGACGAACCCGACTGGCAAGAGATCATCTCGGGCGGGTCCCGCATCCGCGAGCTGACCGAACAGCTGCTGCCCGGCTTTGACACCGAGTTGCTGCGCCAGCAAAGCGAGGAAATGCGCGACCGCGCCCACCGGCGCCTGGGCAAGCATTACCACACGCTTCTGGGCAATTATCACGAGTACGAATTTCTCTCGCCGGACCTGCTGAAACGCTATGTCTGCGCGGGCCCCGGTTCGGATGCCGGCCTGGAACGTGAAGCGCTTGGCCGCTATGCCGCGCTGACAAAGGTGGCCAACGTCTACATGCGCCTGCCCGAATTCCAGGTGCCGACGATTGTCACAGACACGCCCGGCGTCAATGACCCCTTCCTGGTGCGCGACGAATTCACCTGCCGCAGCCTCGATCATTCCGACGTCTTCGTCGTCGTCCTGTCGGCCCACCAGCCGCTGACCGACGTCGACATCGCCCTGATCCGCATCCTGGCCAAGCAGGAAAGCAAGGACGTGCTGATCTTCGTCAACCGCATCGACGAGCTGGACGACTACGACCGCGAAGTGCCGCGGGTGATGGAGGACGTGTCCAAGCGCCTGCGCGCCGCGATCCCGGAAATCGACTTCCGCATCGTCGCCGGCAGCGCCTACCTGGCCGACCTGGTCCTGCGCACCGATGCCGCCGCCGAGATCGCCCGCCACGAGGTCGATACCGAGGAACTGTCGGACTTCATCCGCTCCAAGTACGGCACCGTCCCCGAAGACCGGCTGGACCGGCTGCTGCTGGCCTCGGGCATGAACGAGGTGAAGGGCACCCTGTCCTCGGTCATCGACAACGGCGTCGGCACCCGCCAGCTGGCCCGCCTGCTGGGCGACATCCGGGCCGAGGTCAACGGCATGCAGTTCGTCACCAAGCGGGAACGCGACTCGCTGCAATTGCAGGTCGAAAGCATCCGCACCGACGTGGCCGAGGCCGCCGTCGAGGACCTGGAAAAGGAAATCTCGGGCGTTCGCGACGTTCAGGGCAAGCTGGAAGCCCATGTCGAGGATGCCGACGCCCAGATCGAAAAGATCGTGACCAAGTACTGGTCCAGCCTCGAAGAGCGCCTGAACCGGTGCATCGAGGCCTTCGTGGACGACCAGAAACAGACCTTCCAGGACACGCTGTTCAAGTCCTCGATGCGCGGCACCACGGCGAAGTCAGTCGAAATCGACACCGGCAGCCTGCAGGACGCGCTGGCCCGCGAGGTCATGCAAAGCTTTGACAAAAGCCGCGCGGGCACCGACGTGGCCCTGAACAACTGCCTGCATGCCTGCCGCCAGACCATCAAGGATGCCTTCGAGGACCCGACCGAAAACGTCTCGCTGGACGGTCTGCCCTTCGACGAGTTCACCTCGACCCTGACGCTGGCCAAGCGCACCCTGCAGGTGGGCCTCATCGCCGACCGGGGCTGGGCGTTCTGGCGCAAGCCGTCGGTCAATGTCGAGAAATCCATCGAGGCCCTGCGCGCCATCGCGGCCGAGGACCTGCGGCCGTCGGTCGAAAAGATCCTGGACGCCTTCAACGAGGCGCAGGTCGAACGGGCCTCTGCCGGCATGGCGCGGATCCACGTGCTGCTGCGCATGATCGACACCACCCTGGCCGAGCGCATGCACCGTCTCAAGAAGGACAAGGCCGAGATGGAAAAGATCGCGACCAACCCCGACCTGCAGGCCACCATGGTCCACCGGCTGCAAAGCAAGATGGAAGTGCTGGAACGTCGTCTGCTGAACCTGTCGGGCGTGGATAGCGCCCTGTTACGCTCAGACCTGTCTGAAGCCGCCTGAGGATAGCCCCAATGCTGATGGAAAAGCTGGACGTCGATGGAAATACCCGCCCGCTGCGGATCGCGGTCTGCGGAGAAGTCAGCTCGGGCAAATCCACCATCCTGAACACGCTGCTGCGCGCACCGGTTCTGCCCGACAACATCGGCCGGTCCAGCCGGCCGATAATCCAGGTGTGCCACCGTGCCGCGCCGGGGGCCGAGGTTCTGCGGTCCGACGGCACGCACGCCCGGTCGGACAGGGTCGATGACCCCGAGATCTTTCGCGAGGCCGACCACATCCGACTGTGGTCCGACCGTGACCACCTCAGCGGGATGGAACTGATCGAGGTTCCCCTGACAAAGGTCGAGGATCTGACCGACGCCCAGGTCGACCTGGTCCAGTCGTCGGACGTGATGATCTGGGTGACGATTGCCTCGCAGGCCTGGCGGTTGACCGAAAAGACCATCGTCGAGGCGCTGGACCTGGATCCGCGCCAGGCCATCCTGGCCGTGTCCCGGGCCGACAAGCTGCGCTCGGGCGATGACCGGACCCGCCTGAAGGACCGCCTGCTTCGCGAAACCGAATCCTATTTCGGGGCCTGCATCTTCGTGCAGGGCAGCCGCCGGATCATCGGCGATGCCGCCCGGTCGGATGTGGCCTGGAGCGAAACCGGCGGCACCCAGATCGTCGCGGCCATCGGCAGCATCGCCAAGGCCCTGCGCGAACGGCGCAAGGCCGAAGCGATCGACCCGGCGCAGGAGGTGTCCGATGTGGACGCGACCTCTGACCACCAGCCGGTCCCCGTTTCTGCGGCCCCTGAAAGGGAAGCACCTGCCCCGGTATCGAAGCCTCTGGTCCTTGATACGACGGCCAGGGTCCCGGATCCGGGCAAGGCCAAGGCCACCCACACTGGCAACGGCGACATCAGTGACAAGGTCGTGACCTTCTCGACCGTGCGCAACGCGGCCCGCGATCAGCGGCCGGCCAACACCGACAAGGCGCGCGCTGACACACCGGCCGCCCCGACAGCCGCCTCGTCAGCCATTTCTGCGCCTCAACCGGCGGCCAAGATCCAGACCGCCCGGGCGGACACAGCCAGCACACCGGATCCCGCAGACCGCGTGGCCATGCTCCGGACCCTGGCCGGATCCCTCGGCGGAGCGCCGGTGGTGGGGCTCTGCCCGGCGGACAGTTCGGCCAAGTGCGAGATCCTGGCCGGAGACGCCGAAATCGGCGGCCGCATCGGCGCGTTCTGCCAGCGCTCGCTTCAGGATCTGACCCGGGATTTCCCGCCCGACGGCCCCGGAGGCCCGGTGACATCGCTGTTCCTGTCAACCCAGCGCACCCGCGTCCTGTTCCAAAGCGTGCCCGGCCTCGGGGTGGTCTTCCTGATGGTCGATGCCGTGGCCTTCAACCAGGGCATCGCGCAATCGACGCTGTCGCGCCTGTGCAAGGTTGCGGAAGACGCCGCCTGACCCCTAAGGACAGCCCCGGCGCACGGCTGTCCGCCGGGCGGGACCCGCCATCCCGCCCGCTGTTTCCTGTTCGCTGCCCCATTGTCGCCGGATCGCGCATTGCATCGCTGACTCCGCGCCCTATTCTCGACTGCGTTAACGGTTCGGGGATGGAACTGTGGCGGCAAGGGGATGAAATCGTGGCAACAACATGGCAAAACGACAACGGAGAAGCTTGGGGCCCGTGGGTCATGCATGACGGCAAGGGTTGCCCCTTGCAGGCGGGCACCATTGTCGAAGTGGTCTGCGAAGACGGCTTTGGCTTTACCATGCGCCAGGTCGCACAGGTGGACGGCGGCAGGTATTCCTCGTGGGATTGGTCGCATTACCCCGAACTCAAGCGCATCCTGCGGTACCGCGTGCGCAAGCCCAAAGGGCTGAGCCTTCTGGAAGACCGCCTAGCCGAAATCCGCACTCCGGCACAGGGCACACCCAAGACGACAACCCCCAAGACACCCGTCAAGGCCTGACATTAGGCCCCGCTTCTTTGAGCCCGGACCCTTTGGGCACCGAATCCCGGCGTCGCAGGTTTGTCGCTCACGTTTCTAGGCGGACGGCTGCGTGGGTATATTGGCCTCTGCGATGACAGTTTCGCCCGCGTAGACGTATTGTCCCGGCGAGACATTGACGCGCCGGATCAGGGCGTCGGGCAAGAACACGTCGCATTGAGACCCGAAGCGGATCAGCCCGTATTGCGCCCCGCGCTCCAGCCGGTCGCCCGGTTCCACGTCTGCCACGATCCGGTCGATCCACTTGTCGGCGATCTGCGTGACCGACACCAGGTGCCCCGCATCGGTGCGCAAGGCGATCGTCAGCCGCTCGTTTTCGACCAGGTAGTCGCAGCCGGTTTCATAGGGCATCCGCCCCAGCACCAGGTTCGCCGTCATCCGCGCCAGAGACCGGTTGGTGTCGGCCGCCTGCCGGTGCCGCCTCAGGACAACCTCGCCCGCCACCGGCGCGCGGTTCCGGTGCACCGAGGTTTCGGTCATGTAGACCCCGATCAACACCCCGCTTTGGGCCACCTGTTCGGGCAGGGCCGTCAGTTCGTCCAACGGGATCCGGGTGCGGTTCTTGATGGCCATGGGGATCTCTTTGCCCGCGACCGGAGTGACATAGGTGACATAACCATCCGCCGCCGACACGATCTTGTCGGCCCCCTCCGGCACGGACCGCGGCGGATCGCGCAGGAACCAGACGAAGCGCCAGAAGAGGAAGGACGCCACCAGCAGCAGGATCAGGGTCGCGGCCACCACGGGCTATTCATCCAGCCATTCGGCAAAGCGGATCGCCCGGTCACACAAGCCCGTGCCGAACCTGCGGTCGATCAGGGCCGCCGGGGCCGCGACCAGCCACAGATACGGGTAATAAAGCTGCACCAGCGTGTAGTTGAAGAAATCCCCCGCAAGCGTGCGCAGCACCGCCTTGGGCCTGCGGTCGACAAAGACCGGCTGGCGGGGCGGCGGGACAGCCATTCAGCAGAAACTGCCCATCAGGGGGCTGACCGACATCGGACGCTGGATCGGGCAGGTCGCGAAGATCGCCATGCTGTCGACCCCGGTCAGCCGGGCCACCAGCCCCGGCGGGATCTGCTGGCGCAGGACCGGGTAGACCGGATCCATCGGATCAAGCTGGATGCAGGCCATGCGCACCCCGTGGTCGGCCAGGACGTGCCTAATCAGCGGCTCCAGCGCCGCGCGGTCGCCCCAGACGTGGAACAGCTGCACATAGCGGAAGTCATCGGCCCGGACCCCCAGCATGCGGGGCAGCCCCCACAGCAGCACCGGATCAGCCAGACCGGCCCCGAGCGAGATCACCCGCATCCGCTGCGCCACCACCTGTGCCCCGGCGACGATCCGGCCATCGCGTTCACAGACATGGGTTTCGCCGGTGACCATCGTCCGGTCCGCGTCCTGCCAGCCCCGGCCCAGGGCCTGCAGCGCCGCCAGAACCTGGGGGCGGTCGGCCTCGGTCATCACCCGGCAGCCGTCGGCCCGGGTCGGGCGCATGCGGGTGACGAACAGCGCTTCGACCCGGGCCTGTTCGGCGATGCCATAGTTGAAGGCCGTCTGCAGGGCGGCGGTATTGTCGCCGACGACAAGGGCCGCGTAATCGGTGCCCTGCCCGACCTCGGCCAGGCCCCATTGCGCCGCGATCCGGCACATCTCCAGCCCCAGCCCCTTGCGCTGCTGCCCAGCGGCCACGGCGATGGACGCGATGTAATACCCCCAGTCGAACCACCCGGTGACCAGGGCGCCCAGGACCGCCCCGTCCGGACCGTGGGCCGACAGGATCAACGGCGCATCCAGCCTCTCCCACGCGCTGGAGAAATTGCGATAGCGCAGCCCTCCGCGGGTGCCCCAGACCGTGCCGTCCAGCAGCGCGCGCACCCCGTCCGTGGGCGCATCGTCCAGGTCAAGACGGACCGGCGTGCCGGCGATCTCGAGCTCTTCGCTGCGGATGATCATGCCCCGGTGCCCCTCCGATCCCCGTTACCCGACCCACTGTTTCCGACCCATTGGGCCTCAGGCCGGGGCCAGCGCCACGTCCTTCAGCCGCACCTTGTCCAGGTACAGCCCGTAAAGCTTGCGGTTGTCGCCCCATGCCAGGTCCATCGAGGGCGGATACAGCGCCGGCCGGCACGTCTTGCGGACCAGCGCATCGACATTCGACGACAAAACCGCCTGGTAGCGGCGGGGCGACACGCTGCGTTCGGTGCGCTCCTGGAAGTCCGCATAAGGCACGCAGTCCAGCCCCATCAGCTCGGCCAGCAGGGCCATGTCGTAAGGTTGCGGGTTCACCGGCCGAATCTCGGGCATCAGGTTGCGCACGCAGGCATTGGCCACCAGCGCCTCGACCAACTTGTCGACCGGGCAGTAATCCATCCCCGGCCCGTCCCAGACCGCCCCGACCGACCGGGCGATCTCGATGATGCGCCACCAGCTGTAGTGCCGCCCCGGATCGCGGCCCAGCGTCGTGGCCCCCAGCACGTAGGGCGTGTGAAACAGCGTGACCGGCACCGCGGTGTCCCGGGCCAGGCTGCCGACCAGCGCCGCGTTGACCCATTTCATCTGGCAATAACCGGAATACCACCAGCTGTCGGCGCGCCGGAAATCCTCGGCCGTCTCGTAAAGATAGCTGCCAATGCTGCCCAGGTAGCTCAGCCGCTTCTGGCGCAGGTGCAGGCAGAACTCGAGCACGCGCAACAGCCCGATCACCCAGTCGTTGCGCAGATCCAGGTAACTGACGGAATAATCGGTGGAACTGGCACAGTTGAAGACCTGGTCCACATGGGCCGACAGCCTTTCGTAGCGATCGCGGGTCAGGCCAAAGCGCGGGCGGCCCGGATCGCAGGGTAGGATTTCAATCTTCGAGCGGTTCATGACCGTCACGCCATAGGTGGCCCAGGTCTGTTCCAGCCGGTCCCACGCCCCCTGCGCACCGCTGTCCCGGATCGAGGCATAGACCTTTTCCACACCCGGCGTGACCGACAGCCGGGCCACCAGCTGAGCGCCCACGAACCCGTTGCCCCCCAGCACCAGCGAAACCGCCTGGCAAGGCAGCTCTGACCCGGCCAGGACGTCTTGGGCCTGATCCGACAGGGAAGGCCGCAACAGGGCCGGGTTGCCCCGGGCCAGGGCCTCGACATCGGCGAACTTGCTGGCGAACAGAAGTGACGGGCAGTCCTCGACCAGGGGCACTCCGGGATCGGGCATGTGATCACACTTTCTTCTGCTATGGACCAAAGGCCCAAAGTCCACCTGAAACCGCCACCGAACCGGCCTTGCCGGCCCCCTGTGCGGCACACAACTTATGCGGACAGTGTCAGGCCATGCCACCGGTCTGTCAAACCCGAGACAATGTCGCACCGTGAACATTTCCCCGCGCGCCAGGAAAATCGGCGGTCTCGGGCCGGGGGCCGGTCACGCCCCTGCCTGCCTCTCCGGTTCGGGATAGCGCTGGTAGCCGTAGGTTTCGAAATAGGCCCCCAGCCGGGCATTGATCGCCCGGATCAGGTCGGGATCGCGGTCATAGCTGTTGACCTGGTACTCCGCGCGCTTGTCCATGTAGGCGCGCAGGGGGGCCTCGACGGGGGCGAAATCGCCCAGGTCGAGCGTGTCGTAGATCCGCCGCAGAACCGGTTCGGGGTCCTCCAGAAGGTCTTCGTAGGCGACGGTGACCAGGCTGCCCTCGGGGATCGCGGCCTTGGCCTCGTCGTAGACCTCGTGGAATTCGACAAAACCGTCCAGCAGTTCCTCGATGACCACGTTCTGGTCGGCGGGCCGGCCCTGCAGCCCCTGGGTCGCGGTCAGGGATTCGTTCAGCTTCAGGTTCGACCGGATGATCGGATAGGGATCGCGGGTGATGTGGATGAACCGAGCCTTGGGAAAGATCTGAAGGATGCGCTCGACCCGCACGGTGTGGCTGGGCGATTTCAGCAGCAGCCGCTTGCCCGGGTTGGCCAGCTGCACCTCGGTCAGGAACCGCAGCCAGGCCCGGGTCCAGCGCGTCCGGGCCGCCGGGTCGTCCTGTTCGTGGCGCAGGGTGTCGCGGTAGGTCGACACGGTCTGGGGAAAGGCCATCAGCCGGTAGGGGCTGGGCACGCCAGAGACCAGCAGGGCGACCTCGTCCTCCTGGGGCGTGTCGGGATCCAGGTCCACGTTGTCCATCGGCCGGGTCCGGGGCACGGCCCATTTCATCAGCGGCCGCATGAAATGCCGGTGCAGCAGGTAGGTTTCCGGCATCAGGCATTGCAGGTTGGTCGGAAAGCCGAAGCGCGGGTCGCAGGCCAGAAGCTCGTTCAGCCAGGTCGTGCCCGAGCGCTGAAAGCCGATGATGAAGACCGGGTCCTCGGTGATCTCGGTGCTGCGGATGGCGTTGAAATAGAGCCCCTGTGTCAGCAGGGCCGAGGCGCTGTTGACCAGGCTGGCCATGGTGACCGTCGCCACAAGCGGATAGCGCCGGGGGTCGACCTGCATCAGGCGCGGGCCGACCAGGCTGGCCCAGGCCCAGGTCGTCATGCCGTGCCACAGACGGGGGGACAGGGCGGTGAAGCCGTAATCGCGCGGATCGCCAAGGACGGTCTGCCGGGACGAGGGGTCAGTCATGGCCGGGAAGACCTTTCACGGGAAAACATACGGGAAAACATACGGGGGAACTTACTGGGGAACATAACGGATGCATGGCGGGGGCGCTCATGCCAGGGGCCCGCAGGTGACGCCGAACCTCTCGGCCACCCGGTCCAGCGTGGCGCGGCAGCGGTCAATATCGGCCCGGCTGTTCATCTTCATGCGCACGAACCCCGCAAGGCGGCGGGGCAATGGATACCAGCGGTCCAGGTCCAGCCCGCAATGATCCAGAACCGACAAGGGCAACGTCTTCAGCGAGATCAGCTGGTTCATGTAACCATGCGCGGCCGAAGCCCCTGCCCAGGCTGTGCGATCTGCCCGGAACAGCGCCTCGTGATCCAGCGTGTAATAGCCCTTGCCCCGCAACGCCCCGCGATAGACCAGGTGGGCCACGAAGAACGAGGCCACGCTGCTTTGAAAGTGGAACCCGTCGCGCGGAGAGATCCGGACCACGGTGTCCCGGGGCGACAGCAGGGGATGTTTCGGCACCATCTGCGCCGTGCGAAAGAAACTGCCCGTGCAATTGACGACGATGCTGCCCGGCGCAATCGGCTGCCGGGCCCCGCTGCGCAGGGTCATGACCGGACCGTCGGGCGTGTCGCTGACGTCGTCGAGGTAATCGGCCCAGGTTGCAGCGAGCCCACTGGTAATCCGGGCCAGCTCGTCTTCGGATTGCATGCCCCACAGGAACGCCCGGTTGTCGGCCCCGGGATCTGTGGCGTGGCGCTGGCGGAACCGGTCGATCACCGCGGCCTCGTTGTCGCCATCGAAACTGACCGCCATGTCGCGCAGCATCGACGAAATCAGCGCGCCAGAGGTCCAACGCTTAAGCCCCTTCGGCATGTAGAAACTGCGGTTGATGAAATTCGTCCCGCGCCCCGAGATCAGCGACACCGGGCGGGCGGGCTCGGCCGACAGGACCTCCAGCACGGTATCCATGCCGGTCTTGCCCCCGCCCACGACGATCACCGGAGCCTGCGGATGGGCGGCCAGGGTCGCCAGCAGATCCTGCGGGATGATCGACAGCACCCGATCGCTGGTCAGGTCCAGGGCAGAGGCCGTTTGATAGTTCAGCCCGGCCGCATGGAAGGCCCGCGAGGCCTCGACACTTGTGACCTGGCCGGGGGCATCGTTGGGGTGAAAGGTGACGCGGGCGCAGGGGCCGGAAGGGCTTTCGACCTCGGTGCAATCGGTGACGGTCTGGCCGAACCGTATGTCCAGGGACACCGCCTGCGCCACCGGGTCCAGGGCCCGGGCCAGGTGGTCGCGGACCTCGTCGCGGCTGGCCAGGTAATCCTTGGGCCGGGACCAGTCCCAGGGCAGGTCTCCGACGGTGAACATCGGGTGGGGCTGGTCCAGGCGCACGTAATCATAGGCCGTGTTCCACATGCCCCCGGCCTGGGCCTTATGGTCGATCAGCAGAACCCGGGCGCCCCTTGGCAGGTAATCCTTGGCGGCGAACAGCGTGTTGAGCCCGGCAATCCCCGCCCCCACCACGACCAGGTCATAGCGGGCAACATCCTGTGCCCGAGGCCCGGTGGGCACCGCTGCGGGCTGATCCAGCATGCGCCTGCTCCTTCGCCTGAACCGTCCGGATATCCGGCCTCGCGCGGATGGGATCAGGTTACCGGGGGTAAAGGGCTTCCGCTAG
This sequence comes from Paracoccaceae bacterium, assembly GCA_002709405.1. Lineage (GTDB taxonomy): Bacteria > Pseudomonadota > Alphaproteobacteria > Rhodobacterales > Rhodobacteraceae > Marinibacterium. The sequence goes on from PAQV01000069.1 coordinate 20,468, forward strand.
GTCAATTGGCGCCGCAGGGCCGGTAGCGCGACGCTTTTGGCTCCCCGATGCCCGCCGCAGCGGCAGACGGACAGGGCTGTGAACGGTCAGGCCCGGCCCCTGTCCTGCAGCAACAGCACGATCAGGTAAAGCCCACCCAAGAAGCCCGTCGTCAGCCCGACGGGCAGGACCAGCCCGAAGGGCGACCATTGGCCCAGAAGATCCGCGCCCAGCAACAGCGCGGCTCCGGCCAGCGCTCCGCTGGCCAGGGGCACGCCGGGCGCGCGGGTCAGGCGCCGGGCGATCTGCGGACCGGCCAGGGCGATGAAGGCCACCGGGCCGGTGCTGGCCGTCGCCACCGAGGTCAGCCCGACCGCCGCCAGCACCACCGCCAGGCGCAACGGCCCGGTGCGAATGCCCAGCTGCATGGCCAGGTCCGCGCCCATCTCCAGCAAGGCCAGCTTGCGGGCGGCCAGCGCCAGGACCGGGGCAAACAGGACAAGGCCAGCGGCCGCGGGCAGCACGTGCGACCAGCTGCGCCCGTTCAGCGAACCCGCCAGCCAGACCTGCGCGGCCATGGCCTGGTCGATATCGCCCTTGACCATCAGCATGGTGTTGACCCCGGTCAGCACCGCCCCGGTGCCCAGCCCCACCAACACCAGCCGGTATCCGCCCCCTGCCCCCGCCTGCCGGGCCATCAGCAGGACGGCCAGCGCGGTCAGCAGGCCCGAGGCAATGGCCGCCAGGGCGGTCTGGGCGGGTGTGGCCTGGACCAGGATGATCGCGCTGATCGCGCCGGTTGCCGCTCCGGTGGTGAAGCCGATGACATCCGGAGACCCCAGCGCATTGCGCGACAGCGACTGGAATGCCGCCCCCGCCATGCCCAGCCCCGCCCCCACGCAGGCCGCCGTCAAGACGCGGGGCAGCCGCAGGCGCTGGATGATCCGCGTGGCCATGGGCTCGGCCGGATCGCCCAGCAGACCGGCCACCACCTGCGCGGGCGTAAAGCCAAGCGTGCCGGTGCCCAACAAAACCAGGCCAAGGGCCAGGGCCAGCCCCAGCAGCAGCCCGCAGACAAGGACCGCGCGCGGACGCCAGAGCAGGCTGTGCCCCCCAAGCCGCAGAACGCGCGTGCCCGCCGGTGTCATCGGCCGGATCATATCTGAGCCAGCCGGAACCGGCGGACCACGTGGATGAAGAACGGGCCTCCGATCATGGTGGCAACGATGCCCGCGGCCAGTTCGTCGGGGGCGACGATCACACGGCCCAGGATATCCGCCCCCAGCAGCATCGCCGCCGCGAACAGCCCCGACAGGGGCAGCAGATCGCGGTTGTCCGGCCCGGCGATGGCCCGGGCGACATGCGGCGCGACCAGCCCGACAAAGCCGATCGGCCCGGCCGCGGCCGTGGCCGTTCCCGCCAGGATCATCACCGACAGGCAGGCCAGCGCCCAGACCCGTTGTGGCCGAACCCCCAAAGCCTGACCCATGCTATGCCCCAGGGCCAGGGCGTTCAGCGCAGGGGCCAGGGCCAGGGCCATGCCGCCTCCGGCCAGCAGGGCCAGGGTCATCGCGCCGGCCACGTCAAGGCCCCGCCCGTCCAGCGTGCCCGCCCCCCAGTTGCGGAAGACGTCCAGCACCGCAAGTTGCGCATTGAGGATCACCAGGCTGACCGCCGCGCCCAGAACGATGGACAGCCCCGCGCCCGCCAGCACCAGCCGCACCGGGTCGGTGCCGCTGTCATGGGCCCGGCCCAGGACGAACACCGCCACGCCGGCCAGCCCCGCCCCCAGCAGGCCGAACCACACATAGTCTCCGATCGCCGTCAGCCCGAAGGCAGAGGCCCCCAGCACGACCGCCATCGCCGCCCCGGCGTTCACGCCCAGAAGCCCGGGCTCTGCCAGCGGATTGCGGGTGACGGCCTGCATCACCGCCCCGGCCATGCCCAGCCCGGCCCCCGCCGTGATCGCCAGCAGGCTGCGCGGCACCCGCAGCTCGCGCACGATCAGGTGCAGGTCGTTGCCCGGATCAAAGGCCAGCAGGGCGCGCAGGACGTCCAAGACCGGTGTCGCGCGCGACCCGATGGCCAGGCTGGCCAAGGCCAGGACGGTCAATGCCGCCGCTCCGCCACCATAGGCCAGGGCCACGCGCCGGGTCATTCGGTGAAATAGGGCGCCACCGTCTCGATGATGTCGAGCGCCGAGTAATAATCGACCCGGAAGGACAGCGGCCCCAGCGGATAGACCCGCCCGGCCTTGATCGCCGGGACATTGGCCAGCACCGGGTCAGCCAGCACGGTCTGCACCGCCTCGGGCGTGCCGTTCAGCAGAAAGACGGTGTCTCCGGTGATGGCGCCGGCCAGGTTTTCATGGCTGATGAAGTCGTATTCCCGCGACTCCTGCACCCGCGCGCGCATCTCTTCGGGAATGCCCGTCACCACAAAGCCCAGGTCCGCCAGCACCTGCGCCTGCGCGCTGACCGGTTTCGACACGCCAAAGGTGCCCGCGAAATTGTAGGACACGATCGACACCGTGCCCTCGGGCCGGGTCAGGCCCGAGGCGACATCGGCCGCATGGGCCTTGTAGGCCTGGGTCACCCGGGCCGCGTCATCCTCGTGGCCGGTGGCCACGCCGATCTGGCGGGCCAGTTCCACCCAGTCGCTGGTCCCGTAATCCAGCACCATGACCGGGATTTCCATGGCCTGAAGCTCGGCCAGATAGGGCATGATGCTGTCGCCGCCGGTCTTGGCCGCGATCACCAGGTCGGCGTCCTGCACGATCAGGGCTTCGAAATCGAAGGCCAGGTTGGGGTAAAGCACCTCGACCCCTTTTTCATGGGCGGCCTTTGCCCATTGCAGAAAGAACCCCTGGTCGTCGGCCAGGGGCGTGCGCATCGCAACTGCGGTGGCCGCCAGCGGCACGTCCAGGGCCAACAAGGTGCCGGTTAGGCTGGGCGAGGTCGATACGACACGTCTGGGCTGGTCCTCCAGCACCAACTCGCCCGCCTCATGCGTAATGGTCCGGGGCCAGCCGCCATCGGCATTGGCCATGATTGGCAGGGCCAGGCAGCAGGTCAAAAGGGTCAGGCAGGCGCGCATTTCGGGGCTCCGTTGATGTCAGATGGGCAGGTCGGCATCGTCGAGCGCTTCCATCGGCAGGTTCATGGCCCGGATGCGCTCGTATTCGGCCAGCCGTTGCCGGTCGACCTCGGAACTGGACACGCCGTGCCGCCAATAGCCCAGGATCTGCAGGTCGGACCGGGCGAAACCCCGGCCGGTCAGGGCGCTGCGCAGGTCCCGCATCTCCTGCCGTTCGCCGGCGGCCCAAACGGTCCACGCGGCGGGGTCGGTCAGGGTGTCGGCCACGGCCCGCAAGGCCTGCGACGTGCCCGGAGGATCCTGCGGCCCGCGCAGCAGCAGATGCCGGGTGACGTCCTTCGGGGCGGGGAGGCTGGCCAGCAGGTCGGGCTCGACCGAGTCGATCCACACCGTGCCCGCCTGCCCGTCGGGCCAGGCCGCCAGGATGGCATGGATCGCGGGCACCGCCGTGTCATCGGCCAGCATCGCGGCCCGGCGACCCGGTGTCTGCGGCGGCACGAAATGCTGGCGCGGGCCGGTCATCCAGACCTTCGTCCCCGGCACAGCCGCGCGCAGCCAGCGCATGGCCGGGCCGTCGCCTTCGTGCAGGACAAAGTCGATCTCCACCAGCCCCTCGGCCGCGTCGAAATGCCGGACCGTATAGACCCGCGTGGTCGCCCGCCCGTCCGCGGGCTGTTCCAGTTCCATCCGGACGGCCACGTTGGGCGCGCTCCAGGGGCCCTGCATGTTGGTGTCGATCTGGCCCGTCACGCGCATGACCGAGGCGAAGGGACGGTCCAGGGACAGCACCGTCAGTTCCAGCCGCTCCATGTCACGCATGTGGTCGTCTTCGTCGAGCGCCCCCTTGCGGTCGTCGACACGGTCCTGTTCGGCAGAGGTCATGGGCAGCCATTTCTCGGGAGGGCAAAGGCCCCCGGATCGCGGGTGAAAGCAATTTGGCTGGCACCGGGCGCCCGGCATGGCTGTGTTCATATTGCAGAGCGCGTTCCGCAATGCAATACGGGGACCCAGGTGCCAGACCGCGAAAGGACCCCAGGGCGATGAGTGACCGGCTTCGGGCAGACCGCGTGACGCTGCGCTACCAGGCCCGTGTGATCTCGCGTGATCTGACGCTGACGATCCCCGACGGGGCCTTCACCGCCATCGTCGGGCCGAACGCCTGCGGCAAGTCCACCCTGCTGCGCGCCCTCGCCCGCCTGCTGCCGCCCGAGACCGGCCGGATCGTGCTGGACGGCAAGGCCATCGCCGACCGTCCGACCCGCGAGGTCGCCCGCATCCTCGGCCTACTGCCCCAGTCTCCGGCCGCGCCCGACGGGATCACGGTGGCCGACCTGGTCGCGCGCGGGCGCTTTCCGCACCAGTCGTTCCTGCAGCAATGGTCCCCCGAAGACGCCGCCGCCGTGCAGACGGCGATGGAGGCCACCGGCGTGGCCGACCTGGCCGCGCGCCCGGTGTCCGACCTGTCCGGAGGTCAGCGCCAGCGGGTCTGGATTGCCATGACCCTGGCCCAGGACACGCCGATCCTGCTGCTGGACGAGCCGACGACCTACCTGGACATCGTGCACCAGGTCGACCTGCTGGACCTGCTGGCCCGGCTGAACGCCGAGGGCCGCACGGTCGTTGCCGTCCTGCATGAACTCAACCTGGCCTTCCGCTTTGCCAGCCACGTCATCGCCATGCGCGACGGGGCCGTGGTGGCCGAAGGCGCGCCCGGCACCATCGTGACCGAGGCGCTGATGCATGACGTGTTCGACCTGTCGGCCCTGGTCATGCCCGACCCGCTGACCGGGCGGCCCATGGTCATCCCGCGCGCCCGGACCTGACGTCGTCACCCAAGCCCTTGAAAAGACGGATCAGGCCGGGTCGAAACTGCTTTGCCCGCCGGTCGCCCGGTTGATCACCCGGGCGACCTCTTGCAGGGCCATGCGGTCCTGCGCCGTCTTCAGCTTGCCCAGGTCGGTCACCGTCGTCACCACGCAGGCCAGCTCTCCTTGCGCGTCCAGCACGGGGCAGGCCTGGCCGGTGACATTGGACAGGATGTGGCCCGTCAGCTCGGCCCAGCCCTCGCGGCGGATCTGGTCGATCTGGGCCTTGGTCGGCAGATCGCCCCGGAAATGATCGGGCTGGTTGCGCCGGGCGGACTCGACCTGGGCGCGGGGCAGGAAGGCCTGGAAGACCAGCCCGCAGGCCGTGTTGTCGATGGGCAGGACATCGCCCAGCCCCAGCGGCGTGATTGAAAAATGCGCGCTGCGATACCAGCGCACCAGTGTCGGGCCGTTGTCCGTCCAGATGGCCACGCCCGCCCCCATCGCATGGCTTTGGGCCAGCTGCTTCATCTGCATCCCGGCCATTTCCAGCGCATCCACCCGGCGCAACGCCGCGATCCCGACGCTGAGCGCGGTGGGCCCAAGGTCATAATGTCCGCTGGCCGGGTCCTGCACGACCATGCCTTCCTTGACCAGGCTTTGCATGTAGCGATGGGCCGTCGACCGGCCGACGCGCGACAGCCGGGCCAGCTCTCCGAGCGGCAGGGCCCGTTCGGCCGCGGCCAGCAGCGTCAGGAAGCGCATGGCCACCGAGACCGATTGCACCGTGGTCGAGCGCTTTTCGGGGGGCGCCTTGGCCTCTTCCGCCGGGAACAGCTCGAATTCCTTCATGGGCTGGGTCTCCTGTAAGGCGGTCCGCCTGGCCACGCGCCCCCAAAGACTATGCGCCCGGGCCAACAGGGGAAAGGGGCGTCAGGAATGTTGACATGCATAACGCGTCATGCAATGCGAAACACTATACAAGCCAGCCAGGTCCGCCGACGCCAGCATAGAACCCACAACATCTCGGGGGATGACATGCTGAAGATCAGACCGGGCCGGCGGGGCCAGGGCGCAAGCCTGCTGGCCATTGCCGCGGCCCTGACGGCCCAGACGGCCGCCGCGCAGGATACTTTCGAAGACGATGGCACCTTCCTGGGCACGATTTACGTGACCGGCGAAAAGGTGGTGCGCGACATCACGGAAACGGGCAGCTCGGTGTCGGTGATCGACAGCGACCAGATCACCGAGGAAAAGCCCGGCAAGGACGACGTGCGCACGGTGATCCAGGGCACGCCCAACGTGCTTTACACCGACAACGTCAGCGCGCCGATCATCCGGGGCCTGAACACCGAAGGCCCGCACACCGGGGCCAACGCCTTCTTTGCCGGCACCGTGCCCCGCGCGACGGTCAACGTCGACGGCCATTACCAGAATTACAACGAGTTCTACTTTGGTGCGACCTCGGTCTGGGATGTGGACAGCATCGAGGTCTTCCGCGGCCCGCAGACGACCTCGCAGGGGGCCAATGCCATCGCCGGGGCGATCATCGTCAACACCAAGGACCCGACCTTCTACACCGAGGGCGCCTATCGGCTGGAATACGGCAACTACAACCAGCAGCGGGCGTCCTTCGCCTGGTCCGGCCCGCTGAGCGACCAGGTCGCCGCCCGGATCGCGCTGGACTACGCGGCCCGCGATACCTTCATCAAGTACAATGGGTCGGGCTTCATCCAGAACGACATCGGCCAGGATTTCAGCAATTTCAACGCCCGGGCCAAGCTGCTGTGGGCGCCGCTGGACATCGACGGGCTGGAGGTCAAGCTGACCTACAGCCATACCGACACCACCCGGCCCAGCGTTGAGGGTGCCGCCCCGCCCTATGACCAGATGGAATCGGACGCCATCTGGAACCCGGGCTGGCACCAGACGACCGACACCGCGATCCTGGACGTGACCTACGATTTCGGCACCGGCTGGACGCTGAGCAACGAGGCCCAGGCCTCGTGGTCGGACGTGGAACGCCGGGTCGGCACGCCGACCTCGGGCGATGCGGATGTGGACCAGCAGAACTATACCAACGAGTTCCTGCTGACCTATGGCCAGCCCGAGGACACGCTGAGCGGCATCGCCGGGATCTACACCGCCTACACCACCCAGGACGAGCTGCTGAACCAGGGCGGGATTTCCACCTTCAAGGACCAGAAGCACAACCTTGGCATTTTCGGAGAGCTGTCCTGGCGCTTTGCCGATGCCTGGACCCTGACCGGGGGCCTGCGCTACCAGCGGGACGAGATCCGGCGCACGGGCGACGTGTCTCCGGCCTTCGCCAACAGCGACGTGGATTACGACGAGACCTTCAACGAAGTGCTGCCCAAGCTGACCCTGGCCTACGATCTGCGGCCCGGCTGGACCGTCGGGGCGATGGTGGCCAAGGGCTATAACCCCGGCGGCGTGTCGCTGGACTTCGTGTCGTCCAACGAATGGGAAGAGTTCGAGGCCGAAACCGTCTGGGATTATGAACTGTTCACCCGGGCCAGCCTGCTGGGGGACCGCCTGTTCCTGACCGGCAACCTGTTCTACATGGATTATTCCAACGCCCAGCAGAACATCACCCAGGCGATCAACGGCATCACCTATATCCACACGATCAACGCCGACAGCGCGCAATCCTACGGGCTGGAACTGGCCGCCGATTACCGGCCGATCGACAGCCTGACCCTGCGCGGGTCCATCGGCCTGCTGCATACCGAGTTCACCCATTTCGCCGACGCGCCCGATTACGAGGGCAACGCCTTTGCCAGCGCGCCGGGCCTGATGGCCAGCCTCGGGGCGGATTGGGCGGTGACCGACCGCATCACGCTGGGCGGACAGGTGCGCTATGTGGACGGATATTATTCGGACACGGCCAATACGGCGGCCTACGAGGTCGACAGCTATACCCTGGTCGATGTGCGGGCCAGCTACGCGATCCGCGACAATATCGAGCTTTACGGCTATGTGAACAACGTGTTCGACGAGGTCACGCCGGTGCTGTTGCAGGCCGCCCGGGGGGCCGCGGCGCCCTATACGCAGGCCAGCCTGACAGCGCCGCGCATGTTCGGCATCGGCATCCGCGGGACGTTCTGATAGCGCCTCGCCAGGACCCAACAGCATTGGGCCGGGCCTTCGGGGCCGGCCCGGCCAAACTGGCCAAAAAAGACAGACCAAACAGGCAGGGCCACCATGCTCCGACCCAGACTTTGCATCGGCATGTCGCTTGCCCCCACCTGGCTCAGCGGCGAGGGCTGGCGGGCCGAGGACAGCGGCATCGAGGGGCTGTATTCCAGCGACTTCGCCCTGACCATCGCCCGCCGCGCCGAGGCCGCCCATCTTGATTTCGCCTTCCGGCCCGATGCCAGCTTTCTGCCCGTCGAGGTGCTGGAACAATCCTTCGGGTTTTCGTCCCTTGATCCGACGCTGATGATGGCCGCCCTGACCCGCGAGACCTCCCGGATCGGCCTGGTCACCACGATTTCCACCACCTTCGGCCACCCCTACACGGCCGCGCGCCAGATGATGTCGCTGCACTGGCTTAGCCAGGGCCGGTCCGGGTGGAACGTGGTCACCGCCTTGCAGGGAAACGAGAATTTCGGCCTGCGCGACATGCCCGCCTCGGACGACCGCTATGACCGTGCCGAGGAATTCACCCGCGTCGTGCAGCGCCTGTGGCAAAGCTTTCCCGATGAGGCCCTGCTGGTCGACCGCGCCTCGGGGCGCTATGCCGATACCGACCTGATCCTGCCGATCGATCACCACGGCAATGATTTCTCGGTCAAGGGGCCGCTGAACATCCCTCGTTTTCCCGGCCCCCGCCCCGCCCTGATGCAGGCCGGAGGATCTCCCCGGGGCATCGATTTTGCCGCACAGATGGCCGACATGGTCTTTGGCCTGTCCGCCGACCGGACCAGCGCCCTGACCCAGCGCAAGGCCCTGACCGACCGGGCCCGTGCCCATGGCCGCGACCCGGCCGAGGTGCGCTTTCTGCCCGGTCTCAGCCTCTACCTGGGCGCAACCCGCGCCGAGGCCCGGGCGCTCTTCATGGACACCCACGCCCGCGTCACCCGCCCCCAGCGGATCGAGCGGGTGCAGGCGGCGACCGGGCTCGACCTGGCCGACTGGGCGCCCGACCGCCCCATCACCCCGGCCGACCTGCCCCGCGACACCCCGCGCACCGGGCAATATGCCCGGCTGCTCCAGCTTATCGACAGCGAGGCGCCCACCCTGGCCCAGCTGCTGGACTGCCCCGAAACGCTGGCCTCGTTCCACTGGCAGGTGATCGGCACGGTCGACGACGCGGTGGCCGAGATCACCGACTGGTTCCGCGCCGGTGCCATCGACGGGTTCATCGCCGTGCCCGGCGGGTCGTGGCAATCCTTCGAGCTGACATTGAGCGAGCTTGTGCCGCGCCTGGCCGAGGCGGGGCTGTTCCGCCAGGCCTATTCCGCCGACACCCTGATGGGGCACCTGCAAGAGGACAGCCCCGGCCCCGCGCGGGCCGCCGGGCGCATGTAGGCCAGCGCTCCGAAAACTTCGATTTCAATTCAACAAGATCGGCCCGGCAATTTCCCGATTTCCGCCGACAGCCGTTCAGCTCCGCTTTTCGGCAATTCCGGAAAGCGTCCAATTGTGATATGATCTTCCCATATTTTAACGAGTTATTTCTTTTTCGGAGGCACTGCCATGGCGGCAAAGCCCGATATAAATGCAGAGAAAAAGGCCGCAAAGGCTGCCCTCAGCGAATCGCGTTCCAAGCCCATCAGTTTCGCAGCCCTGATCAGCAAGGACGGGGTCGTTTTCCAGGCCGACAAGAAAAAGCCCGTCGATGCCATGGTCCGGGCGGCCAAGGCCCTGGGCGGCAGCGGGCGCGGGGCCTGGGGCACCATGTCGTCCAGCGGCAGTACGATCGTGCTGGAGTGCGACGACACCCCGGCCTCGAAGATCGACACCCTGCTCAAGAAATACTTCGCGGATCGCGGGCAAACTGTGAAGGTCGAAATCCGGACCGGCGCGCAGGACACCGGCCCCACGAGGAAGCCCCCCGAGGCGGCGGACGACATAGCCGAACCAACCCGGACGGAGCCCGACGCATCGCAGCCGGACCCGGATACGCCCGACGACAAGAACGGGCAGATGGATACCGAGGCACCGTCGAGGATGCAGGCCCCTCCTGCCCCCGATACCGACGACCTGGGCGCGCCTGATCCGGACACGGACGATCCGGATCCCCCCGAAGACCCGGACGATCCCGACGACGCGCTCGACCAGGCTGCCCAGGCGGGCGATCTGAAAAGCCTGCTGCTGGCCGCACGGAAGAAGCCCTACAATTTCGCCCTCATGCTGGGGCGCGAAGACCTGGTCTTTACCGGGCACCGCAGACGGACGCCGACCAAGCTGGTCAAAGAGGCCAAGGCGGCCGGCGGCAGCAGCCGCGGGGCCTGGGGATCCATGCAAGTCGATGCGAAAACCGTGGTGCTGACCTGTGAAGAGGCGCCACCGGCCGCTCTGGCGAAAAAGGCGCGCCGGTTCCTGAAGGCCCGGGACCTGCAATTCAAGGTCATCTGCCGCCTGCGCACCGGCGAGATCGTCGACAGCGACGAAGACGACGACATCCTCGATCCGCCCCTGGTTGCCGAAACAGTCCCGTCCGACACGCCGGCCGATGCGCCCCAGCCGACCCCAGCCGACCCCACCGACCAGACCGACGACCAGGCCGATCGGGAGGCGCTGAACCGGCAACTGGTCTCGGCCAAACAGATCCTGGCCCTCTTCGCCGATGCGCCGCGGACCCGTAAGAAACTGGACGCGGCGCTGGGAAAGGCCCGCCGGTCCGCCCGCGACAAGGACATGCCCGCCGCCAGGGCCAGCCTGAAGGAGTTGGCCCAGATCGCCCGCGACGCGCCCCGCACACCGGCCGAAAAATGGACCCGCGTGGTAGGCGACCTCAAGGGCATGACAGAGACCATCAAGGACACGGCCCGCACCCACAAGGAAACCCGAGGCTACCTGACAGAGCTGTGTTCGACCTGCGTCTCGGCCGCCAGCACGGGGGATTTCGCCACCGCCGACCGCAGGCTCGACCAGGTGGAACAGGCGGTCCGGGCCGCCCGCACTCCACCGCTGAACGCCGATCAGCTGGAACAGGCCGTGACCGCGCTGGCCCCCCGGACCGACACAGTGAAGACAGATTACACCCGCATCCACGCCGCCCTGAAACCGGCCCTGGCGCAGGATCATCCCGACAACCCGGCGGTGACCCGGTCGCTTGACGCCTTCCGCGAGGCGGCCACCCGGCGCGACACCCCGGCGCTTCTGGGCGCCATCGGCGAGCTGCGCCGCCAGGAGGCCACGATCGAGGACGCCGGTTCCCCGATGGGTCAGGACGGCGTCATGACCCAGCAACTGGCGCCGGAGGCCGCCGCCCGCCTGCACGCCTTTCTGCAGCAGGAGGGTTCGGCATGACGACAACCGCCCGCGTGCGCGTTGCGACCACGCCCGACATGACCTGCCTGCAGGCCAAGGGGGCGGCGTATCTCAACTATGCCCCGCGCTACACGCCTGCCTTCGTGCAGGCGCTAATGGCCGAGCTTCAGGACCAAAGCCCCACCGTCCCGGTCTTCCGCCCCGACGGCACCAAGCTGGACGTGCCCTGGTCGATGCCCGTGCGCGACGCCTTCGACCTTGCGCCCGAGGCCCCTTACGTCACCGTCCAGATCGACGTGCTGGAGGCCGACGTCACAGCCCATGACGCCGGCACCCCACCCCCCCTGGGCGACCCCGAGGGCGACGACGGAGATCCGACGCCACCGGCGCTCCCGGTGCTTGACGACGCCTACCGCGAGGCCTTCAGCGACGACACCACCGCCCAGCAGCGCGCGTTCCTGGAAGACGAGGCCTATGAATACTCGGCCACCCTGCGCGGCCCGTTCTACGTGCGCGACATCACGGGCAACCTGTCCAGCGATGCCCTGTCCCTGAAGGCCTATGAACAATACCTGATGTTCAAGCACGGGGCCGACTACTATCCCCACATGGCCGAAAGCTACCTGGCCGAGGTCGGACACCTCGTCGACCTGCGCAACGGGGACGTCCTGGAAATCGACGACACCACGCCCTATGGCCAATACGTCATCAAGCAGGGCGGCGAGTGGTACTACATCATCCCCTTCGAGGTGAAGGTCCACGATGCCGACAAGCAGGCCGAGATCGACGGCTTCATCGACGGCTTGTCCGAGGAAGAGGCCGCCGCCTTCAACGCCGCCACCGATGCGGCCTTCTGGGACAGCCTCGACGTGCCGCCGGGCTGGAAGATCCCCTCGGGCCAGCACGTCACCGCCGAAACCTGGCTGGCGATCCGGCGCGACATGGCGGCCAAAGTCATGCGCGTGGGCATGATCCCCGACGACATCAAGGTCACCATCCATGCTGTCATGCCCGGCCTGCCCTTGGGCTTGCCTGCCCCCGGGCAAGAGGCCTCCCTGATCGCCAATGCCGATACGCTCATCGCGATTACCAAGAGGCTCATGGCGCTCAGCCCGTCCCAGCGGGCGGCCTTTGCGGCGCAATGCGGGCCGATCCTCACGCTCGGTGATCTGCAGACAGCGCTGAGGGACTTCGAAGGCCGCGCCGAGGACAAGCAGGAGGCGGTCGAGGCGCGCTTTGCCGCCGGTGAAAAGGTCGCCGGCATGACCAAGGAATTCGAGCAGCTTCAGATCTACCTTGATGGCGGCGTCGGCGCGCAGGTGATCGAATCCATACTGGCCGAACGGCTTGGGGCCTGGGGCTATACAGGGGACGACAAGGCGCGCATTGCCGCTTTCAAGGCCGATTGCGATGCCTATGAAGAGGCCTTCCGCCAGGAGGCCATAGCCATTGCCCGCGAAAGCCTGGACACTTTCGATGCCGAACTTGACGGGCTGTCCGCGGCGCTGCGCGACGAAGAGGCGATGAAACATACCTTCGACGAGGCCAAGGCCATCACCGAACGGCTGATCGCCGACACCGATGGCATGCTCGACGGCCACTACCTGCTGGCCGAACTCAAGGCCGCCTCGACCGACAATCCCCTGCTGCACCAGATCATCGACGTTCTCGGGGGGTATGACGCCATCGCCATGCGCGACGACATCGTGGCGCTGTTCCGCACCAACGACTTCGACAGCGTCGCCGCCTTCAAGCGCGACGTGCAGCGCATCATCAGCAAGCGCAAGGACGGGATCGACGCCACCCGCGACATCCTCGCGGACGAGGACAATCCCGATTTCATCTGGCGCACCGGGGCCATCGACCAGGCAATGTCCGAGGCCGGGGGCGGACCCGACAGCATGCTGGGCGCGGTGGTCCAGGCCCGCAAGGACGACATCGCCGGGGACGAAACGCGGGACGCCGTCCTTTTGGGTATTGCTGCCGTGGCTGCCGGGCTGATGACCTTGGGCACGGGCACCGTCGCCGTGGTGGGGTATGGCGCCGGCCTGGGGCTCAGCGCCTATGACGCCTGGAACGAATACACCCGCTATGTGGAAGACGAGGCCGCCGCCCAGGGAGGCCTGATGGCGACCCACCCCAGCATGGCCTGGGCCGTCCTGGCGCTTGTCGGGCTAGGCGGTGATGTCATCGACGTGGCCAAGGCCGGGGCCAAGGCGATGAAAACGACGCGCACGGCCACCATTGCCGAATTGATCAACCCCGACTCTCCCGCCGGTCGCGCGGTCATTGATCTGAACGACGCAGATGTAGAGGAGCTTTTCGATGGCCCGTAAGCCCGGACGCGCCCTTCTGGACTTTGACGATGCGATCGAAGCCGCACCGATGTCCGTGAAGAAGGTCAGGAACGTCGATATCGACGCGCCCAAGGTGCGCAAGAAGCTGAAGGCCGCCGCGCGGGTCGAAGCCGCACGGCGCGCCAGCTTCGAGGCCGGCCTTCTGCGCGACGGCGCTGTCACGATCGCCGCGGCCGGCCCCGAGATGAAGCAATCCATCCTGGCGTCGGTCTGTGCCTGGGCCTTCTGGGGCACGCGCGGGTTCGAGAAATACGCCGACACCAATCACGCGGCCAGGCTGTTCGGCCTGCTCGACATGTCCGACCCGGCGCACGCCGCCGCCGCCCGCCAGGCCTACTCCGAAGCCTTCGCCGATTTCCGCATGATCGACAAATACGTCGCGGACAACCTGGTCGGCGAGGCCGAACTGAACAACACCCTGGAATTCTGGCTCGCCAACCGAGAACTGACGGCGGACGATTTCCTCGACCGCCTGCGGTTCCACATGCCCGGGAACACGCCGACGCGCGCACGCCGACCGCCACAGAATCCGAACCAGACCGGATCGGTGCCCATACCTGATGACCTGCTTGATGCGCAAACCCCTGAAGCCCTGGAAGAATTGCGCGATATCTTACGAAAGTACCAGTGCTGGGACGAAATGGCAGGTACAGGCGCGGTCACCAGAGTTTCGGCGAAGAACCTCCCGGAAGGCGGCGAAAGCATCGTCGTCGAGATGGAACCTCTCCCCAATCGCATCAATCGAACCGGAGAGGATCTCAAGCCCGGGCAGAACATCGCTCCGAATTTCAACAACAAGGTGGTCCCGCGGATCAACAAGATCGAGTTGCTGGTGAACGGCAAGCCGCTTCTGGATGCCGACGGCAATCCCATCGTCCTGTCTGGAGGCCGAGACGGCTGGAACCGGCTGCACCTCGTCGGCCCCGGGGAAGGTGAGGAAATGGGCCTGGGCATGGCGCTGGGACCAGGGTTCATCAACCACGATTTGCAGAACGAGATCCTGGAAGAGTACATCCGGGACATGGCCGCGCGAGTCGCGCCCTATCGGTCCAAGGATTTTCACCTGCGTGTTCTTCGGGGCTGCACGACCTGGGGCAATCCCACCCCCAAGGGCCTGTCGACCGAGATCCGGGAGCCGTTCTTCCGCAGTGTCTTTTACGAGGTCACCCTGACCACCCCGTCGGACACATTGAGGTTGAAGTACGGACTTGAACTTATGAACGACCCACTGGACATCATCCTGGGAGCCGAACCCAATATCAAGAGAACCGCGGCTGACGTCCTCGGAGGGCTGAAGCCCTTCCTGGAGCTTCTTGATACCTGTGCCCCCAAGATCCCCTAGGCTGTCGGGTCAGCGTCTGACCTGCGCAACGTCACCGCGCGCGGCGGGATCTTGCCGCGACGGCCGTATCCGGTTTTTCCTGAGCTGCAATAAGCAGGACGCGCGGCCGGACAGCCGGCCGCGCGATCCGGGATCCTAGAAGAAGAAGTCGCCCGTGTTCCAATCCGCAACGGTGCTGTTCAGCACGTCGATCCGGGCATAGGTCAGCTCTCCGGTTTCGGCGAGGTCGAGGAAGTCCTCGATCCCGTCGCGGTTCAGGTCTAGCCCGATGCGCACCATCGTGCCGATCTGCTGGAACAACAATTGCGTGATGTCGATGCCCACGCCGCCGTTCTCGTCTCGCAGGCTTTGCAGGTTGATCCGGTCCAGCCCCTGTTCGAAATCGGTGATCGTATCCCGGCGCCAGGCCCCGATGAACACGAAGCGGTCCGCGTCGGCACCTCCGGTCAGAATGTCCTGGCCGTCGCCCCCGTCGATCCGGTCGGCCCCGTCGCCACCCAGGATGGTGTCGGCCGCGCCGTTGCCGAAGAGTTCGTCGTCGCCGTCGTTCCCTTCGATATAGTCCATGCCCCCGTCGCCCCGGATGGCATCGTTGCCAATGCCGCCCAGAAGGATGTCGTCGCCTGGCCGGCCGCGCAGGTTGTCGTTGCCCGCGCCCCCGTCGATTATGACGTCACCGTTGTTGCCCCGCAATTTGTCGTCGCCGGACCCGGCCAGGACGATCTCGAAGCCGGACAGCTGACCCGGGTAAAGGCCGGTTCCGCTGGGCATGTTCAGGAACATGTCCTGCTTGACGGCGGTGGCATCCAGCGTGTCGATATCCGCTCCGCCGTCGGCCACGTCGTTCAGGCTGTTGATGAAGATCGTGTCGTCGCCGTCGCCGCCGAACATCTCGTCCGCGCCCAGCCCGCCGTCGATCGTGTCATCGCCGCCGCCGCCGTTGATCGTGTCCATCCCGCGGCCACCGACCAGGATATTGGCCTGGCCGTTGCCCGTGATGGTGTCGGCGCCGTCGCCGGTGTAGACGCTCTCGATCCCGGTGATCGAGGTCATGAAGACCCCGTCGATCAGGGCCGTACCGCCCAGCGTGATCACCGAGTTCCCCGTCACCGCGGCCGCATTCAGCGTGTCCTCGCCCCCATTGGTGTCCTGCAGGATGCGCAGGTGGTTGCCGTCACCGGCAAAGTCGCTGAACTCGTTGGTATAGACGTAAAGGTCGTCGGTATCGGCGGTTTCCCCGAAGAACTGCAGCTCTGCATAGGTCAGCGTGCCGGCATAGACGGCCCATTCGTCGGCGATCTGGATGGTCCAGGTGCCGGCGCTGGTTTCGCCCCGGAAGGCGTTGGACATGTAGAACCACTGGTCGGTCGCCGCATTGCCCGAGTTGAACGGGATCGACAGGGTCGACCGGGTGCCATCGGGCGAGGTCAGGATGATGCGGTAGTCGCCCGTGTAGTCGCCGGTATAGCCCAGGGTCAGGGCGACATGTTCGATGTCGAAATCTTCGGTCGTGTTGAAGCTGAAGCTGATGCCCGTGGGGTTCGCATCCGGGATCAGCGTGTTGAAATTGCCGCTGGCCACCACCGGGTCTTCCCAGTTGGCGCTGGTCTTCTGGTCGGTCCAGGTTTCCGCCAGGCGCACGGCGGCCAGCGCGTCGATCAGACCGAAGCCGTAATCGTTGGAAAAGTGCATCCCCCCGCCGTTCCAGTTGGATGCGCCGTTGAATTCCCAGGTGTAAAGCTCGGTCCCCACGGGGCCCGCGCCGATGTCGGACCCGGTGTGCCGGGCGGTCAGGGCCAGGATGTCCTGCACGTCGCGCCAGCCCAGCAGCGGGTTGGCCTCCAGCATCAGGGCCACCACACCCGCCGCCGCCGGCGTGGCCGAGGACGTGCCCCCGAAAGAGGACGTGTAGTCGCTGCTGTCGTAGCCCAGGTTGCCCATCCGGTCGGTGGTCCAGATGCCGGCCCCGGTTGCCCCGTTCGAGGGCGACGAGATCAGCAGGTTGGCGCCCGGGGTCGAATAATACGACACGTAGCCGTCATGGCTGGTCGCGCCCACCGCGATGGTCTGGGGGATCGAGTTGAAGTTGCTGTCGTTGCCGTCCCGGCCATCCAGCCGGTCGTTGCCGTTGGCCACCAGGTTGATGGTGCCCAGGCCCCCGCGGCCGGTTTCGACGCTTTCGAAGAAACCCCCGAAGAAGTCCTGCCAGTCCACGCCGCCGGTCGAATTGGTGTCGTAGATGCTGTCGGCAAAGGGCGTGGTCCAGCCCCAGCTGTGGTTGGTGATGTCGAAATTGTCGAGCTCGTAGAACGAGGCCTCGAAATCCAGCGCGGCGTCATAGAACATGTCCACGCCCGCGATCGTCGCGTCGTAGGCAACGCCAACGGTGCCGCTGTCGTTGTTTTCCGCCGCGATCACGCCGGCCACGGCGGTGCCATGCGCGGATTGAGAGCTTTGCGGATAGGGGTTATGGGTCACGCCGCCCACGACGATATGCAACCCGGTGTCGTAATTGTCGTCCAGGTCGTGGTGGTTGTATTCGACGCCATCGTCCCAGATGCCGACGGTGACGCCCGCGCCCGTGTAGTCATCCCAGACCGAGGTGACGTTCAGGTCGACCCCCGCCACACCGCCTGACTGGCCGGTGTTCTGCAAGTGCCACTGGTTGGGGAACAGGTCATCCGCGGGAACGAGGGCCAGGGCATAATCGGCCCAACTGTCTTCATCGGCCACGGTCTTTTCCGGCGTATCCGACGCCCGGGCGGGCAGCAGCCCCTGCACGAGAACGCGCAGGCTGGCCCCAAGCTCGGCCCGGACGATGGCCGCATCCACCGGCCCCGACACCACCGTGCGCGCCACAACGGCGCTCATGATGGCCGGAGCGGCAAGGGTGAGCGTGTCGGCCAGGTCGTCGGTCTCGTCTTCGTCGAAAGCGAAACGGGTCACCGCCGCGCTCTCATCATCCGAGCCCGCATCCGTAACCAGCGATTCTGTGCGGTCCAGTTCGGCGGTCTCGGTGGTTTCGTCGGTTGCCGCGTCAGGCCCGGTATCGTCGTCCGGCAGGTCAGAAGACGCGATTAAATAATCATTAACCTTCATGGCTATATCCTGTCTCAAATCAATTCGGGCCTGCGCCCCGTCCCATTGCGGCAAGTGCACTGTCGCGAGGGCCGGGTGCGTGGCCATTAACGCTTTGTATACTGCCTGTTTGCTGCAATTTAGGCAATGAATTTACGTCGAATTGACGATATCGCCCCATATTCCGTGCTGTGATTGGACAGGTCCAATACGCCCCGAAATCGGCCGCACCGCGCAAGGCCGCCTTTGCCTGGACCGGCAGGCCAGGTGGCCCATGTATCCTAAGCCGGATCCGGGCGGGCCCCGCCCCTCTCACCACCAGAACACGCCACTCTCGCCCCCGACGGCAGGGCCGCCACCGGCTGCCGGCGATGACCTGCCTTTTCCGCCCGATCTTTGGTATCGTCACCTGTGTTATCGCTCTGGCTGGCCCGATGACCACGACCCCGATGCCCGGGTCGGGCCGGCCGGACAGACCTCACTGCCACGACCGGGACGCCCATGTTCGCCATCCTCGCCGACCGCACCTACCGACACCTGTTCCTGGCCCAGGTAGTGGCGCTGCTTGGTACCGGCCTGGCCACCGTCGCGCTTGGCCTGCTGGCCTATGACCTGGCCGGCGACAAGGCGGCCATGGTGCTGGGCACGGTCTTCACCATCAAGATGGTGGCTTACGTGGGCATCGCCCCCATCGCCGGAGCCTTCGCCAATCGCCTCGACCGGCGAAAACTGCTGATGTCGCTGGATATGGTCCGGGCCCTGGCGGCGCTCTGCCTGCCCTTCGTGACCGAGGTCTGGCAGGTCTACGGGCTGATCTTCCTGTTGCAGGCGGCCTCTGCGGCCTTCACCCCGACCTTCCAGGCGACGATCCCCGACGTCTTGCCCGACGAGGACCGCTATACCCGGGCTCTGTCGCTGTCCCGGCTGGCCTATGACATCGAGAACATCCTGACGCCGACACTGGCCGCCCTGCTGCTGGCCATGGTCAGCTCTGGCACGCTGTTTGTCGGGACGGCCCTTGGGTTTGCCGCCTCGGCCGTCCTGGTGATGTCCGTCCTGCTGCCCCGCGCCCAGGCAACCGAGCATCGAGGCGTCTATGACCGGACCACCCGGGGGATCCGGATCTACCTTGCCACGCCCCGCCTGCGCGGCCTTCTGGGCCTGAACCTGGCGGTGTCGTCGGCCGGGGCGATGGTGCTGGTGAACTCGGTCGTGCTGGTCCGGGGCCAGCTGGGCCTGGGCAACAGCGCCCTGGCCTGGGCCATGTTCACCTATGGCGCCGGGTCGATGGTCGCCGCCCTTGGACTGCCCCGCCTGCTGGACCGGATCCCGGACCGGCCCGTCATGGTCACCGGGGCCTGGATGATGGTGGCCGGTCTTGTCGGGCTTGCCCTGACAGTCCTGACCGACGGCCTGACCTGGCCGCTATTGCTGACGACCTGGGCCATTGTCGGGTTCGGAGCCTCGGCGGTACAGACACCCTCTGGCCGGCTGCTGCGCCGGTCCTCTCATGCCGAGGACCGTCCCGCCCTGTTCGCGGCCCAGTTCGCCCTGTCCCATGCCTGCTGGCTGATCTGCTACCCGCTGTCGGGCTGGCTGATGACGGTCTTCGCCCTGGTGCCGGCGCTGAGCGTCCTGGCGGCGCTGGCCACCGGAGGCATCATCGCCGCACTGCGCCTGTGGCCCTCCGGCGATCCGGTTGCACTGGATCACCACCATGACGACCTGCCCCCGGACCATCCCCACCTGCGCGCCCATACCGTGACACACCGCCATCCCATCGTGATCGACGACCTGCATCCGCACTGGCCCACGGGCCATGGCGTCATCAGGTAGATCGGCCCGGGAGTTGCACAGGTGGCCGCGGCCACGATGAACACGCCGGGGATTCGCCACTTACATCAGGTGTTCGACCTCTGGCGCGGCGACAAAGCGCCATTTGCGCAGGGGCCCGGCCATGACGTTCAGGTAGTACATCTCGAACCCGTGCGGGGCGCCGCAGGGGTGGTGGCCCCGGGGCACGCAGACGACATCGTGATCATGCACGGCCATGGTCTCGTTCAGCTGCAGATCGTCGGTATAGACCCGCTGGATGCCGAACCCGTTGGCGGGATTGAGGCGGTGGTAATAGGTTTCTTCCAGGTAGGTGACACGAGGAAAGTCGTCTTCGTCGTGGCGGTGCGACGGATACGAGGACCAGTTGCCGGCCGGGGTGAAGACCTCTGTCACCAGCAGGCTGTCGGCGTAATCCTCGTTTTCCATGGCGATGTTGTTGATGTAGCGCGTATTGCAGCCCTCGCCCCTCTGGGTCAGCGTGATGCCGTCCGGCCCGATCAGGCGCGGCTCGTGCCCCGATTTGCCCGGAGCCTTGCAGACGGCGATGGTGCATTCGGTGGTGGCCTCGGCCTGCCAGTCGCTGCCGTTGGGCAGGTAGAGGCAATGCGGCGGGCTCTTTTCGAACACGTTCATCCGCTCGCCCAGCTCGCCCCAGTCCTTGCCCGCGCCGGTCAGCCTGGCCTTGCCCTCGACCATCACGATGATGACTTCGGTCGACCCGGTGGGTTCGGCCACGGTATCGCCCGCCCGCAAACGGTGCAGGTCAAAGCCCACGTAGCGCCAGCCGGCGCTTTCGGGCGAGATCTGGTGCACCTTGCCGTGGGTGCCGAAGGGGCGATGTTGCAGATGGCTCATGTCCTGTCCTTTCCGTCCGTTCGCCAGTTCAGTTCACCAGCCGGGCATTGGCGATCTGGCCGAGATATTCCTCGAAGCGGTCGCGCTGCTTTTGCCGGTCCGAGACCTCGGGCACGGCCACGTCCCAGAAGAACGCGTGATCGCCCGCCGAGGTTTCCAGCCCGGTGCCGGGGAAGTCCTTGGCGATGGTCTCGATGACGATGACCGTGGGGATGTCGCGGGTCTTGGCCGCCTTCAGCTCGGCCTCAAGCTGGTCGGTGCCGGCAGCCTTGACCGCATGCGCCCCCATCGAGGCCGCGTGCATCACGTAGTCGATCTCGGGCTGCACCTCGACGTTGCAATCGACATACATGTTGTTGAACGGCTCGCCCCCGCAGCCCATGGTCTGCAGCCGGTTGATGCAGCCGTAGCCCCGGTTGTCGGTCAGCACCACGGTGAAGGGGATACGCCGCATCACCGCCGTCGCCAGTTCCGAGTTCGCCAGCATGTAGCTGCCGTCACCCACGAAACAGATCACGTCCCGGTCAGGCGCGCCCAGTTTCAGGCCCATCGCCCCTGCGACCTCGTAGCCCATGCAGGAATAACCGTATTCCATGTGATAGCCGCCCTGGCTGGGCTTCCACAGCAGCTTGAGCGCCCCGGGCATGGTGCCCGCCGCACACATGGCCACGGCGTCCGGGCCGGTGGCGCGCTGGACCGCCCCGATGACCTGCCCGTCGGTGGGCTTGGCCGCCTGGTTCTCGGGCCGCGCGCAATAGGCATCGACCGCCCGCAGCCAGTCCTCGCGCGCCGCGGCATCCGGCGCATCGCCCTGGTAATCGCCCAGAAGGTCGGACAGGGCCTGCAGCGTCACCTTGGCATCGCCCACCAGGCTTTCGGCCCCGTGCTTGGCCGCGTCGTAGCCGTGGATGTTGATCGACACCAACTTGGCGCCTTCGCCGAACAGCGTGCGCGACCCGGTGGTGAAATCCTGGAACCGGGTGCCCACGCCGATCACCAGGTCCGCCGCTACCGAGGCACTGTTGGCCGCCGCCGAGCCATCGACGCCCGAGGCCCCGAAGTTCATCGGGTGGTCCTGCGACAGGCCCGACTTGCCCGCCTGCGTTTCGGCCACCGGGATGCGGTGCTTGCTGGCGAAGTCTCCGAGCGCGTCCTCGGCCTGCGAATAGATCGTGCCGCCGCCCGAGATGATCACCGGGCGCTTGGCCGCGCGCAGCAGCGCCGCCACCCGGTCAAGTTCGTCCAGATCGGGGCGCGGCCGGCGGATGTGCCAGACGCGGGGTTCGAAGAATTCCGCCGGGTAATCATAGGCCTCGCACTGGACGTCCTGGCAGAAGGCCAGCGTGGCGGGGCCGCAATTGGCCGGGTCGGTCATCGTGCGCAGGGCGCGCGGCAGGGCGTAAAGCAGGTGCTCTGGCCGGGTGATGCGGTCGAAATAGCGCGACACGGGGCGAAAGCAGTCATTGGCCGACACCGTGCCGTCGTCGAAATCCTCGACCTGCTGCAGCACCGGGTCGGGCCGGCGCGTGGCAAAGACATCGCCCGCCACGATCAGCAGGGGCAGCCGGTTCACATGCGCCAGCGCCGCCGCCGTCACCACGTTGGTCGAGCCCGGCCCGATGGACGAGGTCACCGCCATGGCGCGGGTGCGCTTCCTGGCCTTGGCATAGGCGATGGCCGCATGCGCCATGGTCTGTTCGTTCTGCCCGCGCCAGGTCGGGAACACGTCGCGGTAGGCGTGCAGCGCCTCGCCGATCCCGGCCACGTTGCCATGCCCGAAGATCGCCCACATCCCGTCGATATAGCGCTCGCCTTCCGGGGTCATCTGGACGCTCAGCCATTTCACCATGGCCTGCGCCGCCGTCAGCCTGATCGTGCCCATCTTTCCTCCCGGGGGGTCCACCCCCGCATGTCAGTTCAAGTTTTCCAGCGACCGCCCGGCCCTAGACCGAGTTCAACCGCGCCTTGGCCCGGGCCGCGTCCCAGATCCCGCAGAGCCGCGAATAACGGCCCGCCATTTCGGCCACCGCGGTGGCATCGTCCATTTCGCCCTTCAGCCAGGCCCGCGCCGGATCGCCAAAGATCGTCCGGCCAACGGCAAAGCCCTTGACCAGCGGCTGACGCGCGGCCAGCGCAAAGCTTTCCGCCAGCTCGGGCAGAGGCGCGTCCAGCCCCAGCACCACGATGCCCCGGGTGCGCGGGTCGTTGCGCTCGATCGCCTCGACTGCATTGTCCCAGGCGGCTTCGGTCCGGAACGGTTCCAGCTTCCACCAGTCGGGATAGACTCCGAGGTCGTAGAACCGCTGGATCACCGTCGCGCTGGTCATGTCGTCCACGGGGCCGCATTTCGACGGGATGACTTCCAGCAGGAATTCCAGGTTGTTGCGCCGAGAGGCCTCGAACAGCCGCAGCACCACCGCCTCCTGCGCGGCCCAGGTCACCGCGTCGTCGCCAGGATGGCAGAAACACAGGCACTTGACGACCTGGTCGCGCGGCCATTCCTTCAGCCGCCCGAAATCCGCCCCCAGCTCCGGTTCCAGCGTCAGCGGGCGCGAGCCCGGCCATTCCGTGGGCCGCCCGATCCACAGCCCCGTGCCCTCGGCCGCGTAAAGTGCATCGCGCCCGATGCGGCTGTCGCACAGGATGCCGTAGCCGTCCTGCCCGTCCTGCACCCGCAGGGCGGCCGTCAGGCACAACTGTTTGAAGGCGCCGGCCTTTTCCAGGCTGTAGCCGTCCATTTCCTCCATCTGCAAACGATGGTCGAAGGCAAAGGTTCGGATCGTCGACCAGTCGCCGTGGCGGTTCGTGGCCCAGTGCACCTGCTCCAGCTCGGGGTCGTTGCGCAGGTCGGGCCGCACGATGCCCCGATCAAAGAAGAACTCCAGCTCCTCCCACGACGGATAGGCCGGGGTGCAGCCGTGGCGCGACACCGCGAAGGCCCCGCAGGCATTGGCGTATTTCAGGGCCACCGGCCAGGGTTCGCCGTCCAGCCAGCCCTTCAGCAGCCCCGACATGAACCCGTCGCCCGCGCCCAGCACGTTGAAGACCTCGATCGGGAAACCGGGACCGGCCTCGCCATCATCCAGGCTGTCGGGGATGTCACCGGTGAAGGCCACCGCCCCCATCGGCCCGCGCTTGCAGACCAGCGTGGCCCGCGAGACCTTGCGCACGTTGCGCAGCGCCTCCAGCGTATCGGTCGAGCCGCCGGCGATGTGGAATTCCTCTTCGGTGCCCACGATCAGGTCGAAGTGATGCAGGACCTCCTGCAGGCTGTCGGTCACCGCCGCACTTTCCACGAACCGGCTTTCGCCGTCGCCATGCCCGGCCACGCCCCACAGGTTCGGGCGATAGTCGATGTCCAGCGCGGTCTGGCCGCCGTGTTTCTTTGCCAGTTCCAGCGCCTTCAGTACCGCCGCCCGGGGCGTCGCATGGGCCAGGTGCGTGCCCGTGGCGACAACCGCCCGAGCCGAGGCCACGAAGCCCTCGTCGATGTCGTCCTCACACAGTGCCATGTCCGCGCAGTTCTCGCGGTAGAAGATCAGCGGAAACTGTTCCTGGTCGCGGATGCCCAGGATCACCAGCGCGCTCAGCCGCTCGGGGTCGGTCTTCACCCCGGTCACGTCGACCCCGTGGCGCACCAGTTCCTCGCGGATGAACCGGCCCATGTGTTCGTCGCCCACGCGGCTGATCAGCGCCGATTTCATGCCCAGCCGGGCGGTCCCGCAGGCCATGTTGGTCGGAGACCCGCCGATGTACTTGTCGAACGACCCCATATCTTCAAGCCGCCCGCCGATTTGGGCCCCGTACAGGTCGACGCCTGCGCGCCCGATCGTGATCACGTCCAGTGTCTTGCTCATTTCGTGCTCCCGGATGCCGCCTGCGCGGGGGCGGTCGTGGCGGCGTCGGCCGCGATATTGATGGTCTCGAAGGTCAGGCTGCGGTGGAACTGCTCGTGGAAGGCGATGAAGTCCTTGGTGTGCTGCTGTTCCATGTGAAAGGCGTAGGCGGCTTCGTCGGCCCAGGTCTCGACAAAGACCAGCTTGTCGGGATCATCCGTGCAGGTGAAGAAATCATTGGCGATGCAGCCGGGTTCGGCCCGGGTCGCGGCCTGCCCTTCCGGGGCGCGTGCCAGGATCTTGTCGCGCGTGCCGGGCTGGCAGATGATGGTGATGATGAACTTGTACATCCCTGTCACTCTCCTTCGATTTCGCTGAGCGCCACGCTGCGCCCTTCCGTGGCGCTAAGGCGTGCCGCATCCAGCACCGCCAGCACCTGGATCGCCTCCTGGGCCGTGACCGGCGGCAGGGCGCCATCGCGGACGGCCCTGGCGAAGCCCTCGTAGAAGGCGTGGTAGCGGCCGGGCTCGGACGGCACGCGGCGTTCGCCCTGGTCGTTGCGCAGGATCCCCCAGTGGCTTTCGGGCTCGTGCCCCCAACCCTCCAGGTCATCGGCCGGGCGGCGGCCTGCGAAAATGTCCTGCGCCTGCACGTCGGTGGCCTGGCCGACATAGGATCCCTTGGCCCCGTAAAGACGCAGCTCGCGGCAGTGCAGCCGGTTCAGCTTGCTGGCCGAGATATGCGAATGCGCCCCGCTTTCGTGGCGCAGGGTCAGGGTAAAGCCGGCATCGGTCGGGCCTTCGGCCAGCTCGACCATGTCCAGCTGCGCATCGACCGTTGCCACCGGCCCCATCAGCCAGACCGCCTGATCGACCACGTGAGAGCCCAGGTCGCGCAGCAGCCCGCCTTCGGGCCCCGCTTCCAGCGTGGCCGGGTCGTCGAAATCCATGCGGCTGTGCAGCCGCCAGGGGGTGCCCACGGCCCCGTCCTGCATCACCTTGGCCAGGGTGCGGATATCGGCATCCCAGCGGCGGTTGTGGTAGACGGCCAGCGTCACGCCCCGGGCCGTTGCGGCCTCGGCCAGGTCACGGGCCGCGGCAGAGGACGGGGCAAAGGGCTTGTCGGCCACCACGTGGACCCCGGCGGCGACGGCCTCCAGGACCAGGTCGCGGCGAGTGGCAGGGGGCGTCGTGATGGTCACGGCATCCACCCCGGCTTCCAGCATGGCGGTCAGGCTGGGATAGATCGGCACGCCGGGCAGATCGGCCTGCACGGTGTCGATCGTGCGCGCGGACCGCGCCACGACACCGGCCAGTTCGACCCCTTCGGCGGCCTGGATGAACGGCACATGAAAGTGCCGCCCGCCCGTCCCGTATCCGACAACGCCCTGACGTATCATCGGATGATCGTCGCCTGCAGCGCGTCGATGGACGACTGGATGCCCGCGTTGGTGGACATGGTAAAGTCCTCCATTTCCAGCGAGACCCAGCCGTCGTAGCCCATCATGCCCACGACCGAGAAGAACTCTTTCCACCACTGCAGGTCATGGCCTGCCCCCACGGCGACATAGTTCCACGACCGGTTGGCGACGTCGGTGACGTCCTTCAGTTCCAGCAGGCCGTTGATGTCCGCAAGGCCCCGTTCGATGCGGGTATCCTTGCCGTGGACGTGATGGATGGCCTGCCCCAACGCACGAGCGACGGCGATGGGGCAGGCGCCCTTCCAGAAGAGGTGGGAAGGGTCGAGGTTCATGCCCACCTTGGCACCAACCTCGCCCCTCAACCGGAAGAGCGTCTCGGGATTCCAGACCAGCATGGCGCTGAAGTTCTCCAGCGCGTATTTCTCGACACCGACCTCGTCGGCCAGCTTGACCAGGTCGTGCCACAGCGGGAACGCCCGGTCTTCCCACTGGTAACGGTCGCGTTCGGGCATCTCGGCCGGCCAGCTTTTGGTGTAGACCAGCCAGTTCGGCACGGTGTCGCCGGGGGCCGCTTCGGGCAGGCCGGACATGGTGACGATCTTGGTCACGCCGATCTCGCCGGCCAGGCGGATCGTGTCCTCCATTTCCTTGCGGTGGCGCGTGCCCATGTCGCCCGGATCCAGCGGGTTGGCCGAACAGTTGAGCGCGGCGATCTGCAGGCCACGCGCCTCGATTTCCTTCAGCTTCTGTTTCAGCAGCCCTTGTCGGCCAGCAGCTCATCGGCCCGGAAATGCGGGGCCGGAGACCAGCCGCCGCCGGTCATCTCGATGCCCTCGACGACAAGCGCCACGCATTTGTCGAGCATGTCGGTGAAGGAGAGATCCCCCATCACGTCGGTGCAGATGGATAGTTTCATGTCCGTCGTTCCTGCTCAGGCCGCCTGCTGGACGGGGGCGGCGTACAGCGCCGGCTTGTCCCGCATGGCGATCTCTTCAAGCTGCCCGCTGGCCACCGCGCGCAGGGCGGCATCGGCCACGAGCGTCGCGGCATAGCCATCCCAGGTGGACGGGCCGGTGGCCGTCCCCTGCCCCGCCGCCACGATCCATTCGCGGAATTCCTGGTCGTAGGCCTCGATGAAGCGCTCGCGCCAATCCTCGGGGATGGCCTGGCGGATGCCCCGGGCATCGGTGATCACGGTGGCGGGCCGGTTCGGCAGGGCGGCGATGCCCCGTTCGCAGGACGCCTCGCCCCGGATGTCGTAGCCGTAGGCGATGTTGACCGAGATCTCGACGTCGACGATCACGCCGCTGGCCATGTGCAGCAGCACGATATGGGGGTCGCGCAGCTCGCCGCCCTGGCGGGACTTGCGCGGCAGGCGGACCTCGACACCGGCGATTTCATCGCCCAGCAGCCAGCGCGAGATATCCGCATCATGGACCAGCGTGTCGTTCAGCGGCATGTCCGAGGTGTAAAGCCCCGCCGGCACGCTCGCATTGCGGTGCACCGACTTGTACATCAGCGGCAGGCCCAGCGTGCCCCCGTCGATCACCGCCTTCAGCCGCCGGTAATCGGCGTCGAAGCGGCGCATGAAGCCCACCTGAACGAGACGCCGGCCAAAGGCCACCTCGGCCTCCATCACGCGCAGCGCGGCCTCGGTCGAGGTCACCAGCGGCTTTTCGCAGAAGACCGGCTTGCCGACCTGGATGCAGTCCAGCAGCTGTTCCTCGTGGGCGGGGCCCCAGGAACAGATCACCACCGCGTCAACCTTGTCCGACCGGATCAGGGCCTGGGGGGTGTCGAACACGTCGGCCCCCGCCGGCGCGGCCGAGGCCGCCCGTTCCAGGTCGATATCCGTGACCCCGGTCACCTGCACGCCCGACAGCACCTGGGTCAGGCGGCGGATGTGGTCCTGACCGATCATGCCGGTCCCGATTACGCCTACTTTCAACGTCATGTCTTCGGCCTCACTTGAAGTATTTGTCGACGTAGCGCTGGATTTCCGAGCGCATGAACTTCCCGGATTCGTCCATCCGGTCTTCCCAGGCAAAGACGCAGGCGGTCATGATGCCGTCGAACCCGACCTCGGCCAGCGTGCCGAAGAAGTCGTCCCAGGGCACTTCGCCCTGGCCGATGTCCAGGTGCTGGTGAATGCGGGCATTGGTGCACGGCGGGTTGAGAATGTAACGCAGGCCCGAGCTGGCCTTGTGGTTGAACGTGTCGGCCACGTGGACATGGGCCAGCACGTCCGCGCATTCACGCAGCATCTCCTTGGTGTCGTCGCCGAAGTAATAGGTATGCGGCGCGCAGTAGAGGAACTTGACGTTCTTGGAATTCACCGTGCGGATCAGGTCGACCGCCGGCTTCAGCTCCTCGACCCAGTCCTCGGGATGCGGTTCGATATGCAGCATGATGCCTTCGCGCTCGAAGATCGGCACCAGCTCGTCCATCGAGCGCCACCAGGAATCTTCGCAGCTTTCGATCATCGACCCGGTGTGGCAGCAATAGCAGCCGCCCTTGTCCGGATGCGGGCCGCGGCCGAATTCCGAGTTCATCACCGGCACGTCCATCTCGACGCAGATCTCGATGGCCCGCTTCCAGTGCTTGACGGCCGCCTGGCGTTCGGCCTCGTCCGGGGAGGCCCAGCGGTACATCGGCAGCAGGCTGGCGATGCCGACATTGGCGTCCGACAGCGCCTTCTTGAAGCTCTTCACCCGGTCGGGAAAGACACGGGGCGCCTTGAACCATTCCAGGAAATCGGCGCGGGGGCTCAGTTCGATCCACTCGTAGCCCAGCTCGGCCACCTTTGACGGCAGCTCTTCAAGGCTCAGGTGGCGGTGCATGAACGGGTCGAGTGCGATCTTCATTTGTCTTTCCTCCTCCGAGAAAGGATGCGTGTCCCGGTCCGGCGCCTGCAGCGGGCGCCGGGTAAGGTCTTGGTCAGGGCGGCCTGGTCAGGCGACGGTGGCGCGGCTGGCGGGCTGCGGCGGGTGGCCTTCGTGGGTTTCCATGTAGCCTTCCATGGCGGTGTCGAGATCGGCGAGCGCCTCTCCCCCGGCCATGAGGTCGGTGATCTCCTCGCGGGATTTCTCGCCCCGCATGAAGTTGGCGGCGACGGCCCCCCGGATCAGCACGGCGAAATGATCGCCGACCGCCATGGCATGGGTCACCTGGTGGGTGATGAAGATCACCGCGATGCCCCGCTTCTTGGCCTCCAGGACGATGCGCAGCACGTGCGACGCCTGTTTCACGCCCAGGGCGGCGGTGGGTTCGTCAAGGATCAGCACCCGGGCGCCGAAGTGCACGGCCCGCGCGATGGCCAGCGACTGACGTTCCCCGCCGGACAGACCACCGATCAGCCGGTCACCGTCGTCGATCCGGGTGATGCCGAATTCCTGAACGGCCTTCACCGCGGTTTCGTTGGCCGTCTTGCGGTCGAAGACCTTGAAGGGGCCGATCTTCCGGGTGGGCTCCACGCCCACGAAGAAGCTGCGCCCGATGGTCATCAGCGGGAAGGTCCCGCCGAACTGGTGCACCGTGGCGATGCCGCGGTCGGCGGCGTCCTTGGGCTTGTCGAAGGTCACGGCCTTGCCGTCCATGAACATCTGCCCCGAGGTCGGCTTGTGCACGCCGGCCAGCGTCTTGATCAGGGTCGACTTGCCCGCGCCGTTGTCGCCCAGAAGGCACAGCACTTCGCCCGCCTTCACCGTCAGATTGATGTCGTGCAGAACGTCGATGGGTCCGAAGGACTTGTTGACGTCGCGAAGTTCCAGAACCGGTTCCGTCATGGGTGTGTCCTCACGCTTTCGAAGGGTTTGTCACGGCGGCTTTCACCGCGGGTTTCCTGGGCGAATAGGTCATGGCCAGGTTACGGAAGCTGTTGTTCATCAGCACCGCCAGCAGCAGCATCACGCCGATGATCAGGCTCGACCAGTTGCGGTCGATGTCGGTGAAATAGATCCCCTGGTTGACCACCGCGAAGGTGAGCGTGCCGAAGAAGATCCCGATGATGGACCCGAAGCCGCCGGTCAGAAGCACGCCTCCCACGACCACCGACACGATGGCGTTGAAGATGTAGTTCATGCCGCCCGACACTTGGGCCGAGTTGAACAGGATCGCTCCGCACATGCCCACGAAGCTGGCCGACACGGCCGACAGGATGAACAGCCAGATGGCCATCTTGGTGGTCGGGATGCCGGGGTTGCGGGCGCTTTCCTTGTCGCCGCCCATGGCGAACAGCCAGTTGCCGAAGCGGGAATGGTGCACCACGGCCCAGGCGACGACCACGAAGGCAAGCCACCACAGGATGATGATCTGGTAGGATCCGCCGATCAGCTGGCCAAAGATCGCCTTGGTCCACTCGGGCGCGGCCAGGGGCACCGATGCCTTGCCGGTCAGCAGGACCGAGGCCGACAGGACGATCCCCTGCATGGCGACCAGCGTGGCCAGGGTGATGATCAGCGACGGCACCGAGGTCCGCACGGTCAGGAGACCGTTGATCAGCCCGACGATCACGCCCAGGCCCAGGGCCCCGGCCATGCCGACGAGGATCGGCAATTCGTAATGGCCCGACAGGATCGAGATGGTCATGGACCCGGCCGGGATCATCGCTCCGATGGAGATGTCCAGCTCTCCGGCGATCATCAGCAGGCCGACGGGGATGGCCACGATGCCGAGGTTGGCGGCAAAGTTCACCCAGCTGGCAGCGCCCAGCATGTTGGCGATGTCGACGCCTCCGAACAGGACGAAGAACAGGACGACGAGGATAAGGCTCAGGGCGGCCCCGGCTTCGGGGCGTCTGAGGATGGTGCCTACGACGAAGTTGTACATGGATCCGCCCTCAGCTTTTCTTCTTCGAGGAATAGGACAGGGCCATCTGCCGGAACGTGTCGTTCATCAGGACCGCAAGCAGCAGCAGTGCGCCGATGATGACGGACCCGAGATTGGGGTCGAAGCCGGTGAAATAGATGCCCTGGTTGACCATCGACAAGGTGATCGTGCCCAGCACGATGCCGAAGACCGACCCGAACCCGCCGGTCAGCAGCACGCCGCCGATGACCACGCACATGATCGAGTTGAAGATGAAGGCCTGGCCCCCCGCCACCTGGGCGCTTTGGTAGACCATGGCCTGGCTGACGCCCACGAAGGCCGCGGCAAAGCCCGACAGCATGAACAGCGAGATGGTCAGGCGTTCGGTCGGGATGCCGGCGTTGCGGGCGCTGATCTTGTCGCCGCCCACGGCATAAACCCAGTTCCCGAAGGGCGAGACATGCAGGATATAGGCGACGATGGCGGCAAAGGCGGCCCACCAGAAGATCGTGACCTGGAACATGCCGCCGATGAACTGGCCCATCAGGCCCTTCCAGAAGGGCGACGGGACCACGTTGGACGAGGTCGCCCCGGTCAGCAGGACCGACAGGCCCAGGGTCAGGCCCATCACGGCGAACATGGTGCCGATCGGGACGATCAGCGACGGCACGCCGGTGCGCAGAACCAGGAAGCCGTTGATCGCGCCGACCAGTAGACCGACCCCGAAGGCGGCCGCGACGCCGACGATCTCGGGTGCTCCGTAAAAGCCGGAGATGACGGCAAAGGTCAGGGCCGAGGCGGGGATGACCGCGCCGATCGACAGGTCCAGCTCTCCTGCGATCATCAGCAGGCCGATGGGCAGGGCGACGATGCCGATTTCGGCGGCCACATTCAGCCAGCTGGCAAAGCCTGCAGGCAACACGAAGATCGGCCCCGAAACGGCCGTGAAGAAGATGAAGACCGCAAGCAGGCCCAGGACGGACCCGGCCTCTGGTCGCCGGACCAGGGCACCGAAGGACCGGCCCGTGGCCTGTCCCTGCGCGCCCGTGGTGGCGGTGTCGGTTCGTGTGGCGGTGGCCATGTTGTCTCTCCCCCCTTCTTGTCAGGTTTTGTGCCCTCGTGGCATGCGGCCACGGCCTGTCCGGGTCAGCCCGTCCCGGAGAGCCGCCCGCGCACCTGGTGCGCGCGGGCGTTGGTCTTGATGTGCTGGATCAGCGCGTGCCTTCCGAAACGCCGGCCATGGTGGCCTCGACGTTGGAGCTGTCGATGATGCCCGGGCCCGTCAGGATCTCGCGCGTGGGGACCGTCAGGCCATAGTTCACGCGGGCGTTCAGGATCGACACGGCCAGGTAGCCCTGCATGTACCCCTGCTGGTCGATGGCGCAGGCCATCTTGCCGTCCTTGATGTTGTTCAGGATGGTTTCATCGAAGTTGATGCCGCAAACCGCGACCTGGCCCATCTTGCCGGCCTGCTGGACGCCCGAGATGGCCGAGTTGGAGTCGACGTTGCCGACCGTAAAGATCGCGTTGATCTGCGGGTTCTGCAGCAGGTGCGCGCGGACAGCCTGGGCCACGGCCGTGGCCGAGCCGAACGAGGTCGCGGGCAGCGGCAGGACAGAGCCTTCGCCGCCGGCCTCGGTGATGCCTTCGACAAAGCCGCTGCAGAAGTTCTCGATATTGGCCGCGCCGGGCAGCGTGTTCACGCAGACGCCGTTGGTGTTGCCCTTGCCGGCCAGGTATTCGCCGCCGGCAACCCCTGCGCGGTAATCGTCCGAGCCCACTTAGTTCATGGCGCCCAGCTTGTCTGCCGCCGCGATGCCGCCCGCGTTGTAGATGACCAGCGGGATGCCGGCCTCGACAACGGCTTCAAAGGCCGGATCCATGGCTTCGGGCACCCAGTCGGGACCGACGATGGCATCCGCGCCCTGGTCGATGGCCTGGCGGATCAGTTCGGCCGCGTCGACGCCCAGGTTGTCATAGTTCTGCGGCCCAAGCCACGTGACCGAGCCACCTTGTGCCTCGACAACGATGCCCGCGTCTTCCGCGCCGCGCTTGACGATGGACCAGAAGGAATCGTCGGGCTTGCCACCGACAACGAAGATGTCCGCGGCCATGCCGGCGGTTGCAATGCTTGCCGCCGCGATTGCGGTCGAAGCCATAGCGGTGAAGCGCGTGAATGAAGTCATATTTTCTCCACCGTTGACCCCCTCTCCCTAGGGGGCGTCTCGATGACCCGAGAGCTACTTGCATCATAGCATAAATGAAATCAGCAATGACCTCGATGCTTGCATTTGTGTCAAAACATGTCATTCATGATGAGACACGAATTGCTGGAACACCTGCCATGAATCGCCCCACAATATCAGATCTCGCCGCCGAGGCCGGTGTCTCGGTCTCCACGGTGAACCGCATCCTAAGCGGGACCGCATCGGTCCGCGGCACAACCATGCAGCGTGTCCAGGCGGCGGCGGAACGGATTGGATTCTATGGACTTGGCGCCATCGAGGACCGGCTGAAGAAGACCGCGCCGCACTACCGGTTGGGCTTTCTCCTGCAGCAATCCAGTCGGGAATTGTACCAGCTCTTCGCCCGCAAGATCATCGAGGCCAGCCGCGCGCGCAAGGATGACATCGTCGATCCATTGGTGGATTTCGTTGACCTTCTGACCCCCGAAAACATCGCCCAGCGGCTGCTGGCCCTGGGCAAGGAATGCGATGCGGTGGCCGTGATCGCCGCCGATCACCCGGTCATCGGCAATGCGATTCGCGATCTGCGCGAGGCCGGAACGCCGGTCGTGACCTATATCACCGACCAATCCGCGCCCGAGCGGGCGGCCTTCGTCGGCATGAACAACTGGAAGATGGGGCGCACCGCGGCCTACCTTGTCACCTGCATGACCCATGGCCCCGGGCGGGTGGCCGTCTTCCTGGGCAACTACCGGTACTTGTGCCAGGACGTGGCCGATGCCAGCTTTCGGGCCTATGTGCGCGAACACGCGCCCCACCTGGTCGTCCAGGAGGCCCGCCCGACCAACGAGGAACCCAGCGAGGCCTACCGCATGGTCAAGGATCTGCTGAACCAGCACGAGGATCTCGCGGCGATCCTGATCTTTGGCGGCGGCATTTCCGGCGTGCTGCGCGCCCTGCGCGAGGCCTCCGAAGAGCGCCGCCGCGGCATCCGCCTGATCTGCCGGGACATCGGCCCCGAAACGCGCAAGGGCCTGTCCGAAGGGCTGATCACGGCCGCGCTCTGCCATCCCCTGGATGCGATTTCGGCCCTGCTGGTCGAAACCATGATCGAGGTCACCCAGCCCGGAGCCGGCGACGCCACGCTGCAGCGCACGCTTCCCTTCGAGATCGTCACTCCGGAAAGCATCTGACCGGGCACGCGGACCCGGGGGTCCCTTCAAGGGGGTTGTGTTACGTTATAACATACCGTACATGAGGGCCGCTGAACGAAGGAGGCCCCGCGTGACAAACCTGCGCCTGTTACTGATCGGAGCCGGCCCCGCCTGGCCGGAGCGGCCGTGATCGCTTTGCTGCTGTGGGCGCTCTTCTTCTGGGCCACGCAAAGCCTGGGTGCATCATGACCACCGCCCTGTCCTTCCAGAACCTGACCCTGGGCTATGACCGCCATCCGGTCGTGCATCACCTGCGGACAGAGATTGCCGAGGCCAGCCTGACCGCCATCGTCGGCCCAAACGGCGCGGGCAAGTCGACCCTGCTGAAGGGCGTGACCGGCACCCTTGCCCCGTTGCTGGCCCGCGAACTTGTCGCCCATGTCTTCGACTATTGGCTGGACACCCTGATCGCCCTGAAAGGGCCGGACATCCTGCGCAGCAAGGGGACCGCCCTCATCGAGGACATCGACGACCCCTTCGTGTTCCACGGCGTTCAGCACCTGTTCGATCCGCCGGTCCGCCTGGAGGACTGGACGGGCGACGACCGCCGCACGCGCATCGTGGCGATCGCGCGCGACAAAACACGTCCCGAACTTCAGCGCAGCCTCGACATCCTGCGCGCCGGCCTGCCCGACCGCCGGGCAAAGGCCCCCTGACTGACGACGGGCGGGACAGATCCCAAGGGCTCTGGCTGGCCGTCGCGGCACCTAGGTGGTTTTGCGGCGCAGAAGTTCGGTAACCAGGAACGGTCCCAAAGCAACAAGGACAACCACTGGCGGGGCGACCGCCAGGGTCGGTTCCACGTTCAGGAGGATGTTGTCCCACATCTGCTCGGAAAACGTGGTGGGTACATCGCCTCCGATAATGAGAGCTACGGTCAATTTCTCGAACGACCCGAGGAAGACAAAGACGAAGATGCCGCCAAGGGCCCGGGGCTTCGAAAGTAATAGTAGCTGTTGAACTGGATATAATCGCTCAACACGGTCGGGTCGGTAATTCCGGCAATCGTCAAGGTCACGTCGTATTCATAGAAGTCGAACGTGAAAACGGTGTCGTTGCCCACGACCTCGGCATAACCCAACACCTGGTCGACCGTTGCACAATTGTCGCCGAGATACTCCCAAGCCTCCTCGCTCCGATCCTGGTCGTGACGGTCATAATAATAGTCCCAGTCGATTCCGATATGATGGTCGAATACGAGTACATCGCTGTCCCAGTCGGTCACCGCCGCGGCCCCAACCGAGAGAATGCGCTCCTCGTAGTCAACGCCATTGAAGATACGGAACTCGTCGACCCCTGCGCCGCCCGTCAAGAAGGCCACCCCGTTGTAGATGATGAGAAGGTCACCGTCATCGCCCCCGTTCAAGGTGGTCACGCCGGACGTGTCTGAGCAAGCCAAGATGTCGTTGCCTGCCCCACCGTACACCGTCGCTGAATCGCCCATTATGGACATGCGATCGTTGCCATCGCCGAGGTCGACAAGGTCGCTCCCGCCCCTGACCGAGACGTGATCATCACCGGCCTCTCCGTAGATGATATTGTCGCCAGACCCATCCCACAGGTAATCTTCCCCGTCGCCGCAGTAATAGGTGACGCTGTCGCCCCAGGCGGGGAGCTAAAGAAAGTCATCAAAGTCAGAGAGGATGATGATCTCGACACTGTGGAATGGGGCGCCGAAATAATCGTTCAAGTCGAGCGCATAGGCCAGGGCAGAATAGTCGACCGTATCAACCCCATCCCCACCGTCGTAGCCGGAGCACCCCAGCTGTCCAACGATCCAGTCATCGCCGGTGCCGGCGTGGATCGTGTCCTCGCCCGGCCCTCCGTCCAGCCAGTCATTGCCGTCGCCACCGTAAAGGATGTCATTGCCACTTTTGCCCAGAGGCGTGTCATCACCGGCCTGGCCATAGATGACGTCGTCTCCGTCCATGCCCATCAGCATGTCCCCCTGGGCAGAGCCGGACAGAATGTCGTCGTAGCGGCTGCCGGCCACGAGTTCGATGCTGACCAGCACGTCGCCGACCGCGTCTTCGGTATTGTTGGCATTGTCGGACAGGTCGATCGTGACCCCGGCCAAGGCCGTCGCATAAGAGGCCCGGTCGAACCCGCCCCCCTCGTCCAGCAGGTCCGCCCCGGCCCCGCCGTTCAGGGCATCGTCGCCCTCATCGCCGAACAGCTGGTCGTCGCCATCGCGCCCGCACAGCAGGTCGTTTCCCCAGTAGCCGTTGATCAGGTCCGCGAACCCGTTGCCCCGGATCGTATCGTCCCCCAGAAGCGAGACCGCGCCCGCAGCGACACAGGCCTGCGTGGCAGTTTCGGGATCATCGACCAGGGTCTCGTCGATGTCGGTGACGTAGATCAGCGGCTGGGCATTGTGGCTTTCATAGGTGACCTCGTGGACGGTCGCGCTATCCGCGCCCACGGTCGAGATTGCGCTCGCGCCGATGACGACAGGATCGCCGGTGACCAATACGGCTAATGCGTCGTGCCATCGCCCTGGTCGCTCTGGGCGTACTCGACGATATCCAGTGAAGCACCAAAGATCGGCTGCGTATACCCCATCGCGTCTGACGTGATGACCAGGCCGGAGGCATATGAATTATATGCGGTGATCGTTACCATGAACCTTTCCCCCTGCGGGTCATGTTAAACGGCCGAGATTATACGCTCACGGTATGGATGGGGCATTGACCGACATCAAAAGGCGGGTCCGGGCCGTCTTTCTTTCCCCCGAAGGACACCATGTCGAAGCAGCCCGGAAGAGATCAGACGGCGCCCCCGCTTTGAACGATGAATTCGAGGACGTTGCGTGCCTGGGCGAATAATCAGCGCAATTACTTCTGATCCGGCGGCTTTCAGAGAACGCCTTCGGGTCTCCAAAGTCTCGGCCACAATCTATTGGCCGCAGGTATCCACCTTTCGCAGATTTCGCGAGAAGATGCCCTTTGGGAATTAAAGGCACATGCTTTGAAAAGCTTCTCCAAGCAGGCGAATTGGAAAGTCAGGCCAAAGCCAGCCTCGGCGCTTGATAACCGTTCGACTGGCGCGGGCCGGTTCCGCTATGACGTTGAACCAGATATTACGCGTTAATAAGGGCCACCAGCCTTTTACGCCACGACCTCGCCGAACAGATAGTCGAAGACCCGAAAGTGCCCGCAGCGATGGAACAGATCGCCTCGGTCGCGGACGAGCTGCAGACCGGCTGACCCCGGCCGTCTGCCGGGTCCGTGAAACGCGCGGCCCGGGTTCCGACCCTGCTGCCGGGAGGACCTCACCATGACCCCGACCGAACAGACGCCAGCGCCCGAAGACGCAACCGGCCCCGGTTTCGACACGGACAACGACACCGATACCGGCATGCGCCAGTATGTCAGCTTCTACCTGGGCGAGGCCTGCTTTGCCTTCCCGATCGGGCTGGTGCAGGAGATCATCCGCGTCCCGCCCAACGTAAAGGTGCCGATGACGCCCGAGGCGCTGATCGGGCTGGCGAACCTGCGGGGTGCAGTGCTGCCGGTCCTCGTTTTCCGACTGGCGCTGGACCTAGGTCCCGGCATCCGGCAGGAAACCACGCGGGTCGTGGTGATCAACGCGGGCCATTCCGTGGGTCCTCTGGTCGACCGGGTCGCTCGGGTGATCGACGTGCCGGCAGACCGGATCGAACCCGCCAACAGGGTCGAACGCACCGTCGGATCCGAGGTGCTGACCGGGGTGATCAAGGAATTCGCCGGCGAAGACCTGATCCAGCTGCTGGATCCCGAACTTGTCATCAGCGGGCTTTTCCCCGAGACCGCCCCCCTGTCGTCTGCGGCCGTCTCGGCAGCCCTGGCCGCACCGGATGCGGCCGAGACCCTGCAGGAAGAAGACGACACCGTGCAGCTGGTGTCGATCGAGATCGCGGGCGAGGAATTTGCCTTCCCGATCGAACATGTCGACGAGATCGTCCGGGTCCCCGAGCGGATCTCGAACGTGCCCGGCAGCGCGGGCCATGTGCTGGGCCTGGAAAAACCTGCGCAACCGACTGCTGCCGCTGACCTGCCTGCGGATGATGTTCGGGCAGCGCCAGGTCGAGGCAAACGATGCCAACCGGGTCGTCGTGCTGAACCTGGGCCCGGGCGATGGCGAGGGCGGAGAGGACCTGCGCGGGGGCCAGGTCGTCGACCATGTGCGCGAGGTGCTTCGGGTCTCGGCCGCGATCCAGGACAAGATGCCCGGCGTCCTGCGCAAGGGCGACTGCGACGAGATCACCGCCATCTGCCGCCTGGAGGATGGCAAGCGCCTGGTCTCGGTCCTGTCGTGCGCGGTGCTGTTGGACGCCGATGCGCTCGTCGAAGCCGATGCCCTGCCCGAAGAC
Source organism: Paracoccaceae bacterium (assembly GCA_002709405.1). GTDB lineage: Bacteria > Pseudomonadota > Alphaproteobacteria > Rhodobacterales > Rhodobacteraceae > Marinibacterium. The sequence goes on from PAQV01000069.1 coordinate 59,091, forward strand.
GCCAGTTTTTGGGCCAGCGTCGGGGCCAGCGTCGGGGCCAGTGCCAGTGCAGGTGCCGCGACCCGGGACATGGCCCCAGCCCTGTCGCCCTGATCCACCCGGCTGCAAAACACGGCCCCGCCCACAGACCGAAGACCAAGAACAGAGTGATGCCGGTACGACTTCTTATCGTGGACCATACCGCCCTGATGCGCCGCGTGCTGAGCGCGTGTTTCGACGACATGCCGGATGTCGAGGTTGCCGTGGCCCGGGACGGAGAGGACGCGCTGGAGCTGACGCAAAGCTTCCGCCCGGATGTGATCACGCTCGACATCAACATGCCGAAGATGGACGGGCTGACCTGCCTGGCGCACCTGACCGACCTGTGGCCCTGCCCTGTCATCATGGTCTCGTCGTTGACCGAAAAGGGCGCGCTGGCCACGTTCGAGGCGCTGGAACTGGGGGCCATGGATTTCGTGGCCAAGCCCGGCGGCACCGTGTCGCTGAACATGGACCAGGTCTTTGACGAATTGCACCACAAGGTGCGGGCCGCCGCCCGGGCCAACCGCCTGGCGACCGCCTGCGCCACCGACGTGCTGCCCGCGCACCTGGAAGGCTGGGTGGGCACCGGAACCCGCGAAAGGACAGCCGCATGCCGTTGATGGCCAAAACCACCAAAGCACACGGGGCGACCCCGTCCGCCCGGCGCAAGACCAGCCTAATGACCCTGCCCGCAAATTGGATGACGGCACCCCCCTGGCCCGGCGCAAGGCCGCGCTGGAACTGGTCGCCCCCCCAGATGCGCGCGACGCGCTGACCGCGCGGCCGGCGGTCGAGGAGGACACCGGCGTCCGCGTGGCGATCCTCGACGCGCTGATCTCCATCGCCGATGACGGCCTGGTCGACCTGATGATCGCGCCCCTGCGACCACAACCCCCAATACAGCAACAAGGCCGTCACCACCCTGAAAAGGATCTCGGGCCTCACGTCGGCGCACATGCGGCAATTGCTGGCGGCCCCCGATCCCGACGTGCGCATCCCTGCCGTGGACGTCCTGCGCCTGCTGCCCTCCCCGGAGATGCACCGCTGGCTGGCCGAGCTTCTGGCCCGGGAGACCCACGAGAACGTCGTCGCCACCGCGATCGACCGGCTGGCTGAAATCGGCGGGCCCGAGCATCTCGACGTGCTGCACGACGTCCGGACCCGCTTTGCATCCGTGCCCTACATCACCTTCGCCACCGACCTGGTCATCAGCCGGATCACGGCCGAGGCCGCCAACGCGGAGGATGGTCCATGACCGCCATGACGCCTTTGCACAGCGGCAATGATTTCACCATCTTCCGCGAGTATTTCGACAAGAAGACGGGCATCGGTTTCGACGAAAGCAAACGCTACTTTGTCGACAAGCGGATCCTGCAGCGCATCCAGGCGGCCGAAGGTGTCTTCCGCAGCCGCAGCCTGCAGCACGTACCGGCCCGGGTGAAAAAGCGGCATTTCAGCGAAATCGCCGAGGGCCAGTTCCAGATCTCCGAAGACATCCGCGAGGCGGTCACCCTCTTTCAGGTCAATGTCGCCAATCCCGACGAAGCGCGAACCTTGCGCGGCCATGACATCGTCTTCTGCCGCAACATGCTGATCTATTTCGACGATCGCTCGCGCAGCCTTGCGGTCAACGCGCTCTATGCCGCGCTCAATCCCGGGGGCTTCCTGTTTCTCGGCCATTCCGAAAGCACGAGCCGCATGTCCGCGATGTTCACGATCCGCAAGTTCCCGGATGCTATCGTCTATCAGAGGCCCCTGTCATGACCGCCCAAGCCACCTCAGCCCGGCAGCCCGCTGTCCTGATCATCGACGACGCCGCCACCGTGCGCATGTTCCACCGTGCGCTGGTCGAAGCCGCCGACTGGTCCGTGACCGAAGCCGAAAACGGGATCGAGGCCCTGGAACGCGCCATGGATACCCCTGTCGACCAGATTCTGGTCGACGTGAACATGCCCGTGATGGACGGCTACCGCTTCATCGAGGCCGCCCGCGCGACCGAGGCGCTGGAACAGACCACCGGCAATACGGCGCATCTCGATGCCCTGTTCCGGGCGGAACAGACGGTCAAGGGCGCCTCGGGGCTGTTCGAAACGCGCCCTTCACCCAGGCCGTCCATGCCAGCGAAGACGTGCTGGACGCCGTCCGCATGGGCGAGCTGACCTTTACCACGGATCTTGCCAACCTGCTGCTGATCGAATGCCTTGCCCCTGCCAACTGGCCCGCCCCCGGCGAGATGGATCCGTTCCAGGCCACGCTTGGCTTCCGGGTGGTTTCGGACGCCACGCCGCTGCGCTGCTGGATCATTACCTGTACGTCGACGACCAGATCACCATGGAGCCCGTCACCGACGCGCCCGCGTTGCAGGCCTCTGTGCCCCCGTCCCTGGCGGCTGACCTGATCGCCTCGCAACGCCGGCTGATCGCGACCGGGGGCAACACCGTCCACCTAGAAACCGCCCGGACCGTGCTGGCCCGCATGGCCCGCTCCCCGGGCGCCATTGATCTGGCCGGATCCCCGAAAGAGGTCGATGTCCAGGCCGAGGACGCGGCGGACCAGCTTGAATGCCTGGCCGGCGCCCTGCTCTCCACGCAGGCCAAGACCGCCCCGCCGTCGCCCCCCCCCCGCGACGGCAGACACATCCCCGGCAAGCCCGAAGAGGGCGTCATCCGCATCGCGACCTACCAGCGCGACGAGGAAATGATCGTCCTGCGCGACCGGATGATCCCGCTTTTGCGCCTGCGCAGCCTGTTTGGCTGCCCGAACCAGGCAGATGCGGACGAAATTAACATTTTGGTCGTAGAGCTGGACGAAAGCGAAGTGGGCCTGGTCGTCGACCGGTTCCATGCTAGTGTCGATGTCATCGTCAACGGCATGTCAGAGCTGCGGGACATCGCCGGATCGTCGAAGCCGGGTCTGCACCGCCTGATCAAATACACGGCTTCCTTCAAGCTACTGGCCGTGTCTGAAGGTTACTGAATGTCTCTTGGTTAACAGAAGCCTTGAACATGGAAAATATATTCACAGATAATGCATATATACGTCTGCGGAAATCACGGTGCATCTATCCAAGTTCACTGACTACGCCTTGCGTGTGTGCCTGTACCTGGGCGCGCACCAGGATCGCATCGTCCCGATCTCCGAGATCACGCGGGCACACGAGCTGTCGCGCAGCAATCTCATGAAAGTGGTCAACCAACTTGTCGATGGCGGCTTCCTGAAAAGCACCCGGGGCAGGGCCGGAGGCGTCGCCCTCGCCCGCCCGGCCGCCGCGATCCGCATCGGCGAAATCGCCCGCTTCATGGAGGGCGACGATCAGATGGTCGATTGCTCGACATGTATCCTGAGGGGCTCTTGCGGCCTTGTGCGCGGCCTTGCAGAGGCAAAAGATGCGTTTTATCAATCGCTTGACCGCTTCAGCCTAGCCGATTCCGTTCTGGCCCACCCTCGGACCCTGGCGATCCTGCAAGGCGCCTCTCCCACCGAATCGGACTTTGTCACCGCCAAGTGAGCGAATCGAATCGCCGCTTTGGCGGATTTGCGACAAGACCAGGGCACCCTGCCCTGTCCGCAGGTCAGATCCGCCCGCAGCCTGCCCCCTTCCGCCCGACAACCCGTGCAAAGATCGCACAAACCGCGTGCATCGGGCGGGATTCTGCGGAACACGAGGGCAAATTCTGCCCCTCAGCGGCGCTGCTGGCGGCAACCCGCCAGCGAATTTCTGGAAACTTCAAATTAAGTATCACGCCGAAAAAACATTCTCCAATAATGAATGAATAAGCGAGGCGGATACGTCTCCACCAGCCGCAACGGCGCGGCGTTTTCAGTCACATCGGCCCCTTGGGCCCCGCAGCAAAGGCACTGCTTGACGCTCTGACCACTTCAGACCGCGGGAGCGCCCTGCCTCTTGGCATGCTCCCTGACCGAAACCGCCGCGGCCCGGACATCCCGGTTCCGCCGATCGAACCGGAGACAGTCATGTCCAAGCAACAGCTTGTTATCATTGGCAATGGAATGGCCCCCGGCCGCCTGCTCGAACATCTTTTCGACGCCCAGGGCGCCTATGACGTCACGATCTTCAACGCCGAACCGCGGGTGAACTACGACCGTATCATGCTGTCGCCGGTCCTGTCGGGCGAGAAGAGCTTTGACGATATCGTCATCCATGACGACGCCTGGTACGAAACCCACGGGATCACGCTGCACCGCGGCCAGAAGGTCACGCAGATCGACCGTGCTGCCAAAACCGTGACCTCTGAAGGCGGCATCACCGCCGCTTACGACAAGCTGGTCATCGCCACCGGGTCGCAGCCCTTCATCATCCCCGTGCCCGGCCACACGCTGCCCGGCGTGCTGGCGTACCGCGACCTGGACGATGTCGACGCGATGAAACTGGCGGCCGCCCAGGGTGGGCGCGCCGTGGTCATCGGCGGAGGGCTTCTCGGGCTGGAAGCCGCTGCCGGGCTGAAGGCGCAGGGCATGGAGGTCACCGTCCTGCACCTGATGCCGACCCTGCTGGAACGCCAGCTGGACCCGACCGCCGGCTATCTGCTGCAGAAGGAACTGGAAGGCCGCGGGATCGAGGTGCGCTGCGGCGCCAATACCAAGGCCATCCTGGGCGAGGACAAGGTCGAAGCGGTCGAGCTGGAAGACGGCACCGTGATCGAGGCCGCGCTGGTGGTCATGGCCGTGGGCATCCGGCCCAGCACGGCGCTGGCCACTGATGCCGGTCTGGACGTGGGCCGGGGCATCGTCACTGACGCTGCCATGCGGACCTCGGACCCCGACATCCTGTCGGTCGGCGAATGCGTCGAGGTCGATGGCCGGGTCTATGGCCTTGTCGCGCCGCTCTACCAGATGGCCCGCGTCGCCGCCGCCACGCTGACCGATACGGCGGCCGCCTTTTGCCCATGTCGAGACGCCAACCAAGCTGAAGGTCACCGGCATCAACCTGTATTCCGTCGGCGATTTCGGCGATGGCCCGGGCCGCGAGGACGTGGTCCTGCGCGATGCCGCCCGCGGCACCTATCGCCGCGTGATCCTGCAGGACAACCGCGTCATCGGCGCCGTGCTGCACGGCGATGTGGCCGACGGCGCCTGGTACAACGAATTGCTGAAATCGGGTGAGGACGTGTCGGAGATCCGCGACACGCTGATCTTCGGGCAGGCCCACCAGGGCGGAGGCGCGGCCGACCCGCTTGCGGCCGTCGCCAACCTGGGGGCCGATGCGGAAATCTGCGGCTGCAACGGCATCTGCAAGGGCACGATCCAGCAGGCCATCACCGACAAGGGCCTGACCTCGCTGGCCGAGGTGCGGGCGCATACCAAGGCCTCGGCCTCCTGCGGGACCTGCACGGGGCTGGTGGAATCGGTCATCGCGCTGACCCTCGGCGACAGTTTCGAGAAGACGGCCGAGGGCATGTGCGGCTGCACGACGCTCGGCCATGGCGAGGTGCGCCGACTGATCAAGGCACAGGGGCTGAAGTCGATCCCCGCCGTGATGCAGGAACTGGAATGGTCCACCGCCAACGGCTGCGCCAAGTGCCGCCCCGCGCTGAACTACTACCTGCTGTCCGACTGGCTCGGCGAATATATCGACGACCAGCAGAGCCGCTTCATCAACGAACGCGTTCACGCCAACATCCAGAAGGACGGCACCTATTCGGTGGTCCCGCGGATGTGGGGCGGGATGACCTCGGCCGATGAGCTGCGTGCCATCGCCGACGTGGTCGACAAGTTCGCCATCCCGGACGTGAAGGTCACCGGCGGACAGCGCATCGACCTGCTGGGCGTGAAGAAGGAAGACCTGCCTGCCGTCTGGGCCGACCTGAATGCCGCCGGGCTGGTTTCGGGGCATGCCTATGCCAAGGGGCTGCGCACGGTGAAGACCTGTGTCGGGTCCACCTGGTGCCGATTCGGGACGCAAGACAGCACCGGCCTTGGCATCAAGCTCGAGAAATTCCTCTGGGGCTCCTGGACGCCGGCCAAGGTCAAGCTGGCGGTCACCGGCTGCCCGCGCAACTGCGCCGAGGCCACCTGCAAGGACATCGGCGTCATCTGCGTCGAGAGCGGCTACCAGGTGGTCTATGGCGGCGCTGCCGGCCTGCATATCAAGGGCACGACCGAGCTGGGCACGGTGAAGACCGAGGACGAGGTGATCGAGATCGCCGGCGCCCTGACCCAGATGTACCGCGAACAGGGCTTCTACCTTGAACGCGTCTACAAGTGGGCCGACCGGGTCGGCTACGACACCGTGAAGGCCGCGATCTTCGACGATCTCGACAGCCGCCGCGCCTATTTCGACCGTTTCGTCTTCTCCCAGAAATTCGTCCAGACCGACCCCTGGTCCGAGCGCGTCTCGGGCCTGGACAAGCACGAATTCAAACCGATGGCCGTTCTCGACCACCCCGTCATGGAGCCCGCAGAATGAACGTCTCTCTACACCAGATGGATCTTGACTGGCGCCTGATCGGCACCGTCGACGACATCCCGCAACAAGGCGCGCGCTGCGTGACCCATGGCGACATGACGATCGCCGTGTTCCGCACCGCCACCGACCGGATCTTCGCTCTCGAAGACAAATGCCCCCACAAGAAGGGGCCCCTCAGCCAGGGGATCGTGCACGACGGTTGCGTCACCTGCCCCCTGCACAACTGGGTGATCTCGCTTTCCACAGGCACGGCGCAAGGCGCCGACGAAGGCGGGACCGCAACCTATCCGGTCCGTGTCGACGGTCGGGACATCTACCTGAACCTCACTCCCCGTTCAAACGATGGCGCCTGACCTCAGGCCCTGAAACCCCCTCTGAAAGGACTACGTGAATGTCGTATGTTACCCCGAAGGAATTCGCGGCCAAGATGGTCGACGCCGGCGAATCCAAGGTCTTCATGTCCACCAAGGACACCCTGATCCGCGCCTACATGGCCGGAGCCATCCTGGCCCTGGCCGCCGCCTTTGCCGTGACCATCGCGGTCAACACCGGCAACTTCCTGGTCGCCTCGCTGCTCTTCCCGGTGGGCTTCTGCACGCTGTACCTGCTGGGCTTCGACCTGCTGACCGGCGTCTTCACCCTGGCCCCGCTTGCCCTGCTGGCCAAGCGTCCGGGCGTGACCTGGGGCGGCGTCTTCCGCAACTGGGGCCTGGTGTTCTGCGGCAACTTCGCCGGTGCGATGACCGTGGCCGTCTTCATGGCGATCATCTTCACCATGGGCTTCAGCCAGGAACCCAACGCCGTTGGTCAGAAGATCGGCGTGATCGGTGAAAGCCGCACCCTGGGCTATGCCGCCGCCGGTGGCGCAGGCCTGCTGACCGTCTTCGTCCGCGCCGTGATGTGCAACTGGATGGTGTCGACCGGTGTGGTGGCCGCGATGATGTCGAACTCGGTCTCGGGCAAGATCATGGCGATGTGGATGCCGATCCTGGTCTTCTTCTACCTGGGCTTCGAGCACTCGATCGTGAACATGTTCCTGTTCCCGAGCGGCATCATGCTGGGCGGTGAATTCACCTGGGCCGACTACTTCATCTACAACGAGATCCCTGTCGTCCTGGGCAACCTCGTCGGTGGCCTGACCTTCGTCGGCGGCATGATCTACGCCACCCACTTCAAGGAATCGCCGAAGCGCAACGCCAACGTGGCGCGCAACGACGACGTCTCGGGCGTCCCGGCCGAGTAATCCTTACCGCCGGTCCCGCCCTGTGCGGGACCGGTTCCTTTCCGGAGCAACGGTCATGCCCAAGGATTTTTCCCAGACAGGTTCAACCTTGCGCATCACGCTCGGACAATGGTCCGACGCGGGCCGGAAACCCGATAACCAGGATTTCCACGGTGCCGTCATGCCGACCGGCACAGCGCTGATGCTCAAGGGGATCACCCTTGCCGTGGCCGACGGGATCTCGTCGTCGCGTGTCAGCCGAGAGGCCGCGGAAACGGCGGTCAAGTCCCTGCTCACCGATTACTACGCCACCCCCGACGCCTGGACCGTGCGGACCGCCGCCTCCCGGGTCATCGCCTCGACCAACGCCTGGCTGCATGGGCAGAACACCTCGGTCGAGGACGTCAACGCGGGCCGCGTGTGCACCCTTTGCGCGCTGATCCTGAAGGGGCACGAGGCCCATGTGCTGCACGTCGGCGACAGCCGGGCCAGCCGCCTGTCCGGAGCCAGCCTTGAACCCCTGACCAAGGACCATCGCGTCGTTCTGTCCCCCGGCGAAAGCTACCTGGGCCGAGCGCTCGGGGTCGGCCGGGACGTGGACATCGACTATCGCAGGGTCGGCCTGCGGGTCGGAGACGTCTTCCTGCTGACCACCGATGACGTGCACGACTACATCACCGCCGCCACCGTCGCCCAGGCCCTGGCCATGCAGCCCGAACACACCGCCGACCTGGACGCCGCGGCCCGCCACCTCGGACAAGCCGCGCTGCGCGCCGGCAGCGCCGACAACCTGACCGTCCAGATCCTGCGTGTCGACGCCCTGCCCCCGGCCGAAATCGACGTCGACGGCCCGCCGCTGCCGGTTCCACCGCTGCCCAATGCCGGCGAGCGGATCGACGGGTTCCGGATCGAACGCGAGATCCACGCCACCGCCCGCAGCCATGTCTACCTGGCGACCGATCCTGACGGCGCCCGTGTCGCTCTCAAGATCCCGTCGATGGAGATGGCCAACGATGCCGACTACCTCCGCCGGTTCGCGCTGGAGGAATGGATCGGCCGGCGCCTGAACTCTGCCCATGTGCTGCGCGCCGCCCAAGCGCCCACGCCCCGGTCCGGGCTTTACGTGGTCACCGAGTTCGTCCAGGGCATCACCCTGCGCCAATGGATGACGGATCATCCGACACCCGCGCCGGACCAGGTCCGCGACATCATTTCCCAGATCGCGAGCGGCCTGCGCGCCTTCCACCGGCGCGAGATGGTGCACCAGGACCTGCGCCCCGAAAACATCATGATCGATGCCAGTGGCACGGTGAAGATCATCGACCTCGGCTCCACCGCCGTCCCCGGCGTCGAAGAGGCCGCCCCCGGCACGCTGGGACAGATCCCCGGCACCTTCCAGTACACCGCGCCCGAATATTTCGCCGGAGACGCGCTCTGCTGGCGGTCGGACCAGTTCGCCCTGGGCGTGATCGCCTACGAGATGCTGACCGGCCGCCTGCCCTACGGCGCCAGGGTCGCGCGCATCCGGTCGCGGCGCGACCAGGCCCGGCTGACCTATGCCCCGGCGCGCAGCGAGGACAACGCCGTGCCCGACTGGATGGACAGCGCCCTGCGCCGGGCCTGTCATCCCGATCCGCTGCGCCGCTACGACGCGCTGTCGGAATTCTGCGCCGATCTCAGGCGCCCCGGCACAACCTGGCGCGCCGACCGCTTCGTGCCGCTGGCCGAACGCAACCCGATCCGTTTCTGGCAGGGCGTCTCCGCGATCCTCGCGGTGCTCTGTCTTTTCCTTGCCGTGCAACTGGCCGGTTGACCCAAGCAGGAGGACCACCCGTGAAAGACCTGGCACCACACCAAGACTTGACCCGTGAAGACATCACCGCCCTGATCATTTCGGCCCGCAAGAAGACCGGCCTGACCTGGGAAGGCATCGCCGAGGCCATCGGCATGTCGCCGGTCTGGACCCATTCGGCCTGCATGGGCATGAACGCCATGCCCGCCGACAAGGCCGCCGCCCTGGTCCAGTTGCTCGACCTGCCGGCCGAGGCCGCCGACGTGCTGGAAGAAAGCCCCACCAAGATCTGGGAACAGACGGTGCCGACCGATCCCTGCATCTACCGCCTTTACGAGATCGTCGGCGTCTACGGCCCGACCATCAAGGCGCTGATCCACGAGAAATTCGGCGACGGCATCATGTCCGCCATCGACTTCGACATGAAGGTCGAACGGGTCGAAAAACCCAAGGGCGATCGCGTAAAGATCGAGATGTCCGGCAAGTACCTGGGCTACAACAGCTGGTGACACCGGCATGATGGGAGGCCGTTCAAGCGACCCGATGGCGGCCTCCCTGATCCGTGCGGCACTGCCAGGCCCTGGCGCGTCGGTGGACGTGCAATGCACGGTCCAAGCCGATGCAGTCGGCCTCGTCCTGGGTGGTCGTCCGGCGCTGGCGCGGTCGTCATGGTGCAGCAGACGGGCACGAACACGCGCAATATCAAGCCCTCGTTTCAATTGCGTTTTGGGCCAATTTCCCCGGATTATCCCCGTGCGGAAGCAGCGTTATTGCTACTGGGAAATGCAGATGCAGGACGTCCTGGATGCGGGCGGCGGGCATATGGAGGCGCTCCCCGCATCCTGTCCCGGTCCCGGCACGGATCCTTGGCGAACCGGCCGCGCACCCTGCGACCGCCTGACAGACACCATGACACGCGTCGCGCCTGGCCGCATCTTCCCAGGACACCACGCGGCCGCCAGGCTCAGTGACTTGCACAAAGCCTCTGTGGGGCAGCCTTGGACCCAGCCGCCGACCTGGCGTTCGCCGCCCCGTCCGGACAAGGATAACTGCCATAGGCGCCGGATCACCGGCCATGTCATGCGCCGCGTGGGTCGAGGCCCCACTGGCCGGATGCATGTCGCAGCCATCCATCTCCATGGCGGCCCCGCCCGACACAAGCAAAGACACCGGGACACGCATCATTGCGGCCAGGGTGACCAGCTAGTGCCACAGGGTCATCAAGCCAAGATGAAAGCCTCGGCCCGGGACCGCTGGCAAGCGCATTGTTCCGGCCTCGGCGCTTCGCTGCTCGCGGTCCCGTCAACATCTCCTCACACCGCCCAAGCGGGCCGGCATCCCGAACCTTATCCAAGGTTACAGCCGCGCCATTCGCAGCCTGAGAGCGTTGCTGATCACCGACACCGACGACAGGCTCATGGCCGCGGCGGCCACGATGGGGGACAGCAGGACACCGAAGAACGGATAGAGGATCCCCGCCGCCAAAGGCACGCCGGCCGAGTTGTAGACAAAGGCAAAGAACAGGTTCTGGCGGATGTTGCGCATGGTCGCCTCGGCCAGTTGGCGGGCCCGGACGATGCCGCCCAGGTCGCCTTTCACCAGCGTGATGCCCGCACTTTCCATCGCCACGTCCGCCCCGGTGCCCATCGCGATGCCCACATCCGCCGCCGCCAGGGCCGGCGCGTCGTTCACCCCGTCACCGGCCATGGCAACCGAATGGCCCTCGCCCCGCAGCTTTTCGACCAGGGCGTGCTTGTCCTCGGGGCTGACCTCGGCATGAACCTCGTCGATGTTCAGGTCCCGCGCGACGGCCTGTGCGGTCCCTTCGGCATCGCCGGTCGCCATGACGATCCTCAGACCGGCCTCGTGCAGGGCCCGGATGGCCTCGGGCGTGCTGTCCTTGATCCGGTCGGCTACGGCCACGATCCCCGCGATCTGCCCGTCCAGAGACAGGAACATCGCCGTCTTGCCGTCCTGTTGCAGGGCTTTCGCACGGTCCCCGAACGGGCCCGTCTCGACGCCCAGATCGGCCATCAGCGCCGCATTTCCCAGCGCCGCCTCATGCCCGTCCACCGTTCCCCTGACACCCTTGCCGGTCACCGCCTCGAACGCCGCGCTGTCGCGCGACTGCGCCCCGGCATCCTCGGCCCCGGCGACAATGGCCTCGGCCAAAGGGTGTTCCGATCCGCGTTCCAGGGCTGCGGCGAAGGACAGAAGATCCTCTTCCGAAACACCTTCGGCCGGGAACGCATCCGTCAGCGACGGACGCCCTTCGGTCAGGGTCCCGGTCTTGTCTACGATCAGCACATCGACCTTCGAGAACCGCTCCAGCGCCTCGGCATCGCGGATCAGCACGCCGGCACTGGCGCCGCGCCCGGTGGCCACCATGATCGACATCGGCGTCGCCAGCCCCAGGGCGCAGGGGCAGGCGATGATCAACACGCTGACTGCCGCGACAAAGGCATAGGACAGCGCCGGCGCAGGCCCGAAGATCGCCCAGAGCAGGAAGGCCAGCACGGCCACACCGACCACCGCTGGCACGAAGTAAGCCGCGACCCGGTCGGCCATAGCCTGGATCGGCGCGCGCGACCGCTGCGCCCTGGACACCATGTCGACGATCCGCGAGAGCGTCGTTTCGGACCCCACTGCATCGGCCCGCATCAGGAAACTGCCCGTCCGGTTCAGCGTCCCGCCCGTCACCGGGTCACCGGCCGATTTCTCCGCCGGCACCGGCTCGCCCGTGATCATGCTCTCGTCGATCGAGGAATGGCCTTCAGTCACCTCGCCATCCACCGGCACGCTTTCACCGGGGCGGACGCGCAGGATGTCGCCGGTCTGGACCTCGTCCAGCGGCACATCCTTTTCCGCGCCATCACGCACCCGACGCGCAGTCTTGGGCGCCAGATCCAGCAACGCGCGTATTGCATCCCCGGTGCGTTCACGAGCGGCCAGCTCCATGACCTGGCCGATCAGCACCAGCACCAGGATCACTGCCGTCGCCTCGAAATAGACCGGCGTCATGCCCATGCCGTCCTGCATCTGCGCGGGCAACACGCCCGGCGCCAGCATCGAGATGATGGAAAACAGATAGGCCGCCGCCGTGCCCAGCCCGATCAGCGTCCACATGTTGGGGCTTTTGTTCTTCACCGAAGACCACGCACGTTTGAAGAACATCCGGGTGAACCAGACCACCCCTGTTGCCAGCAGGAACTGTAGCCAGACAAAGGCTGAATGGCCCAGCCATTCCGCGAATGGGATGCCAACATGCGATCCCATCTCCAGCAGGAAGACGCCCGCCGCCATCGGTGCCGTGATCCAGAGCCTGCGCTTGAAGTCGACATATTCCGGGTGCGGCCCGCTATCGAGCGAAGGGGTCATCGGCTCCAGCGCCATGCCGCAGATCGGGCAATCACCGGGGTGATCCTGCACGATCTCCGGGTCCATCGGGCAGGTATAAATCGTGCCCTCGGGCATCGGCTCTGGTTCGGGGCGGTCGCCGAGGTATGTCTCGGGGTCACCGTCGAACTTGGTCTGGCAGCCAGAGGAGCAGAAGTAGAACCGCTCGCCCGCATGCTTGCTCATATAAGCCGCCGTCGCGCGCTCGACCGTCATGCCGCAGACCGGATCCTCGGAGGTGCGATAGGCTTCGGGGTCGCCGTCGAACTTCTTGCGGCAGCCGTCCGAACAGAAATGATAGGTATGCTCTTGATAATCTGTTGTCG
>PAQV01000070.1 GCA_002709405.1 Paracoccaceae bacterium
ATGCAGGGCTACGAAGGCGAGGCCTGCGGCGAATGCGGCAACTACACGCTGGTGCGCAACGGCACCTGCATGAAGTGCAACACCTGCGGCGCGACCAGCGGTTGCAGCTAAGCGGGGCATAGCAACGACGGCGCCCAATTGCGCCGAGGGGCCGGGGACCGCGGCAAGCGGCCGGCCCCGACGAGATACCGGATGACCCGCTGTCCCTGGGGGGTCTCTGGTGTGGAGTGGGACGGAATATCAGTCCTTCCACTCTGTCCAGGGGCGGGTGCGCTCGCCCCAGACGTCGGCCAGGCCGCAGGCAGAAAAATCGCGGGCGGTGAACCAGAATGAGCCGGGTTGACGAAACTTGAACGGAAGGCGCCCAGCGTCTTCCGTTTTTTCTTTGCATGAACGGGGTTGTCGGATCAGCGCGGACCGGGATCGGTGCCCCGCCACATCGACCAGGCGCCTTGCCAGCGGCCAAGCGCATCGTGGCGCTTGTCGGGCTGCGTCAGGTTGCGGGCCGACATCAGCCGGCGGGCCGCGCTCAGCAGCCCTTGCAGGGTGGGCCAGCGCCGCCCGTGCTTGGCCATCACCCGGATCTGCGAGCGGGCGTAATGGTAGCCCTTGAACCGGGCCAGCGCGGGCGAGGGCGCGGTGCTGCCGGCCGAGGCATGGATGACCTCTGCGCCCGGCACGTAGATCAGCGGGCCGAATCGGTCCGACAGGCGCAGGCCCAGGTCGTCATCCTCGAAATAGAGGAAGATCTGCGGATCAAAGCCGCCCACCGCATGAAAGGCCTCGGCCCGGGCCAGGATCGCCGCCCCGTTCAGGTGGCGCAGGCCGATCTCGTGGTCCGGCCGGGCGGGCGGCTTGACCCGGTCGCGCCGGGGCGGAATGCGCGAGGCATTGACCCGGAAGACCGATCCGTCCTCGCGCAGGATCGCCGGGCCGAAGGCGGCGCAAGTGTCATGGCGCGCAGCGGCTTCCAGCAGGGCGGGCAGGGCGCCGGGGGTCAGCCGGGCATCGGGGTTCAGGAAGAACAGGAAGTCCGACCGGGCGGCCTCGGTCCCCAGGTTGCAGGCCGCGCCAAAGCCCAGGTTGCGCCCCGGTTCGATCAGCCGGTGGCCCTGCGCCCGGGCCCAGGCGACCACACCGTCATCCGGCCCGTTGTTGACGACGACGAGCGGGACGCCCTTTGGCAGGCTGGCGGCCATGGCGGGCAGGACATCCATGCTGGAATAGGCCACCGTGATCACGGTGACGTCGGGGGTGTCCTGTCCAGGGGCGGCCATCATCTGGGGTCAGCTCCGGGCGGCGGCAAAGGCGCAAAGGGTTTCCAGGGCAGAGGCGAACCGGTCGTCATCGACGGTCATCGCCACTCGCAGGTGTCCCGCCGCTGCCTGGCCAAAGCTTTCCCCGGGCATGACGGCGATGTTGTGTTCTTCCAGCAGGGCCAGCGCAAAGTCCTCGCCGCTCATCCCCGTGGCCCGGATGTCCAGCATGATGTACATCGCCCCCTGCGGCGGGATCGCCTTGACCGCCTGCTGACGGCCCAGGATCTGCAGGGCCAGGTCGCGCCGGCGGCGGAAGGGCGCGGCGATCTCGGCTTCCAGCGCCGCGCCCTGGTCGAAGGCGAAGACCGAGGCATCCTGGATATAGCCCGGCACCCCGTAGGTGGTGTGGGTCGACAGGGTGATCAGGTGGTCAATGGCGGCTTCGGGCCCCAGGATCCAGCCGCAGCGCGAGCCCGTCATGGCGTGGGATTTCGACATCGAGCCCATGACCAGCGTCCGCTCGGCCATGCCGGGCAGGGCGCGGGGCGAGACGTGGTCGCCCTCCCAGACCTGGCTGTCATAGACCTCGTCCGAGATCAGCCACAGGTCGTGATCCTGGCAGATCCCGGCGATGCCCTCCAGCGTGTCCTGCGTATAGACGACGCCGGTGGGGTTGTTGGGCGAATTGATCAGCAGCGCGCGGGCGTCCCTGGCAAAGGGCGCGATGTCCTCGGCGCGGGGCTGGAAATTGTCCTCGGGCCGGGCCGGCACGGCCCGGGGGATGGCGCCGGCGCCGCGGATGGTGCCGGGGTAGGTGGCGTAGAACGGGTCGATGTAAAGGGCGGTGTCGCCGGGATCGCAGGTGGCGATATGAGCGGCAAATAGGGCGGCCTGGGCGCCGGGGGTGACGATGACGTTGGCCTCGGTGGTGGGCACGCCGGTCTGGCGGGTCACGCGCCGGGCGATAGCCTGGCGCAGGTCGCGGGTGCCGGGGACCTCGGCATAGCCGGTGTGACCGGCCCGGGCGGCCCCGTGCATGGCATCGAGGATGGCGGGATCGGTGCGGATGTCGTGCTCGCCGATGGTCAGTTCGATCACGGGGGCTCCGGCGGCGATCATCGCGCGGGCCTTGTGGAAGACATCCCAGCCGTCGGAACCGCCGCCGGTGATGTTGGTGATACGGGAAGAAAGATGTGCCTGCGTCATGGGGCGGAGAGGGTCACAAGGTTCAGGCGGTGTCAATCTTGCGCCAGGGGCGATGACGTCGCGGCGGTGGCGGGCGGAGGGCCGGGGTATTTGGAAAGAGAAAGAAGCAGCAGGTCTGGCGTGGCTCCGCCGGGCGTGCTTTGTGGGAGCGGGCGAAGGAGAGGGCCATGTTTTCATTGACGGAGATCGAGGCGGCGGCGGAGCTGGTGCGGGAGGCGGTGCCGCGGACCCTGACGGTGGACTGGCCGGTGTTGTCGCAGGAGATCGGGGCCGAGGTCTGGGTCAAGCACGAGAACCATGTCCCGACGGGGGCGTTCAAGGTGCGGGGCGGGGTGACGTTCATCGACTGGCTGCGGCGGGAAAGGCCCGCGTGTCCGGGGATCTGCACGGCGACCCGGGGCAATCACGGGCAAAGCCAGGCGCGGGCGGCGGTGGCGGCCGGGCTGGGGGCGAAGATTTACGTGCCGGAGGGCAATTCGGTCGAGAAGAACGCGGCGATGCGGGCCTACGGGGCCGAGCTGATCACCTTCGGGGCGGATTTCGACGTGGCGCGGGAAGAGGCCATGCGGGTGGCGGCGGCGGAGGGGCTGCAGGTGGTGCCTCCGTTTCACCGCGAGCTGGTGCGCGGGGTGGCGACCTATGGGCTGGAGTTCTTCCGGGATGCGCCGGCTTTGGACGCGGTTTACGTGCCGATCGGGTGTGGGTCGGGGATTTGCGGGGTGATTGCCGCGCGCGATGCCCTGGGGTTGGAGACCGAGGTGATCGGGGTGGTGTCGGATGCGGCCGACGGGGTGGCAAGGTCGGTTGCGGCGGGGCGGTTGATCGAGAGCGAAAGCGCGCGGACCTTCGCGGACGGGATTGCGGTGCGGGTGCCGGTGAGGGAGGCGTTCGATATCTATGCGCGGGGGGCCTCGCGTATCGTGACGGTGTCGGATGCGGCGATTGCCGAGGCGATCCGGCTGTTTTACCGGGCGACGCACAACTTGGCCGAGGGGGCCGGGGCGGCGGGGCTGGCGGCCTTGATGGGCGAGCGTGAGCGGATGGCTGGCCGGCGGGTCGGGGTGGTGCTGAGCGGGGGCAACATCGATGCCGACGTCTTTGCCACCGTGTTGGGGGGCGGGACGCCCCGGGTCTAGGGATCGGAGGCGCTGTCGCCCATCAGGTAGCGCGGGCCGGACCCTTTCGCGGCGGCACGGTCCTTGTCGTTGTAAAGCGCGCAGGTCTCCAGCGACAGGCAGCCGCAGCCGATGCAGCCGTCAAGCTTGTCGCGCAGGGCTTCCAGCTGGGCGATGCGGGCGTCGAGATCGTCTCGGAAATGGTGTGAGAGGCGGGTCCAGTCGGCCTTGCTGGGCGGGCGGCCGCCCGGCAGGGTGTCGAGCACGGCACGGATCCGGGCGAGGGGGAAGCCCAGGGCCTGGGCGATGCGGATGAAGGACAGCCGGCGCAGGTCGGCCCGGGTAAAGCGGCGCTGGCCCGAGGCGCTGCGGTGGGGGGCGATCAGGCCTTCGTCTTCGTAGTAGCGGATGGCTGAGACGGCCAGGCCGGTGCGGGAGGCGACGTCTCCGATGGTCAGGCCCGAGGGGCGCAAGGGTCTTTGTGGCATGGCGAAATTCTTCTTGACCTCAAGTTCACTTGAGAAAGTAGCCTGCAGGCATGATCATGGAAAGAAGGAGTTGAGCCCATGCGGTTGGAACATGTGAATGTGTCGGTGCCCGATCCGAAGGCCACGGCGGGGATCCTGTCGGATCTGTTCGGCTGGACGGTCCGCTGGGAAGGGCCGGCGCTGAATGACGGCTACACGGTGCACGTGGGCGACGACAGCGGTTACCTGGCGCTTTATGCGCCCAAGGAGGGGCAGAGCCCGGTGGGGGACACCTATCACCTGACCGGCGGGCTGAACCACATCGGCATCGTGGTCGATGACCTGGACGGGGTCGAGGCGAAGGTGAAGGCGAAGGGCTACGTGCCCCACAATCACGCCGACTACGAGCCCGGGCGGCGGTTCTATTTCGACGGGCCCGACGGCATCGAGTTCGAGGTGGTGGCCTACGGGTAAGACCGGGGCCATGCGCTGGTGAGACGGGCGGCGGCCGGCCCAGGCCCCGCCCACCCACCCGCCTGCGCCGGCCGCCTTGCGCATTGGCCAGCCCGTGGGCCCTTGTCAGAGCGCGCGGGTCATCAGCTGGGCCATCCGCGCGCCGGTCTTCCAGCGGTCGTTCAGCAGCGGCTCGGAGGCCACGGTGACGAAGCCCGCCGTGGTATAAAGCGCCTGGGCCGTGGCATTGCTGTCGAGCGCGATCAGCCCGATCCGCGCGGCCCCGGCCGAGCGTGCCGCATCGAGCGCGCCGGTCAGCAAGCGGCGGCCCAGCCCCCGCCCGCGATGTTCGGGCAGGACGGCCAGGAAATCGATGTACCACTGGCCCGACACATGTGCCTTGAGCCGGCGCAGGGGGGCAAGGTCGGGGATGTCTCCGGCCTCGGGGTCTCCGGGGTCGGTCATCGGGTAGGTCCAGACACCCCCCGTCGGGGCCAGGCCGCTGTCGGTCAGCAGCATTTGCCCAGGCGGGTCCGTTTCCAGAAGGCGCAGGAAACTGTCCCGGCCGACGGCCCAGATGTCGTGGTCCGGCCGGGCATCGTTTTGCCAGAACAGCCGGGGCAGGCCCTCGTCGGCCATGTCGCTGAGCCGGGCCAGCAAGGCCGCATCTGCCTGTCGGGCGGGGCGCAGGCCGGTCATTCCGGCGTGACCGGATAGAGCTGGCGGGCGGCCAGCGTGGCCTGGACCGTCCTGGTCAACCCCGCGCGCACGATATCGTAGGAGACGCCCAGCCGGTGGCGCAGCTCGTCCTCGGCCGTGCCCCAGGGCAACAGCAGCCAGGACCGGTGGAAATAGGCGGCCTTGAGCCCCACGCCCGCGTCGATCAGCATGGTCGCCGTCTCGACGCTGTCGGTCTTGACCGCCACGCCCTGGTCCATCGCCCCGATGCAGGCGAACATCTTGCCCCCGACCTTCCACGCGTCATGGCCGCCGCCCCAGGGGTCGGAGACCTCGGCCCCCGGAAAGGGCGCGCAGATGGTGGAAACGAGAGCGCGTGTCATGGGCCCGAGCCTGCCAGCGAAGGGACAGTGGCGCAAGCGGCAGCAAAGGCCACCCCATGCATCGGGCCAGGCGGGCGATCATGGCTTGGCGGGGCGCGGGCGATCTGCTATGCGACCCCCATGACACGGCTTGCAACCATTATCGCGTGCTGCATTACCGGCTGACATCGTCAGGCGGGCCGTTCTTTCTGTTTCCATCCCAGAGTGAACTTGCTAAGCCCGCGTGGCCTTGGCGCCGACAGGCTGCACGCTTTCCCGAAGGATATGGGGTCTCACCATGGGCACGATCAGGTTCCACAACACCCGCACCCGGACGAAAGAGGATTTCGTCCCGATCAAACTCGACGACGTGCGGATGTATGTCTGCGGACCGACGGTCTATGACCGGGCGCACCTGGGCAATGCCCGGCCGGTCGTGGTGTTCGACACGCTCTACCGGCTGCTGCGCCACGCGTATGGGGCCGAGCATGTCACCTACGTGCGCAATTTCACCGACGTGGACGACAAGATCAACACGCGGGCCGCGGCCTCGGGCCGGCCGATTTCCGACATCACCTCGGAAACCATCGCCTGGTACCTCGACGACATGGGCGCCCTTGGCGTTCTGGAGCCGTCGATCAAGGGCCGCGATCACCGCAAGGCGATGCCCCGCGCGACCGAGTACATTCCCCAGATGGTGGCCATGATCGAGGGGCTGATCTCCTCGGGTCACGCCTACGCGGCCGAGGGCCATGTCCTGTTCGCCGTTGACAGCTATGCCGAGTACGGCCGGCTGTCGGGCCGGTCGGTCGATGACATGATCGCAGGCGCGCGGGTCGAGGTGGCGCCCTACAAAAAGAACCCGATGGATTTCGTCCTGTGGAAGCCGTCGAGCGACGACCTGCCGGGTTGGGACGGGCCGGTCGTGGGAGGCAAAAGCATTGGCCGGGGGCGTCCGGGCTGGCATATCGAATGCTCGGCCATGTCGGACAGCCTGCTGGGCGATCATTTCGACATCCACGGGGGCGGCAACGACCTGATGTTCCCGCACCATGAAAACGAGATCGCCCAAAGCTGCTGCGCCCATCCCGAGGGCGGCTTTGCCAATGTCTGGCTGCACAACGAGATGCTGCAGGTGGAAGGCAAGAAGATGTCGAAATCTCTCGGCAACTTTTTCACGGTAAGGGATCTTCTGGACCAGGGCGTGCCGGGCGAGGTGATCCGCTTCGTGTTCCTGTCGACCCATTACCGCAAGCCGATGGACTGGACGGCCGAGAAGGCGCGCGAGGCGGAAAAGGTGCTGCGCAAGTGGCGCGGCATGGTCGAGGGCGTGACGCCGGGGCCGGTGCCCGAGGGCGTTCTGTCGGCGGTGGCCGACGACCTGAACACGGCCGGGGCCTTGGCCGAACTGCACCGGCTGGCCGGGGCGGGCGATGCGGCGGGTCTGAAGGCCGGGGCGGCTCTGCTGGGTCTGTTGCAGCCGGAGCTGGGCGATTGGGCCGATGTCTCGGGCGCGGGTCTGGACGGCTGGGCCGAGCGGCTGAGCGCGGTGCGGGCCGAGGCAATGGCATCGAAGGATTTCGCCGAGGTCGACCGGTTGAAGACGGCGCTTCTGGGCGCGGGCGTCGAGGTGCGGATGTCGAAGGCCGGGGTGGAGCTGGTGCCGGGGCCGGATTTCGACGCGGCCAAGCTGGAGGAGATCGCGTGATGTGTGGGTCTGGCAGAGGGGGGCTGTCTGCCCCCCGCACCGCGTGGCGGTGCCCCCCCGAGGGTATTTGCGAAGAGAAAGAAGCCATGAGGGTGGCGGGGTTTTTGGCGGGAGAGACGTTTATGATTGGTAAATGCGCCGCTGCAAGCCGTTGATTTCTAACCTACTGACATTTGTCCCACGCGTGGGACACGAAGGGAGGCCGGGCCGATGACAAAGTTGGTGAAAGAGCGCCTGTATCTGTATGACACCACCCTGCGCGACGGGCAGCAGACCCAGGGGGTGCAGTTTTCGGTGGCCGAGAAGGTCCAGATCGCGGCGGCCCTGGACGGGCTGGGGATCGATTACGTGGAGGGTGGCTGGCCGGGGGCGAACCCGACCGATAGCGCCTTTTTCGAGGCTGCGCCGGAGATGAAGGCGCGGCTGACGGCCTTCGGGATGACCAAGCGGGCGGGCCGCTCGGCCGATAATGATGACGTGCTGGCGGCGGTGATGAATGCCGGGACGGGCTGTGTCTGCCTGGTGGGCAAGTCCGACAGTTACCACGTGGAGACGGCGCTGGGGATCTCGGAGGCGGAGAACCTGGAGAACATCCGGGCCTCGGTGGCGCATGTGGTGGGGGCCGGGCGCGAGGCGCTGTTCGATGCCGAGCATTTCTTTGACGGCTACAAGCGGAACCCCGAGTTTGCGCTGGCCTGTTGCCGGGCGGCGCATGCGGCCGGGGCGCGTTGGGTGGTGCTGTGTGATACCAACGGTGGCACGTTGCCCGACGAGATCGGGCGGATCACCGGGGAGGTGATCGCGGCCGGTATTCCGGGCGATTGCCTGGGCATCCATTGCCACAATGACACCGAGATGGCCGTGGCCGGATCTCTGGCCGCTGTCGGGGCCGGGGCGCGGCAGATCCAGGGGACGTTGAACGGGCTGGGAGAGCGCTGCGGCAATGCCAGCCTGACCTCGCTGATCCCGACGCTGCTGCTGAAGGAGCCTTGGGCCGGCCGGTTCGATATCGGCGTGACCCGCGAGGCCTTGGCCGGGCTGACCCGGGTCAGCCGGATGCTGGACGATATCCTCAACCGGGTGCCGATGAAGCAGCTGCCTTACGTTGGGGCCTCGGCCTTTGCGCACAAGGCGGGGCTGCATGCCAGCGCGATCCTGAAGGACCCGTCGACCTACGAGCATATCGAACCGCAGGCCGTGGGCAACGCGCGGATCATCCCGATGTCGAACCAGGCCGGCCAGTCGAACCTGCGCAAGCGGCTGTCCGAGGCAGGGCTTTCGGTGGGCAAGGGCGACCCGGCCCTGGCGCGGATACTCGACGAGATCAAGGCGCGCGAGGACCAGGGATATTCCTATGACACCGCCCAGGCCTCGTTCGAATTGCTGGCCCGGGACGAGCTGGGCCAGCTGCCCGAGTTCTTCGAGGTCAAGCGCTACAAGGTGACCGTCGAGCGGCGCAAGAACAAGCACAACCGGATGGTGTCGGTGTCCGAGGCCGTGGTGGTGGTGAAGGTCGATGGCGAGAAGAAGCTGTCGGTCAGTGAAAGCTTTGATGCCCAGGGCTGCGACCGGGGGCCGGTCAACGCGTTGTGGCAGGCGCTGGCGAAGGACCTGGGGCGCTATTCGGCGCAGCTGGAGGACATGCGGTTGGTCGACTTCAAGGTGCGCATCACCCAGGGCGGCACCGAGGCCGTGACCCGGGTCATCATCGACAGCGAGGACGGGCAGGGCCGGCGCTGGTCGACCGTGGGGGTGTCGGCGAATATCGTGGATGCCTCGTTCGAGGCGCTGCTGGACGCGATCCGCTGGAAACTGGTGCGCGACCGGCAAAGTGCGGCCGCGCCGGTGCTGGAAACCACGCCTTGAGCGCGTTTCACACGCTGTATTCCGGGCTGGACCGCGAGGGGCCGGGGCTGCCCGGGGACGTGCTGTGGGCGCTGGACCGGCTTGGGGTGTCGGGGGGCGTGCGGGTGTGTGACGCAGGCTGTGGATCGGGCGCGGACACGGCGACGCTGGCGGGCGCCTTGCACGAGGCAACGATCGAGGCCGTCGACCTGATGGATCACCTGGCGGCCGAGGCGGCTGACAGGTGCGCATCCCTGGCCAACGTGACGGTGCGGGCCGGGGATATGTCCAATTTGTCAGGGCCTTACGACCTGATCTGGTCGGCCGGCGCGATCTATTTCCTGGGCGTGACCGAGGGCCTGGCGGCCTGGAAGCCGGCCCTGGCAGAGGGAGGCGCGGTGGCGTTTTCCCAGGCGGTGCGCACGGTTCCGGATGACGCGGATGTGGAACGGTTCTGGGCGGATTACCCGGCCTTGACCGACCTGGAGGGGATCTTTGCCCAGACCCGGGCCGCCGGGTTCGACGTTATAGATCACCGCCTGATCGTCGGGGCTCCGTGGGTGGCCTATTACCGCAGCCTCGCCGCGGGGATCGTCGCGCTGTCGACCGATCCCGACCCGGAGCTGCAGGCGGTGCTGGAGCAATCCTGGACCGAGATTTCCAACTGGCGCGCGGCGCCGGACCGGATCGCCTATGCGCTGGTGCTCGCGCGGCCCGCATGATCCTGGATGCCGACGAAACCGCCTGTGCCGAGCTGGTGCAGAAGGGCGATCCGGACCGCTTTCTGGCGGTGATGGCGGCCCCGCCCGAGGCGCGGCCGAAGCTGTTTGCCATCTACGCGATGAACGTCGAGGTCAGCCGCGCCCCCTGGGTGACGGCCGAGCCGATGATTGCCGAGATGCGCCTGCAATGGTGGCGCGATGTGATCGATGAAATCGCCGAGGGTGGGCCGGTTCGGCGGCACCAGGTGACCACGCCTCTGGCCCGGGCGATGACGGCCGGAACGGCCGGCCAAATGGATGAATATGTCGCCGTAAGGCGTTGGGATATATACCGGGATCCGTTCGAGGACGAGGCGCATTTCGATGCCTACCTCGATCAGACTTCTGGCGCGTTGCTGTGGGCGGCGGTCCGCGCCCTTGGCGATGGCCCGGACCAGCCGGTGCGCGACCTGGGCTGGGCGATGGGCCTGGCCAACTGGTTCCGCGCCGTGCCGCAACTGGAACGGCAGGGCCGCGTGCCCCTGCTGGACGGGACCGAGGCCGGGATTGTGCGGCTGGCGGAGCGGGGGCTGGACCGGCTGAGCGGCGCTCGGCGCGGCCTGGGCGATGTGTCGGGCCCCGCAAGACCCGCCCTGCTGGCGGCCTGGCAGGCCGGCGCGGTGTTGCGCCAGGTCAGAAAGACCCCAGGACGCGTGGCGCGCGGGGCGGTGGGCCTGTCCGAAGGCGGCCGGCGCGCCCGGTTGATGGCCGCGGCGCTGACGGGGCGGATCTAGGGGCCCGATCCGGACCCCGAACCGAACCGCGATCAGGCCTGCACGAACCGGCGGTGCAGGACCAGCCAGACCAGCGCGCCGCCGGCCAGGGTCAGGAACGGCGCCATCGCCAGGTTCACCGCGTTCCAGCCCTCGACCGGAGAGCCGCCCGAACAGTTCATCAGGCCTCCGGAGGCCAGCGAGGCCAGCGTCACCGCGCCAAAGACGATCAGGTCGTTCAGCCCCTGCATCCGCCCGCGTTCATGCGGGGCATGGGCGGCCGACAACAGCGACGTCGCCCCGATGAACCCGAAGTTCCAGCCGATGCCCAGCAGGACAAGCGCGCCGTAAAAGTTCATCAGGTCAACACCTTGCAGGGCGACAACGCCCGAGATGGACAGGATCAGCAGGCCCAGGCCCATGATGCGCTCGGCCCCGAAACGGGCGATCAGGTGGCCGGTGAAGAACGACGGCACGAACATGGCCAGCACGTGCCCGGCGACGATGTTGGACGCATCCGCCACGCCGAAACCGCAGCCGACGACGGCCAGGGGCGTCGAGGTCATCACCAGGTTCATCAGCGCATAACTGACCGCCGCGCAGATGACGGCCACGGCGATCGTCGGCGTTGTCAGCAGCTCTTTTGCCGAGCGGCCGCGCGGGGTGTCGGCGGCAGGGGGCTTGGGCTTGGGGATGTCGAGGCCCAGGAACAGGAAGGCGCCCAGGAAATTCACGACCATGGCGGCCACGTAGACCGGGAAGAAGCGCATCGGCGTGGCATCGGGCGATGATCCCGACAGGATGGACACGACCTGCGGCCCGATGATGGCCGACACCAGCCCGCCGGCCATGACGTAGGAAATCGCCTTGGGCCGATAGGTGTCGGACGCGGTGTCGGTGGCGGCGAAGCGATAGAACCCCTGGGCCGACATGTAGATGCCCGTCAGGTAGCCGCCCCCCGCGAAGACCCAGAAATTGCCGATCCACAGCCCCAGCGCGGCGATCAGCGCGCCCAGGAAGCCGCCCCCGGCGCCCAGCATGAACCCCGCGCGCCGCCCGTGGCGCTGCATGAAGGGGCTCAGCCACGGGGCCGTGGTCATCGACCCGAAGACGATCAGCGAAATCGGAAGGGTGGCCAGGCACGGGTTGGGTGCAAGCTGCTGGCCGGCCAGGCCGGCTATGGTGAAGTTCATGGGCATCTGGCTGCCAAGAATGGCTTGGGCGGCGACCAGGAAAACAACATTGCGCTTGGCGCGGAGATCGGACTGAGCTTGCATGTCGTCCGAGTATCGGGATTGTCGAATGTGAACAAGAGCGCCCGAACGTCGCGGAAAGCACCGGATGCAGGTAGGACGGATCATAACGACCCCCGATTGCGTGGCCGAGGGGGCAAGCTGGTTGGCCGCCCAGGATCCGCGGCTGGCCCGGGCGCTGGAACTGACCGGCCCGTTGCCCCTGCGCCGCAAGCCCGACGGCTTTGCCGAGCTGCTCTCGGCCATCGTCAGCCAGCAGGTGTCCACCGCCTCGGCCAACGCGATCTGGGGCCGGATGAAAGAGGCCCGGCTGACCGGCCCGCGCAAGATCCTGTGGGCCTCGGACGACGATCTGCGGGCGGTGGGCCTGTCGCGCCAGAAGATCCGCTATGCCCGGGCGCTGGCCGAGGCCCGGATCGATTATGCCAGCCTGCGGGACGCGCCCACCGACGAGGTGATCTCGACCCTGGTCGCGGTGCCTGGCATCGGCATCTGGACGGCGGAAATCTACGCGATGTTCTCGCTGGGCCGGGCCGATGTCTTTGCCCCCGGCGACCTGGCCTTGCAAGAGGCCGCCCGGATCCTCTTTGATCTGCCCGACCGGCCCAAGGAGCGTGCCCTGCGTGCCATGGCCGAGGCCTGGTCGCCCTGGCGGTCGGTTGCGGCGCGGCTGTTCTGGGCCTACTACCGGGTGGCAAAGGACAGGGAGGGCATCAGATGATCCGTGCGCGCATGGCCGCGCTGGCCGCCTTGACGGCCGGAACCACGGGCCTGGCCCCGATGGCGCAAGCGCTTGATTTCGCCCGCGAGACCTGGTGCGAGGGCGAGGTCGTCTTCCCCGACGAGGACGGCTCGGCCGGGATCTACGACATGAAGCTGTGGTTCAACAAAGGGCACTATTCGGTGGTTGCCCGCGACCAGTCCAACGGCGAGATCATCGAGGACACCGGCGAATGCGACCTGTCCCACGACCGGATCTGCAAGCATGTCATCCCCGGAGACGCGGTGTCTCCGGACGATGCCTATGCCTTCCTGTTGCAGCCCATGGAAGGCGGCAAGTACCTGTACAAGGAAGTCTGGCTGGACGGGTCGCACGGGCGCGGGCTGGTCACCTGTTACGGCGCGCTCTGATCCACACATGACATCCAAGACACACACCAGGCCCATGGGGCCCGCGACACGGCGCGCCGCAGAAGTGCGCCGCAGATCCAACCGGGAAGGAACAAGATGACACGCGTATTGACAGCCGGGCGCCGCCCGCCGGTTTCCGGAGACACCCGTTCGGTGGTGGTCTTCCTGCATGGCTACGGGGCCAACGGGGCGGACCTTCTGGGGCTGGCCGACGTGCTGGGCGAACACCTGCCGGACACGCTGTTCGTGGCCCCCGACGCGCCCGAGGACTGCCCCGGGTCGATGGGCGGCTTCCAGTGGTTCCCGATCCCCTGGATCGACGGCTCGTCCGAAGAGGAATCGGCCCGATCCATGGACATGGCCGTCGAGGACCTGAACGCCTTCCTCGATGCGCTGATGGTCGACGAGGACGTGCTGCCCGAACAGGTGGTGCTGTTCGGCTTCTCCCAGGGCACGATGATGAGCCTGCACGTCGCCCCCCGGCGCGAGGACGAGGTCGCCGGCGTGGTGGCCTTTTCCGGCCGGCTGATGTCGCCCGAAACCCTGGCCGAGGAAACGGTCGTGCGGCCGCCGGTCCTGCTGATCCATGGCGATGCCGACGACGTGGTGCCCCCGCAATCGCTGCCCGAAGCGGCCGAGGCCCTGCAGGAAGCCGGCTGGAAGGACGTCTATGCCCATGTCATGAAGGGCACCGGGCACGGCATTGCCCCCGACGGGCTCAGCGTGGCCCTGGCCTTCATGCGCGACAAGCTGGGCCTTTAAGGCCGATCCAAACCAACAGACCACGCCAAAAGACCACGAGAGAGGACCAAGGACATGATCGTCGTGACCGGAACCTTCAAGCTGACCAATGCCTCGGCCGCCATGCAGTTGCAGCAGGCCGCCGTGACCGCCCTGACCGAAACCCGCAAGGAGCCGGGCTGCATCACCTATGAATTCTCGCAGCTGGTGGACGCGGGCAATACCTTCCGCATCTACGAGGAATGGGAAAGCGAGGCCGCGCTGAAGATCCATGCGGGTCAGCCCTGGGTCAAGGCTTTCCTCGACGCGCTCGAGCTGGGCGGCGTGTCCGAGATGCAGGTTTCGAAGTTCGAAGCTGGTCCCAAATCACCGTTGGACTAAGCTCCATCCAGGCACCCGGAGCCAGCCCTGCCAGGCTGACCGGCCCGATCCGCCAGCGCACCAGGCGCAGGGTCGGGTGGCCCACCGCGGCCGTCATTCGGCGCACCTGGCGGTTGCGGCCTTCGGTGATGGTCAGCTCGATCCAGCAATCGGGCACGGATTTGCGTTCGCGGACCGGCGGGATGCGCGGCCACAGCTCGGGCGGGTCGATCCGCCGGACCAGGGCCGGCTGGGTGCGCCCGTCCTTCAGCTCGACGCCCTTGGCCAGGGCCTGCAGGGCGGCCTCGTCTGGCAGGCGCTCGACCTGGATCAGGTAGGTCTTCTTCAGCTTGTGCTTCGGATCGGCGATCCGCGCCTGCAACGTGCCGTCATCGGTCAGCAGCAGCAGCCCCTCGCTGTCGCGGTCCAGCCGCCCGGCCGGGTAGACCCCCTTGACGTCGATGTGATCGGCCAGGGTCGCGCGCCCCTCGGCCCCGCCCGAGAACTGGGTGAGCACGCCGAAGGGTTTGTTGAAAGCTATCAGACGGGGCATGTGCGCTGAACTTTTGGGCATGGGGCAGGGTGGGGTCGGGGCGGGGGCTGGCGGCAGGGTGCCGCAGGTGTGGATAAGTGTCACCAACCTGTAACGGAATCGTCTTATCACCCCCTCAACGGTGGAACATCTGGGTCTTGCCAGAAAGCAACCACGAGATATAGTCCCTGTTAACCGAAGCTTC
Organism: Paracoccaceae bacterium; assembly: GCA_002709405.1. GTDB lineage: Bacteria > Pseudomonadota > Alphaproteobacteria > Rhodobacterales > Rhodobacteraceae > Marinibacterium. Next base: position 14,790 of record PAQV01000070.1, read on the forward strand.
CTTCGGGTCAGTTTCCCAGGGACAGGGCAGTCAGGACGAGGACGACACAAGTCATGGACGGCGACTTTAGGACGGAATTTGTTCGAGAACCATCGGCATTGAAACAGCATCCGGCATTGGTTCTGAACGCCGACTACCGCCCGCTTTCCTACTACCCGCTGTCGCTGTGGCCCTGGCAAGAGGCGGTCAAGGCGGCCTGGCTGGACAGGGTGGACATCGTCGCCGAATACGACGAGGTGGTCCGCAGTCCGAGCACCCAGATCCGAATACCGTCGGTTGTTGTCCTGAAAGATTTCGTAAGACCTCAAAAGCGCGTGGCCTTCACGCGCTTTAATTTATTCCTGAGGGATGAATTCCGCTGCCAGTACTGCGGCGCGAAAGGGGATCTGACCTTCGACCACGTGGTGCCCCGGGCGGCCGGCGGCATCACCAGCTGGCAGAACGTGGTTGCGGCCTGTTCGCGCTGCAACCTGCGCAAGGGGTCGAAATCGCTGCGCCAGGCGGGCATGGCCCTGCGCAAGCCGCCGCGCCAGCCCAATGCCGAGGAGTTGCGCAACATGGGCCGGAAATTCCCGCCCAACCACCTGCACGACAGCTGGATCGACTTCCTTTACTGGGACACCGAACTGGAGGCCTGAGCGACCCCGTCAGGCCCGGCGCGCATCAGCATGCCATAAAGGTCGCGCGGATCGTTAGGGTCGGCCAGCATGTCCAGCATGTGCCCAAGGCCCGCGTCGCTCAGCGCGTCGCGCACGTAGCGCAGGGCCGAGAAATCCTCGATCGCGAAGCCCACGCTGTCGAACAGCGTGATCTGGTCGCGCCCGGTCCGGCCCGGGGCGCGGCCGGTGATGACCTCCCACAGCTCGGTCACGGGGTGGTCTTCGGCCACCTGCTGGATCTCGCCCTCGACGCGGGTCTGGGGCGGGTATTCGACGAAGATGTCCGAGCGGTGCAGGATGGCCTCGGCCAGTTCGGTCTTGCCCGGGCAATCGCCCCCGATCGCGTTGATATGCACGCCCGCGCCGACCAGGTTGTCGTTCAGAACCGTCGCCTGGCGCTTGTCGGCGGTGCAGGTGGTCAGGATCTGTGCGCCCTCGATGGCCTCTTCGGGGCTGGCGCAGACGATCACCTCGATCCCCGTGCCGGCCAGGTTCGCCGCGCATTTCGCCGTGGCCGCGGGGTCGGTGTCGTATAGCCGCACGGTCGTCAGTCCGATCGTCGCCTTCATCGCCAGGGTCTGGAATTCCGATTGCGCGCCGTTGCCGATCATCGCCATCGTCGTGGCCCCCTTGGGCGCCAGATGCTTGGCCACCATGGCCGAGGTCGCCGCGGTCCGCAGCGCCGTCAGCAGGGTCATCTCGCTCAGCAACACCGGGTAGCCCGTGGCCACGTCGGCCAGCAGGCCAAAGGCCGTCACCGTCTGCAGGCCCTCGGTCGTGTTCTTCGGGTGGCCGTTGACGTATTTGAACCCGTAGACCTCGCCATCCGAGGTCGGCATCAGCTCGATCACGCCCTCCTTGGAATGCGAGGCGATGCGCGGGGTCTTGTCGAACAGCTCCCACCGGCGGAAATCGTCCTCGATATAGGTGGCCAGGCCGCGCAGCATCTCTTCGATGCCCACGAAATGGACCAGCCGCATCATGTCGTCGACGGACACGAAGGGCACAAGGGCCTTGTCGGACGGCACGAAGGCAAGATCCTGGTAGGGATCGTCACGGGTGGCAACAAGCGGGTGGGGCAGGGTCATCGCGGTATCCTCCTTCTGTCAGGCATAGGCGCGGGTGGGACGATCGAAGACGCGCCGACCCAGCGCCGAGGCGGCAAGATCCACCATCAGCTGGGCCGTGCGGCCGCGTTCGTCGAGAAACGGGTTCAGTTCGACCAGGTCGAGCGAGCTCATCAGCCCGCTGTCGTGCAGCATTTCCATGACCAGGTGCGCTTCGCGCACGGTGGCCCCGCCGGGCACGGTGGTGCCCACGGCCGGCGCCACGGAGGGATCCAGGAAATCCACGTCGAGCGAGACATGCAGCAGCCCGTTCGCCGCCGCGACCCGGTCCAGGAAGGCGGCCAGGGGGCGGGCGATGCCGGTCTCGTCGATCTCGCGCATGTCGTGGCGGTGGATCGGGCTGTCCTGAAGCGCCGCGCGTTCGGCCGCGTCGACCGAGCGCAACCCGATGACGCAGATGTTTTCGGGGGCCACCGGCGCCTCGATTGCCGGAAAGCCGGTGAACCCGGGCCGGCCGGTGACATAGGCCAGCGGCGTGCCGTGCAGGTTGCCGGAACTGGTGGTCTCGGGCGTGTGATAATCGCTATGCGCATCCAGCCACAGCACAAATTGCGGCCGCCCCAGGGCCTTGGCATGACGGGCCACGCCCGCGACCGAGCCCAGCGACAGCGCATGATCGCCGCCCAGGAAGATCGGCACCCCGCCGCGCATCGCATCCTCGGCCGCGCGGGTCAGCGCGCGGGTCCAGCCGATGGTGCGCTGATGCTGGTAGATCCGCGCGTCGGCCGCATCGGGCGCATGGGTGTCGGGCGCCAGGTTGCCCCGGTCCTCGACGCCGTGTCCCAGTGCGCGCAGGGCCTCGGCCAGCCCGGCGGTGCGGAAGGCATCCGGGCCCATGAGGCACCCGGCCCGGCGCTTGCCACTGTCTACGGGCGCGCCGACAAGGATACAGGTCTGAACGGACATTCGGGGTCTCCATCTTTGGGTTGTCCAAGGATGGTTCCGTTTCGAGATGGATTTAAGCGATCAGATTGGCCAATATGGATCTATACAGATCAAAATGGCGGCTTGATATGGACGGAACGGACGAACGCATCATCGCCGCGCTCCGGCGCAACGCCCGCATGTCCCTGTCGGACATGAGCCAGCTTCTGGGCCTGTCGCGCACGACCCTGCGCACGCGGATCGAAAAGCTGGAACGGGATGGGCAGATCCTGGGCTACTCGGTGGTGCTGAAACAGGATGTGGCCGAGGACGCGGTGCGCGGCATGATGATGCTGGCGATCCAGGGGCGCGGGGCCGAGCGTATCCTGCGCCAGCTGACCAACCTGACCGAGGTCCGGGCAGTGCATTCCACCAACGGCCGGTGGGACCTGATCGTCGAGGTCGGCACCGACACGCTTGAAGCCTTCGACACCGTCCTTGGCCGCATCCGCCGGCTGGACGGCGTGGTGTCCAGCGAAACCAGCCTGCTGTTGCGCACCAGCCGGGGCCGGTAATTCAGGCGCTGCGGCGGGCGGCGGCCAGCCAGATCAGGGCCAGGACAAAGGCCGCGATGGCGTTCCAGCTGGCCATCGACAGGCCCAGGAAATCCCAGGGGATCTCGTCGCAGCGCACCAGCGGGGCGTTCATGATCTGATCCATCAGGGCATCGGTCGACAGGCCGGTTATGTCTCCGGACGTGCAGGTCGACGGGCCTTTCCACCAGCCCTGTTCGACGCCCGAGTGATAAAGGCCGACCCCAGAGGTCGCCAGCGCAGCACCCGCTCCCAGCAGGGGCATGATGCGCGACTTGATGGCCAGGGCCAGGGCCCCGATGACAACCGCCGCCACATGCGGGTAGCGCTGCCAGTAGCACAGCTTGCACGGCGGCAGCCCGCCCAGGTACTGGAACCCCAGCGCCGCCAACATGAGCGCGGCCGAGCCTCCGGCCGCCAACAGGATCAATTGGTTACGGGTCATATCGCTTTCACCAAGAGGAAGCCGCCGATCAGGACCAGCACGAAGGCGGTCAGGACCAGGCCAAGGCGTTTTTCGATGAAATCCCGGATCGGCGGGCCAAAGGCCCACAGCAGCCAGGCCACGATGAAGAACCGGCCCGCGCGCGCCAGGATCGACGTCGCGATGAAGGTGCCAAGCGGCATGCCCGTCCAGCCCGACATGATGGTGATCACCTTGTAGGGGAAGGGCGTCAGCCCGGCGGTCAGCACCGCCCAGAAGCCCAGGTCGTTGAACTTCTGGTTGAACGCGTCCATCGCGTCGGCCTTGCCCAGCGAGGCCAGGATCGGCTGGCCGATCGTGTCGAAGGCAAAGGCCCCGATGGCATAGCCCAGCAAGCCGCCCAACACCGACGACACCAGCGCCACCGCCGCGATCACGAAGGCGCGATCCCGGGCGGCCAGGATCATCGGGATCATCAGCAGATCGGGGGGGATCGGAAAGACCGAGCTTTCCAGGAAGGACACCAGCGCCAGGGCCCATAGCGCCTTGGGGTGGTGGGCCAATGCGATGGTGCGGTCGTAAAGGGATCGGATCATCTGCCGGACAGGCCTCGAGCGTGGAAATCTGAGCCCGGGCAAAGCATGGCCCTGCGGCGGGGTCAAGGGCAGGCGGGACGGCCAGGGGTATCGGACCCGGGTGGCAGAGGGCGGTGCCATCGCTGCGGGCGGCCGGTTTGGCTCGGCGAATGGAATGCCAAAAAATCAACCAGCAGGTGAGGCTTGGGCCGGGCCGATAACAAAGGTGGGGTTTTGATCTTGAACCGAAGCCCCGAACGGCCTCCATATAAAGTACGGTGGAGGGATTAATAGCATGACGGATATCGGCACGGGTGAGGGTAGGCGGGTCGGGAAAGCGGGACGGCAGCGGGTTGGGCCGAGCCCTCAAGGGGGCGACGGGTGCAAAGCACCCGTCGTGACGGGGCGTTGCACCCGGATGGTGCGGTGGCGCTTCAGCGGTCAGGCGCGCCCTGTCATCGGGCCAAAGTGCCGGCCTGCGCACCGAGCCGGCCTTTCGTTTCGTGGACAAAGCTTGTGTCAACTCGGACATACGGCGCTTTTTGGGATTATGACCACCCATAAGCGCCGCGGTTTAGGCGGGCTGACAATTGACGATAACGGCACCCTTTGGAACAGGAGGGACATGGACACGGTGCGGAGCAAGACATGACGGCTTTCAAGGACCTGCGGATCGGGGCGTTTTCGGAAAAGACGATCCGGGCGACCAAGCTCATGCGCACGCTGGGCCTGGACGGTCTGGGGTTTTCGCTGGCCATTGCCTTGCACGACGCCACGCGGCCGTGGACGGCCCGGGCCCTGGCCGACTATATCCACCATCCGCGGACCAACGTGCTCAAACGGCTGCGTGAGCTGGACCATGCGGGTGTCGTGACCAAGACCGAGCAGGGCTGGGTGATCTGCCCCGATGCGCAGCAGATGATCTGCCGGATGCTGTCCGAATTCATCGACCTGATGGCCGGGGAGCGCACCGGGTTTTCGCCCGAGGTGGTGGCCTTCTGCGAGGCGGCCACGGTGCGCATCGGGCGTCCGACCCGGCGGCACATGGATGCCGAGGCGGCGCTGACGATCTCGTTCCCCAAGCAGCCTCGGCTGTTTTCCGGATCGGTCGGAAAGGCGGCCCGCTGACTGCGGGTTAGGGGCGGTTAAGGGGCGGCAAAGGGTCACCGGCGACAAGATTGCCTCTGGACATCCCGAGGCCCGGCCCGCTACAGCAGGTCCGGGGCCCAAGTGGCGGAATGGTAGACGCAGGGGATTCAAAATCCCCCGCCGCAAGGCGTGCCGGTTCGAGTCCGGCCTTGGGTACCAGGGTGATCCTGGTGTTGTACCGGCCCCCGGCAATCTCCTGAACATTCGTCCTGGCTGGCGCAGCGTGTCATGCCGCTCGACTGGCGGTAGGTAACCGATTGCGCGGGTGACGGTGGACGCACCGCTCTGGGCAATCCGCGACACCTGACACCGCATGTTCGTATACGCTACAGGGGCCGTCTCTGGTCCGTGACGCCTCGGCGCAGGTCAAACCGACGGCGCTGGTGGCAGGACCGCGCGTTCCAGCCGGGCCTTGCGAAGGCTTCGGGTCGAATGATCCGCCAACGCACCCGCGCACAGGCGCGCCCTCAGCGTGTCTCTTTGTCCCGGAGGGCCGGTCGCCGCAGGGCGCGGGGCGGCGTGGATCAGGCACTGCAGCCCATACCGCCGGACCAGGGGTTTCGCATCGCGCGCAAGCAGGATCGGGCGGGCGGGCGCGCCGTAGCTGGTCGTGTCGTCCTCGATGCCGGGGATATGCCGTGTCAGCCGGTCCAGCGCGCGGGGCGGCATCTGCTTCAGGGCCTGCGGGCCGGGCCAGAGGCTTTCGGCCCAGATCCCCTCTGCCCACAGCAAGGAGTGCCGGGGCAGCAAGAGGTGCACATAGGTCACGGGCCCGCCGAAGGGTTGCCGGCGCACCAAGCGCCCGCCCTCGGGATCCAGCAAGTGCTTGATCGCGCACAGGACCTGGCCCGCGCCCGCGCCTGCATCGGGGAGGTGCAACAACAGCCGGTGCTGGGCGGACAGGCGCAGCGAGCCATGCGCCCCGAAGGCCCCGGCCCGCAGCAGGTGGGGCGCGTTGCGGCCGACACCGGGCACCGTGCAGCGATCGACCCACAGGATCGGCTGGGCCCCGCTGTCGAGGGTCAGCACCGCGTCGCCCTCGGACAGGGTGTCAACTGCGCGCAGCCCGCCGGGCGTGGCGATCCGCGTGCCGGCTGCGAAACAGACGAAGGGATCGTCGACATTCGCGGTGTAGACCCCGTCGTATTCCACCCCGTTCCAGGTGCCCAGCGTGATCGACTCCACGTCTGAATGATGGGTGCCCGCCGGGATGGAGTAATCCATCAGGCGTGCGCCCCAGGTCCCGTCGGTGAACAGCGTGACCTCGATATCGACGTTGGAATAGGTCACGCCGCTGATCACGATGGTCGAGTTGGTGTAAAGCGCGATTTCCTGCGGATAGAGCGTCAGCGAGGATCCGAAGACGTATTCCCCGGGATCGGGCGGCTGCACGTCATCGGTGTCTGCATCATAGATCACCCCGTCCGAATTGGCGTCGCGCATGGTGAACTCGACATAGCTCGCCGGATCGACGGCCAACCCGTTGCCGCTGGCGTCCAGGTTGTCCTGGTCCGCCGCCGAATATCCCGGCCAGGGGGACGGCGAATACCATCCCCAGGTTGAAACGTCTGCCATGCCCGGCTGTTTGCCCGTGTCCGCTGCCTGATTGCGCACAGACTATCCCGCCGGGCTTAGCGAACCGTGAACGGGTCTAGCCCTCTCCGCCCAGACCGGTGCCCACGAACAGCATGCCCCAGACCTTCATGCGCATGATCAGGGCCTTTTCCAGGGACCATGCCTGGATGATCTCGCCCATGAAGGTGCCCTCCAGCGGGCCCGAGATCTTTGTCGTATAGGCCTGGACCAGGCAGCGGCTGCCCTCGACCAGCATCGCCTGGTGTTCGGGATGCGTTAGGCGCAGGTGCACCACCAGGTCCCCCGATCCGGGCCGCTGAGAGGGCTGCAACAGCGTGCCCGCAGGTCCGACCTGGCCCGTCGCGATGCTGTCCTGGATACGCACCACCCGGGCGGGAAAGACGGAATTCTTCATGCCGCTGTTGATGTTGGTCTGGCAGGCGACCTCGGCCGGCATGCCCGGATGCAGCACCGCCCGGTTGACCTGCGAAAACCCCCCGACGATTTCCAGCGGATGCTCCTCGCTGACATCGGGCACAATGACCATGGCCGGGTTCAGCGCCACCTGGGCCGCCCGGTCGCCCACGTTCAGCGTCAACTGGTCGATCCGCCCGGCCACGTTCGAGGTGATCCGCGTCAGGTCCTCTTCGACCTGGGCCTGGGCCACCTTGGCCTGCGCCGCCGTCAGTTCCGCCGGCAGCACCTGGTCGACCTGCAATTGCAGCGACTGCACCTTGTATTGCGCGGCCGAAACCTCGGCCGTCTGGGCGTCATAGCGGTCCTTGGCCCGCAGGTACTTGTCCTCGGCATAGGCCGGAGAATCCTCGTCGCGCAGCTTTTCCAGGTTGGTCATGGTCAGCTTGGCCTCGGCCTGGTTCGCCTGGGCCCGCAGGACATCGGCCTGGGCCTCCTGCACCTGCGACTTGGCCAGCGCGATCTGGCTTTGCGCCTCGGCCACCGCCGCCTCGGCCGAGGCCAGCGCCGCGGCCTCTCGGCTGTCGTCGACGGTGAACAGCAGGTCCCCTGGTTTCACCTGCTGACCGGCCACCACCGCGATCTCGGTCACCGTCCCGCCACGCTCGGCCACCACCGGCACGATGCGGAAGGGCACGAGGGCATTGTGGCTGTCGGGGTGGAAATACTCGATCGTGAAGACCAGCGCGAAGAACAGCATCATCCAGACAAAGACCGCTCGATGCACCGAGTAGACCGTGATCTCGCGCTTGCGCAGGCGCAGGTAGGCCATGCGCAGCAAGAGGGGGAAACAGGTGATCAGAAGCTCGATCATCGCCGCGCGCCTCCGCTGGCCAGTGGCGCATCCGGCTTGATCCACAGCGCGATGTCGCGGGCCAGGGCGGCCACGATCAGGGCGCCGGGCAACAGCAGGCTGAACCCTTCGAGCGGCGGGATCAGGTCATAGGCCAGCCCGATCGTCAGCATGGTCGGGATGGTCGTGCGCAGGGGCGTCGTGCCGCCCCGGGTCTCGGCATATCGGTCGAAAACGGCATAAAGATAGATGACCAGGAAGATCACGCACATCAACGTGATCAGCCCGTACATGGCAAAGGAATCGGTCTCTCCGGGCGCGGCCCATGACGCGGGGGGCGGGTCCTGGGTGCCGGTGGATGTCGATGTGTCGGTCTCGGGTGTGGCCATGTCCGAATCCTCCGGAACCCTTACTGATAGGCAAATCGTGACGGGCCGAGGGTTCCGCGATTTCCGTAACAATGCAATGATTTATCGGGCGGGGCCGAGCAATCGGGCCGGGTAGGGCGCTTTTGTCGGCAAGGGGCAGCCATGTCGTGCGCACGGGGCCGGGCAAGGCCGCCCGGACGCCCGTTCTGACCCGCCGGACCTGGCCCCAAGGCCCCCGCCCGCAATCGTCCGGACCATATGTCAGGGATTAACTCCAAAGCCCCGTCCGCCCATGGCGGCGGATTGTCGCTTACACGGCTAAGTTGTCAAATGGCGGTGGTTTTTTGCATTTGACCGGGCCATTGTCATCTGGGCTTTGCATGGATGTCCCATGCTGAGTCCCATGTTCAAAGTTACCTGTTTGGGGGGAAGTCCAACATGTTGAAGACCACCTTGACCGCCACCGTCACCGCCACTGCCATCCTCGCCCTTGCCGCGCCGCTGGCCCAGGCCCAGACCGAATGGAAAACGGTCGGAGACTGGATCATCGTCGTCGACGAAGACGCCGGCAACGGCTGCCAGATGCACAAGCAATACGAAGACGGCCTGTTGCTGGAATTCGGCCTTCTGCCGAAGCGGGACGGCGGCTATTTCGCGGCCTATTCCGAGGACTGGACGTTCATCGAGGAAGGCAAGGAGGCGCCCGTCAGCTTCCTGTTCGACGGGATCGAGTTCACCGGTGAATCCGAGGGCTATATCTCGGATCCGTGGTATGGGGGCTTCGTGTTCACCAACAACCCCGAGCTGATCTACGATTTCGCCAAGAAGACCGAAATGACCGTGACCGCCGGGGCGAACGACCCGGTGACGCTTAGCCTCGACGGCACGCTGAAGGGCGTCGAAGAACTGATCGCCTGCCAGGCGGCCCAGAACTGAGCCCGGCCCGGATCGGGCCAATCAATCTCTGAGGGGAGAAGGCGGTCTTACCGCTTGCGCCGGTCCGAAAGGGCCGGCGTTTTTCGTGGGCGGTCCGCTGTCGGGGGGAGTGGCCGGTCCGGTTTATGCGGTTTGCGGAATTATCAGGCACCGGACGAGGGTGCGGACCTGGGCGCGGGGACCCTGTCGGATTTTCGGATTTTACCAATTGATAAAATTTCAGGATGTGCCAGTCTGGTCTGCATTCAAGGGATCAAGGCCTAGCAATCAGGGAGACCGCCATGGCCATGCGCAACCGCGCCCCGGGGATCGTGCCCGGGCGCCTGTCCGACGACGATCTCGCCGTCAATTTCGGCGACCTGCACCCGGCTTATGCCGCGCACGAGGCCTCTGTTGCGGCGGATCGCTGTTACTTCTGCCATGACGCGCCCTGCGTGACGGCCTGCCCGACGGGCATCGACATTCCGCTGTTCATCCGCGAGATCCAGACCGGCGTGCCCGAGGCCGCGGCCCGGACCATTTTCGACCAGAACATCTTGGGCGGCATGTGCGCCCGGGTCTGCCCGACGGAAACGCTGTGCGAAGAGGCCTGCGTGCGCCAGGCGGCCGAGGGCAAGCCGGTCGAGATCGGGCGCCTGCAGCGCTATGCCACCGACACGCTGATGCGCACGGGCACCCATCCGTTCACCCGGGCCGCGCCCACGGGCAAGACCGTGGCCGTTGTGGGGGCGGGGCCTGCGGGCCTGGCCTGCGCGCACCGGCTGGCCCTGCTGGGCCATGATGTCGTCATCCACGAAGCCCGGGCCAAGCCCGGCGGGCTGAACGAATTCGGCATCGCGGCCTACAAGTCCACCGACGGTTTCGCGGCGGCCGAGGTCGACTGGCTGCTCAAGATCGGCGGTATCCGGATCGAGCCGGGCCAGGCGCTTGGCCAGGGTCTGACACTGGACGGGCTGGTGGCCGGGTTCGACGCGGTCTTCCTGTCGGTCGGCCTCGCCGGGGTGAATGCCCTGCGGGCCGAGGGAGCAGCCAAGGCGGGGGTGGTCCCGGCGGTCGATTTCATCGCCGGCCTGCGCCAGGCCCAGGATCTGTCGACCCTGCCCATCGGGCGCGACGTGGTGGTGATCGGGGGCGGCATGACGGCGGTGGACGCGGCGGTGCAGTCGCGCCTGCTGGGGGCCGAGACGGTCACGATGGCCTACCGGCGGGACCAGGCAGCGATGGGGGCCAGCCAGTTCGAACAGGATCTGGCAGCCTCGAAGGGCGTCCGGCTGATGTTCAACGTGACGCCCGTTTCCGTCCACGGAAACGGCTCCGTGGCCGAGGTCGAGCTTGCCTATACCGAAACGCGCGATGGCGCCCTGGTCGAAACCGGAGAGACGGTTCGGTTGCCCGCGGACCAGGTCTTCGTTGCCATCGGCCAGACGCTGGGCGACCTGCCCGGAGGGCTGGATCTGGACGGGGGCAAGATCGCGGTGACCGGGGCGGGCCGGACCTCGGTTCCCGGCGTCTGGGCGGGGGGCGATTGCGCCAGCGGCGGAGAGGATCTGACCGTGACCGCCGTGGCCGAGGGCCGGGACGCGGCGATGGACATCCATTCCATGCTGAGCGCATGAGGCTGGCCGGGTATGCGTATTTGGACAAAGATGAAGCGGCAGGTCGTTGAATTCTAAGAGGTAATGTCATGGCTGACTTGACAAGCGACTTCGTGGGTATTCGCAGCCCGAACCCGTTCTGGCTGGCTTCTGCGCCGCCCACGGACAAGGAATACAACGTCCGCCGGGCCTTCGAGGCGGGCTGGGGGGGCGTGGTCTGGAAAACTCTCGGCGCCGAGGGCCCGCCCATCGTCAACGTGAACGGGCCGCGCTATGGCGTGGTGCACGGGGCAGACCGGCGTGTGCTGGGGCTCAACAACATCGAGCTGATCACCGACCGGCCCCTGGAGGTCAATCTTGAGGAGATCGCGCGGGTCAAGGCGGATTACCCGGACCGGGCTCTGGTGGTGTCGATCATGGTGCCTTGCGAAGAGGCCGCCTGGAAGGCGATCCTGCCGCGCGTGGCCGAAACCGGGGCCGATGGGATCGAGTTGAATTTCGGGTGCCCTCACGGGATGAGCGAGCGAGGCATGGGCTCGGCCGTGGGGCAGGTGCCGGAATACATCGAAATGGTGACCCGCTGGTGCAAGCAGCATTACGACAAGCCGGTGATCGTCAAGCTGACCCCCAACATCACCGACATCCGCTATCCGGCGCGCGCGGCGAAGAACGGCGGCGCGGACGCGGTGTCGTTGATCAACACGGTGTCGTCGATCACCTCGGTGAACCTGGATACCTTCAGCCCCGAGCCTTCAATCGACGGCAAGGGCAGCCATGGCGGCTATTGCGGGCCGGCCGTCAAGCCGATTGCCCTGAACATGGTGGCCGAGATCGCGCGGGATCCCGAGATGAAGGGGTTGCCCATTTCGGGCATCGGCGGCGTGACCACCTGGCGCGATGCGGCGGAGTTCATGGCGCTTGGAGCGGGTAATGTTCAGGTCTGCACGGCGGCCATGACCTATGGGTTCAAGGTGGTGCAAGAGATGATTGCGGGCCTGTCGGACTGGATGAATCGCAACGGTCACGGGACGGTATCGGACGTGGTGGGCCGGGCCGTGCCGAACGTGACCGATTGGCAATATCTGAACCTCAACTACGTGGCGAAGGCAAAGATCGACCAGGAGGCCTGTATCAAGTGTGGGCGGTGCTTTGCTGTCTGCGAGGATACCTCGCACCAGGCGATTGTCATGGGGCCGGAGCGCGTCTTCGAGGTGGATGATGCGGAATGTGTCGCCTGCAACCTGTGTGTCGATGTCTGCCCGGTGGAGGATTGCATTTCGATGGTCCAGGTCGCGCCCGGAGAGGTGGATCCACGGACGGGGAAGACGGTGGATGCGGCCTATGGCAACTGGACGATGCATCCCAACAATCCGCTTTCGAAGGCGGCGGAGTAGATTTTTCCCCGGAAAAATCTCTGGTCGAGAAAATTCGTCGAATTTTCTCTAGAACAACAGGCGGATGGGGCCGTCATGGCAGACCACGACAAACTGGTCCGCAGTCTGGATCACGTGATAGCCCCGCCGCCGGATTTCTTCCAGGAAGGTGTCGCGCCCGACCTCTCGGTCCACCCAGATGACCGAGCGGCGCACCACCGCGCCACGTCGGGCCGCGCGGGTCGAAAACATTTGGTGAATCCAGGGATCCACCCCTTTGCCGTCGTACATCATCTGCATGGGGCACGACGCTAGTCCTGCGTGGTTAAACCCGGGTTAAGGGGTCAGCAGGCGCCGGTAGAGGGTTTCCACGAAGTCAGGCGCGGCGGCAAAGGGATCCTCGCCGGGCAGCACCGCCCGGATCTGCACGTCGAAATCGGCATAATGCTGGGTCAGCGACCAGATCGAGAAGATCAGGTGATGCGGGTGAACGGGGGCAAGCCGGCCGGCCTCCATCCAGCCCTGGATCAGGGCGGCCTTTTCATCGACAAGCTGCCTGAGGTCCGTCGACAGGATATCGGTGATCCTTGGGGCGCCCTGCATGATCTCGTGGGCGAAAAGCCGGCTTTCGCGGGGGTAGGCCTGGCTCATCTCCAGCTTGCGCCGCACGTAGGCCAGGATCTGGTCCAGCGGGTCGCCATCGCTTTCCAGGGCACGCAGCGGGTCCAGCCAGGTGTCCAGCTGCCCTTCCAGCAGGGTCAGGTAGATGGATTCCTTGGTCGGAAAGTAGTACAGCAGGTTGGGTTTCGACAGGCCTGCGGCGGACGCGATGTCGTCGACCGTGGCCCCCCGGAACCCGCGGGCCGAGAAGATGTCCAGCGCGGAATCCAGGATCGCCTTTCGGTTCTTCTTCTGGATGCGGGTCGGGGCGCGGTCCTTGGGCATCGGTTCGAAACTCCACTCGGGCGCGCGTCCGTGCCCGTTTCTCGATCTGCCGGCCGGGCGCAGACCGGGGATGACGGGGCTGGGCAGCCGCGGCGCTTGACTGTCCTACCACCCGTGTTAGCGTCGCTTTGACCATTTGGTCAAACCAATTTCGAGCAGGGGACGGGAATGGCGGCGCCGGGCGAAAACCTTCGGATCAACTCTCAGCGGCTGTGGGACAGCCTGAATGAAATGGCCCTGGTGGGCCCGGGAATTGCCGGGGGCAACAACCGCCAGGCCCTGACCGACGAGGATGCCCAGGGCCGCGCGCTGTTCCAATCCTGGTGCGAGGCGGCGGGCATGACCATGGGCCTGGACCAGATGGGCAACATGTTTTTCCGGCGCGAGGGCACCGAGCCGGATGCGCTGCCGGTCTACATGGGCAGCCACCTGGATACCCAGCCGACGGGCGGGAAATACGATGGCGTGCTGGGCGTGCTGGGGGCGCTGGAAGTGGCCCGGACGCTCAATGACCTGGACATCAAGACGAAACACCCGATCGTGGTGGTCAACTGGACCAACGAAGAGGGCACGCGGTTCGCCCCGGCCATGCTGGCCTCGGGGGTGTTCGCGGGGGTGCATACCCAGGACTGGGCCTATGGCCGGGCGGATGCCGAGGGCAAGACTTTCGGGGCCGAGCTGGAGCGCATCGGCTGGAAGGGCGACGAAGAGGTCGGCGCGCGCAAGATGCATGCCTTGTTCGAGCTTCACATCGAACAGGGGCCGATCCTGGAAGCCGAGGGCAAGGACATCGGGGTCGTGACCCACGGACAGGGGCTGCGCTGGATCGAGTGCACGGTGACGGGCAAGGAAAGCCACACCGGGTCCGCGCCCATGCCGATGCGCCGGAACGCAGGCCGTGGCCTGGCCCGGATCACCGAGCTCGTGCACGAGATCGCCATGAAGCACCAGCCCAACGCGGTGGGGGCGATCGGGCATGTCGACGTCTATCCGAACTCGCGCAACATCATCCCGGGTCGGGTGGTCTTCACGGTGGATTTCCGGTCGCACCTGCCCGAGGTGATCGCGGCCATGATGGCGGAGTTCGAGCAGAAGGCGCCGGCCTTGTGTGAAGAGATCGGGGTATCGCTGGAGACCGAGATCGTGGGCCAGTTCGACCCGCCGGCCTTTGACGAGACCTGCGTGGGCGTAGTGCGGGCGGCGGCCGAGCGGCTGGGCTATAGCCACATGGATATCGTGTCGGGGGCGGGCCATGATGCCTGCTGGGTGAACGACGTGGCGCCGACGGCGATGATCATGTGCCCTTGCGTCGACGGGCTGAGCCATAACGAGGCCGAGGAGATTTCGTCCGAGTGGGCCGCGGCGGGGACGGATGTGCTGTTCCATGCAGTGGTCGAGACGGCGGGGATCGCGGACTAGGGGGCTCTGCCCCCGTCCTTCTGCGAAGGACTCCCCCGGGGTACTTGGAAAGAGAAAGAAGACGAAAGCGGCGCGCGGGGCGTGGCGCGGTCCAGGCAAGACAGGGTGCGCAAGAGGGAGACAGGGCATGGCGACGGTTATCAAGGGTGGCACGATTGTCACCGCGGATCTGAGCTACGTGGCGGATGTGAAGGTCGAGGGCGGTGTGATCGTCGAGATCGGGCCGGATCTGAGCGGGGACGAGGTTCTGGATGCCTCGGGCTGCTATGTCATGCCGGGAGGGATCGACCCGCATACCCACCTGGAGATGCCCTTCATGGGCACCTACGCGGCCGAGACCTTTGAATCTGGGACCAAGGCGGCCCTGGCGGGCGGGACGACCATGGTGGTCGATTTCACCCTGCCCGAGCCGGGCCAGGGGCTGATGGATGCGATCAAGCGGTGGGACAACAAGTCGACCGCGGCGGCCTGCGACTATTCCTTCCACATGGCGATCACCTGGTGGGGCGAGCAGGTCTTCAACGAGATGAAGGACGTGGTCGATCACGGGATCACTTCGTTCAAGCATTTCATGGCCTACAAGGGCGCGCTGATGGTGAACGACGACGAGATGTTCGCCTCGTTCTCGCGCTGCGCCGAGCTGGGGGCGCTGCCCCTGGTCCATGCCGAGAACGGCGACATCGTGGCCGACCTGCAGGCCAAGCTGATGGCCGAGGGCAATACCGGGCCCGAGGCCCACGCCTATTCGCGGCCTCCGGCGGTGGAGGGCGAGGCGACCAACCGGGCGATCATGATCGCCGACATGGCCGGTGTGCCGGTCTATATCGTGCATACCTCTTGCGAGGAGGCCCACGAGGCGATCCGGCGGGCCAAGCAGAAGGGCCAGCGGGTCTGGGGCGAGCCCCTGGTCCAGCACCTGGTGCTGGATGAAAGCGAGTACCAGAACCCGGACTGGGATCATGCGGCGCGGCGGGTGATGTCGCCTCCGTTCCGGTCGAAACTGCACCAGGACGGGCTGTGGGCCGGGCTGCAGGCGGGCACCCTGTCGGTGGTGGCCACCGACCATTGCGCCTTTACCACCGAGCAGAAACGCATGGGCCTGGGCGATTTCACCAAGATCCCCAACGGGACCGGCGGGCTGGAGGACCGGTTGCCGGTGCTGTGGACCAAGGGCGTGGCAACGGGGCGGCTGACGCCCAATGAATTCGTGGCCGTGACCTCGACCAATATCGCCAAGATCCTGAACATGTATCCGAAGAAGGGCGCCGTCCTTGTGGGGGCGGATGCCGACCTGGTGGTGTTCGATCCGGCAAAGTCGAAGACGATCAGCGCCGGCAGCCAGCAGTCGATCATTGATTACAATGTCTTCGAGGGCATGGAGGTGACGGGCCTGCCCCGCTACGTGCTGAGCCGGGGCAAGGTGGCCATGATGGATGGCGAGATGAAGGCCGAGCCCGGCCATGGCGACTTTGTCGCCCGCAAGGCGGATCAGCCGGTCAACAAGGCGCTGTCGACGTGGAAAGAGCTGACCGCGCCGCGCAAGGTGGAGCGCACGGGCATTCCGGCCACCGGGGTGTGACGCGGGCCTAGGGCACCAGCGCGTCGAGATCGGGCAGAAGCCGCACGCTTTCCTGTTCATGGGGATCGGTACGGGCGATGACGGCCACGGCCTCGGTCTCGCCGGTGTTGATCGGCAGGTGGGGGACGCCGGCGGGAATGTAGACCAGGTCGCCGGCGCTGGTGTCCATCAGGTGTTCCAACCGGTCGCCCCAGTACATGATCGCCGCGCCCTCGATCACGTAGATCGCCGTTTCGTGGCTGTCGTGCATATGGGCCCTGGCCCGGCCGCCCGGCGGGATGCGCAGGATGTGCATGCAGATCGCCTGCGATCCGGTGGTTTCGCGGGCGATGCCCTGGAAATAGGAAAAGCCCTGTTTCCCGTCATAGGTTTCGCCGGGCCGGAGCTTCTGGCAGGTTGCGGGCATGGTGCCGGTCATGGATCTGTCCTCTGGTTGCAGGGGCATTGGAGGGATCCGGGGGTGGCGCTGTCAAGAACGGGAGGCAGGGGTTTGGGAGACAAGATCATGACGCCGGATGGTATCCTGGAGGCGGCGGTCTACGTGCATGACCTGGACGCGGCCGAGGCGTTTTATGGCGGCGTGCTGGGCATGGAGCGGATCCTGCGGCTGGACGGGCGGCATGCCTTCTTTCGCTGCGGCAAGTCGGTGCTTTTGTGTTTCATCGCGGCGGCTACGCGGTTGCCGCCCCAGAACCCGGACATCCCGGTGCCTCCGCATGGGGCCGAGGGGCCGAGCCACGTGTGTTTCTCGGCCCATGGCGCGGATTTGGTGCACTGGCGCGGGCGGTTGGAGGCGGCAGGGATCGAGTTCGAAGAGGATTTCACCTGGCCGGGCGGGGCGCGGTCGATCTATGTGCGTGATCCGTCGGGCAATTCGGTGGAATTGGCCGAGCCGAAGCTGTGGTTTGCGGAAGCCGAGTGAGGGTTTGCGCCGCCTGACGGCGGGACCTGTAGGATTTGGGCCGCCTTTGGCGTCGCGGGGGAGGTTTTGCGCCGCCTGACGGCGGCGCCGGGGGGCGTGGCGGCGGCTGCCCCTTCGGGCCA
>PAQV01000071.1 GCA_002709405.1 Paracoccaceae bacterium
CTCCTTCGCCGTTCCGGCCGGTTTACGAAAAGTCCGCGGCGTAGGCGTCGAGAACCTTCTTCAGCCGGTCGGCCGCGTCACCCTTGATCTTGGGATCTTCGTTCGTCAGCCAATCCAGAACGTCGCGATGCTGGTTGCGCAGGAAGGACAGAAGCCCCTCTTCGTAACGCGCGATGTCGCCTACCGCCACATTGTCCAGGTAGCCTTGCGTCCCCGCGAAGATCACGCAGACGATCTCGGCATTGGTCAGCGGCGCATACTGAGGCTGCTTCATCAGCTCGGTCAGGCGCTTGCCGCGGTTCAGCTGCTTCTGCGTCGCCGCATCGAGGTCCGAGCCGAACTGAGCGAAGGCCGCCATCTCGCGATACTGCGCGAGTTCAAGCTTCACCGGGCCGGCGACAGACTTCATGGCGTTGGTCTGAGCCGACGAGCCCACGCGCGACACCGACAGACCGGTGTTCACGGCCGGGCGGATGCCCTGGTAGAACAGTTCGGTTTCCAGGAAGATCTGGCCGTCGGTGATCGAGATCACGTTGGTCGGGATAAAGGCCGACACGTCGCCGCCCTGGGTTTCGATGATCGGCAGAGCCGTCAGCGAGCCCGAGCCGTTGTCTTCGTTCAGCTTGGCCGACCGTTCCAGCAGGCGGGAGTGCAGGTAGAACACGTCGCCCGGGTAGGCTTCACGTCCCGGCGGACGGCGCAGCAGCAGCGACATCTGGCGGTAGGCCACGGCCTGCTTGGACAGGTCATCGTAGATGATCAGGGCGTGACGGCCGTTGTCGCGGAAGAATTCCGCGATGGCGGTCGCGGTGTAGGGCGCCAGGTACTGCATCGGGGCGGGTTCCGATGCGGTGGCGGCCACGACGATCGAGTACTCGATGGCGCCGCTTTCTTCCAGCTTCTTCACCAGCTGGGCCACGGTCGAGCGCTTCTGGCCGACGGCAACATAGACGCAGTAGAGCTTCTTGTTCTCGTCGTCGCCGGCGGCTTCGTTGTAGGACTTCTGGTTCAGGATGGCGTCGAGCGCGATCGCGGTCTTGCCGGTCTGACGGTCGCCGATGATCAGCTCGCGCTGGCCACGGCCGATCGGGATCATGGCGTCGATCGACTTGAGGCCGGTGGCCATCGGTTCGTGCACCGACTTGCGCGGGATGATGCCCGGCGCCTTGACGTCCGCAACCGAACGCTGCGAGCTTTCGATCGGGCCCTTGCCGTCGAGCGGGTTGCCAAGCGCGTCGACGACGCGGCCCAGCAGGCCGTTGCCCACGGGCACGTCCACGATCGAGTTGGTGCGCTTGACGACGTCACCTTCCTTGATGTCCCGGTCCGACCCGAAGATCACGACACCGACGTTGTCGCTTTCCAGGTTCAGGGCCATCCCGCGGATGCCACCGGGGAATTCGACCATTTCACCGGCCTGCACGTTGTCGAGGCCGAAGACCCGGGCGATCCCGTCGCCGACGCTGAGCACGCGGCCAACCTCGGAAACTTCGGCATCCTGACCGAAGTTCTTGATCTGGTCCTTAAGGATCGCAGAAATCTCTGCAGCTTGGATACCCATTTATCCGACCTCTTTCATTGCATTCTGGAGGGAGGCGAGCTTCGACTTGATCGAGGTGTCGATCATGGTCGAGCCCAGCTTGACAATCATTCCGCCGATGAGGCTTTCATCGACGCTGGTCTTGAGCGAAACGTCCTTGCCGGCGCTTTCGCGCAGCATGTCGGCAAGCTTCTTGGCCTGCGCATCCGACAGGGCGGTGGCGCTGGTGACTTCGGCCGTCACCTGGCCGCGGTCATCGGCCAGCTTGTCGCGCAGCGCCGACAGCAGCTGGGGCAGCACGAACAGACGGCGTTTTTCGGCCATCAGGGCCAGCCCCTTGCGCATCACCGGCGCAAGCTCCATCTTCTCGGCGATGGCGACGATGGCCGCGCCCTGTTCCCCGCGCGAGATCATCGGGGACGAAATCAACGTCCGAAGATCTTCGCTTTCCGCAAGGGCAAGCGACAGAGCGTCAACGCTGGTCTCGAGGCCGTCGAGGTTGGATTCTTCTTTCGCGATCTCGAAAATCGCAGAGGCATAGCGCGATGCAATGCCGGCGGAAATCGAAGCTGGTTCGGACACGTCCACCCTTCCGATCTTTCGGGCCCCACCACCGTCAGATTCGGCAGACATGGGCATGTTGACCGACCCGGCTCGCACCGGGGCAGCAAAATCAGCGTGGGTCTAGCAGAGCCTCCCCCACCCCGCAACACGCATTAACAAACTCTGTCCGGGCCATTGGTCGGTGAAATAGGGACCGTTAGCGCTGATGCGACGCTTTGCGCCTGCAGCACGGGTGGAAACGCCCACGAATTGAGCCGGGCAAGGTGATTCCCGCAGCGCGTGCCGAACTGGTGCCGCAGCGCGGCATCAGAGGGTCAGACCGGTTTGGCCACCGGGTCGGTGATGCCCTCGAGGATGTTGAGCGGATCGCGCACGCGGCGCTTTTCGACCGTGCCGCGGGGCGGGTGCACCCGCTTCGATGCCTCGACGATGAACACGCCCCCCGCAAGCTCGCTGGGGATGGATCGGCCGATGCGCTCGATCAGGCGGCCCGATTTCTGCCAGAACCGCCGTTCGGTGGGCGGCTGGTACAGGGCCGAGGTGTGCCGTTCGGGCAGGAAGCCATGTTTTTTCAGCTGGGTTTCCAGCTGGCCCAGCGTATAGGGCCGGCCGTAGCCGAAGGGCGTCTTGTCCGACCGCGACCACAGCCCCGCCCGGTTCGGCACGATGAACACCGCCTTGCCCCCGGGGCCCAGCACGCGCCAGCATTCCTCTAGAAGGTCCGAAGGGTTTTCGGTGGTCTCCAGCCCGTGCAGCAGGATCATGCGGTCGATCAGCCCGGTTTCCAGCGGCCAGAAGGTTTCCTCGATCAGGACCGAGACGTTGGATTGCTCGGCCGGCCAGGGCATCACGCCCTGGGGCGCGGGCATCAGGGCCATGACCCGCCGGGCGTCGCCCAGGTAGGGGCGCAGCAGGGGCACGGCGAATCCGTAGCCCGCGACGGTCATGGCCTTGGCCTCGGGCCAGTATTCCTGAAGGCGCGCGCGTAGCGACAGCTGGGCCGCCCGGCCAAGCGTGCTGCGGTAATAGAAGTTGCGCAGATCCTGCACATCAAGATGCATTGCGGGCCGTCCGGGGATCAGTCACTCTCGGGCCGGACCTTAGCAGCGCGAAAGTGAAAGACCATGCCCCTTACGATTGTCACGATCCCCTGCCTTTCCGACAATTACGCCTTTCTGGCCCATGACCCGGCCAGCAAGGACACCGCCCTGGTCGACGTTCCCGAAGCCGCGCCCATCCTCGCGGCCCTGGCCGAGCGCGGCTGGACCCTGACCCATGTGCTGATCACCCATCACCATGCCGACCACGTCCAGGGGCTGGACGAGGTGCTGGCCGCCCATCCCGGGGCCAAGGTCGTGGGCCATGCGAAAGACGCAGGCCGCCTGCCGAGCCTCGATCTTGCCCTGGGCGAAGGCGACACGGTGACCGTCGGCGGATCTGCCGGCCAGGTCATAGACGTGTCGGGCCATACCATCGGCCACATCGCCTACCACTTCCCCGACAGCCAGGCGGCCTTCACCGCCGACAGCCTGATGGCCCTGGGCTGCGGCCGCGTGTTCGAGGGCACGATGCCGATGATGTGGGCGTCGCTGTCGAAACTGGCCGCCCTGCCCGAGGACACGATCATCTACTCGGGCCACGAATATACCCAGGCCAACGGCCGCTTTGCCCAGTCGGTCGATCCCGACAATCCCGACCTGCTGGCCCGCGTCGACGCCATCGCCGCCGCCCGCGCCGCCAAAGAGCCCACCGTGCCCTCGGCCCTGTCCCTGGAAAAGGCCACCAACCCGTTCCTGCGGGCGCCCGAGCTGGCCGCGTCGCTGGGCATGGATGGTGCCGACCCGGCCGAGGTCTTCGGCGAGATCCGCCGTCGCAAGGACAGTTTCTGAAAAATTCTAGGGATCGTTTCCGCCGCGGGGCGGAGAGTTTTTTGCGTGCGTTGCCCCGCGCCCGGGCAACGTACGGGGCTGCGGCAACGCGGCTCACCCCCGGTCTTGTCCCGGCCCTTCTGCGGGCCGTTCGAAGGCAATCATCGACCAAAGCCCCGTGCAAACCGGCCAAATAGCGCCTATATTGGCCTTATATATACAGTGATTGCCTGACCAACCGCGCCGTTCGCGCCTGTTAACCCAATGTTTACGCCTCAAGGGACCAACTCGCCGCACCGCCCCAAATCTGTTCGTCCCTGCAGATCCGGGCCCAATTGTGATCATGCCAAGCCAGAAAAAACTTGAAGCCGGCCGATGATCAACCAAACTCTAATAGTATGAGCACATGGTTGGTCTTGGGGGGCCACCCGACGCCCTCCCCCCAAAGCCGGCCCAGATCAGAGGAGCACGCCAGGTGCCATCATTTTCAAACTCCCTCGAGCAGGCCATTCACGCAGCGCTGGCGTTCGCCAATGAGCGCCGGCATGAATTCGCCACGCTCGAACACCTCCTCCTTGCCCTGCTCGAAGAACCCGACGCCGTGCGCGTGCTGAAAGCGTGTAACGTCGATCTTGACGAGCTGCGGTCGACCCTCGTGGAATTCATCGACGAAGAGCTGGCCAACCTGGTCACCGATGTCGACGGCTCCGAAGCCGTGCCGACCGCGGCGTTCCAGCGCGTGATCCAGCGCGCCGCCATCCATGTGCAAAGCTCGGGCCGGACCGAAGTGACCGGCGCCAATGTCCTGGTCGCCATCTTCGCCGAACGCGAAAGCAACGCCGCCTACTTCCTGCAGGAGCAGGAAATGACCCGCTACGATGCCGTGAACTTCATTGCCCACGGCGTTGCCAAGAACCCGGCCTTCGGTGAAAGCCGCCCCGTCCAGGGCGCCGATTCCCCGCAAGAGGAAACCTCCTCGCAGGCGTCGCAGCCCGAGGACGACGGAAAGGAAAGCGCGCTGGCCAAGTATTGCGTCGACCTCAACGCCAAGTCGCGTGAGGGCAATGTCGATCCGCTGATCGGCCGCGACAGCGAGGTGGAACGCTGCATCCAGGTGCTCTGCCGCCGCCGCAAGAACAACCCGCTGCTGGTGGGTGACCCCGGCGTCGGCAAGACTGCCATCGCCGAAGGGCTGGCCCGCAAGATCGTGGCCGGCGAAACGCCCGAGGTCCTGTCCAATACCACCATCTATTCGCTCGACATGGGGGCGCTGCTGGCCGGCACCCGCTACCGCGGCGATTTCGAGGAACGGCTGAAGGCCGTGGTGACCGAACTGGAAGACCATCCCGACGCGGTGCTGTTCATCGACGAGATCCACACCGTGATCGGTGCCGGTGCAACGTCGGGCGGGGCGATGGATGCGTCCAACCTGCTGAAGCCCGCGCTTCAGGGGGGCAAGCTGCGCACCATGGGCTCGACCACCTACAAGGAGTTCCGCCAGCACTTCGAAAAGGACCGCGCCCTGTCGCGCCGGTTCCAGAAGATCGACGTGAACGAACCGTCGGTCGAAGATGCAGTGAAGATCCTGAAGGGGCTCAAGCCCTATTTCGAGGATCACCACGCGGTCAAGTACACCTCGGACGCGATCAAGACCGCCGTGGAACTGTCGGCCCGCTACATCAACGACCGCAAGCTGCCCGACAAGGCCATCGACGTCATCGACGAGGCCGGCGCGGCCCAGCATCTGCTGGCCGAATCGAAGCGGCGCAAGACCATCGGTGTCAAAGAGATCGAAGGCGTCGTCGCCAAGATCGCCCGGATCCCGCCCAAGAACGTCTCCAAGGACGATGCCGAGGTGCTGAAGGATCTCGAAGAGACGCTCAAGCGCGTGGTCTTCGGTCAGGACAATGCCATCGTGGCCCTGGCCTCGGCCATCAAGCTCAGCCGCGCGGGCCTGCGCGAGCCTGAAAAGCCCATCGGCAACTACCTGTTCGCCGGTCCCACCGGTGTCGGCAAGACCGAGGTGGCCAAGCAGCTGGCCGATACGCTCGGCGTGGAACTGCTGCGCTTCGACATGTCGGAATACATGGAAAAGCACGCCGTCTCGCGCCTGATCGGTGCGCCTCCGGGCTATGTCGGCTTCGACCAGGGCGGTTTGCTGACCGACGGCGTCGACCAGCACCCCCATTGCGTGCTGCTGCTGGACGAAATCGAAAAGGCGCACCCGGATGTCTACAACATCCTTCTGCAGGTGATGGACCACGGCAAGCTGACCGACCACAACGGCCGGACCGTGGATTTCCGCAACGTGGTCCTGATCATGACCTCGAACGCCGGGGCCGCGGAACAGGCCAAGGAAGCCATCGGCTTCGGGCGTGACCGGCGCACTGGCGAAGACACGGCCGCGATCGAACGCACCTTCACGCCGGAATTCCGCAACCGCCTGGACGCGGTGATTTCCTTCGCGCCGCTGCCGAAGGACGTTATCCTGCAGGTCGTCGAAAAGTTCGTCCTGCAGCTCGAAGCGCAGCTTCTGGACCGCAACGTCTCGATCGAGCTTCTGCCCGAAGCCGCCGCCTGGCTTGGTGAGAAGGGTTACGACGAAAAGATGGGCGCCCGCCCGCTTGGCCGCGTGATCCAGGAAAACATCAAGAAACCCCTGGCCGAGGAACTGCTGTTCGGCAAGCTGGCCAAGGGCGGTGTGGTGAAGGTCGGCGTCAAGGATGGCCAGATCGACCTGCGTATCGAAGGTCCGGGCAAGCCGCGGATCTCCGGCAAGAAGCCTCCGCTGCTGACCGCCGAGTAATGCGTCTCGCGGCTGTCGCCGCTTGTCTGTCGCTCGCCGCATCCCCTGCGGCGAGCGATATCGTTTTGCAGTTGCCCGTCGATTGCACCATCGGGGACAGCTGTTACATCCAGCACCTTCCCGATCGCGATCCAAGCTCCGGCGTGCAGGATTACCAGTGCGGCGGGCTGTCCTACGACGGCCACAAGGGCACCGACTTCGCCCTGCCCACCCTGGCCGCGATGCAGGCGGGCGTCGCCGTCCTTGCCGCCGCCCCGGGCGTTGTCGCGGGAATGCGCGACGGCATGCCCGACCGCTACTACACGGCTGACACCGACATCGACGGCCGCGAATGCGGCAACGGCGTGGTCATCCGCCACGACGACGGCTGGGAAACCCAGTATTGCCACATGCGCGAAGGCTCCGTGACCGTGCGCACCGGCGACAGCGTCGCCGCCGGCCAAAAGCTGGGCGACATCGGCCTCTCCGGCCAGACCCAGTTCCCCCACCTGCACCTCTCCCTGCGCAAGGACGGCCAGCAGGCCGACCCGTTCCGCCAGGCCCCCGGCTGCGCCCCCGCCCCCGCGGACGACACCCTCTGGGCCGACCCGCCAGAGGTCTCCCCCGGCGGGCTGATCTATGCCGGCTTCGCCCCCGGCATTCCCGACTACGACGCGATCAAGCAGGGCACCGCTGCCGTCTCTACCCTGCCCGACACGGCCCCCGGTCTTGTCCTCTTCGGTTTTGCCTATGGCGCACAGGCCGACGACGTCCTGCGCCTCGACATCACCGGGCCCGACGGCCCCTTCCTGACCCAGGACATCACGCTGCCCAAGACCCAGGCCCAGCTGTTCCGCGCCACCGGTCGCAAACGGACGACGCCAACCTGGCCGCATGGCACATATTCCGGGACGGTCACGCTTCTGCGCAACGGCACGCCGCTCGACAGCAAGACCGTGACCACCCAGGTCCGCTAGGCGCAAGGGCCGCTGGCGGATGCGGGGTGGGCGGGCGGGAGCATCCGCCAGCGGCCCGCCCTCACCCGCTATTTCTCGGTGAACTTCAGCTCGATGCGCCGGTTCTGCGCGCGCGCTGCGGGGGTGTCTTCGGGGTTGATCGGCTGGTATTCCCCGAACCCGTTCGCCGACAGCCGCTCGGGCGGAATCCCCAGAAAATCAACCATGTAGCGCACGACGGACAGAGCCCGCGCCTGGCTCAGCTCCCAATTGTCGCGGAACTGACCGCCCCCAGAAATCGGCACGTTGTCGGTATGACCGTCCACCCGGATGATCCAGTTGATGCCCGGAGGGATCTCTCCGGCCACGTCGCGCAGGATCCGGGCGATCTTGGCGATCTCGAACCGACCCTCGGGCGACAGGTCCGCCCCGCCGGACGGGAACAGCACCTCGGACGAAAAGACAAAGCGGTCGCCCACGATCCGCACACCCTCCTGGGTGCCCAGCACGTCGCGCAGCCGGCCGAAGAAATCCGACCGGTATTTCTCCAGGTCCGTCGCCTCCGCCTCCAGCCGCGCGGCCTCTTCGGCCAGCCGGGCGGCCTCCGCCTCGGCCACGATCCGCGCCTCTTCCTCCAGCCGCCGGCGCTTGCGCTCTTCGGCCGCCGCGCGGGCCAGCGCGGTGTTCAGCTCTGTGCCCAGCGATTGCAACTGCACCTGGGCTTCGACATCCCGCTCGCGGGCCTCGTCCAGCAGGCCCTGCAACTGGTTCAGCTGAGTGCGCAACGCCCCCACCTGCTGGTTCAGCAAGGCCGTCTGCCGCTGCGCCTCGTCCGAGATATCTTCCTGCTCGGTCAAGGACTTGCGCGCCGTGGCCAGCAGCACCGCCCGCTGTTCGGCCAGGGACATCTGCTCGTCCGCCGCTTCCTCGGCCGCGGCCTGGGCCGCCAGCGCCGCCATCAGCCGCGATTGCAGAACCTCGCGGTCCGAGGCCGCCGCCTGCGCCCGTTCCAGCGATTCCAGAGCCGTCAGCAAGCGCGCCTCGACCGTGGCCTGGTCGTCGGCCGTGGCCTCTGCCGCCGCCCGCGCTTCGGTCAATTGCACCTGCAGGGCGGCCAGGCGCTCTTCCGCGCGTCGCTGGGCCGCCACGTTCGCCGCCTCCAGCCGCGTCACTTCGGATTCCATCGCGGCCCGGGTTTCATTCCGTTCCGCCGTCAAGGCCGCGACTTGGGCCAGCAACGCCGCCCGCGTCTTGTCGGCCTCGGACAGCAACTGCGCCTTTTCACTGGCAAAATCGGCCCGCGCCGTCGCCAGTTCATCCCGCAGCCGGGCCAGCGCCGCATCCAGCGCGGCCCGCGCGGCCGCCTGTTCCTCGGCCTCGCTCAGACCGGCCTCTAGCGCATCATCCTGCGCGGCACGCTCATCACGCAAGGCCGCCAACTGGGCCTTCAAAGCGGCCTCGGTCTGTTCAGCCTCGCTTTGCAGCGCGGCGATCTGCGCGTCCTGAGCCACCCGTTCCGCCGCTCGTTCCGATTGCAAACGGGCCAGTTCGGCCTCCAAGGCCAGGCGGATCGCCTCGGCCTCGGCCTTGGCCGAGGACAGTTCCGCCACCAGCGAGGCCCGCGTCGCCGCACTTTCCTGACGGATCCGCGTGAGATCGGCCTGCAGGGCATCCAGCGTGGCGGCGTTCTCGCTTTGCGAGACCTCCATCTGCGCCAGCACTTCGGTCAGCCGTTCGGCCAGCTCGTCCCGTTCCCGGGCCCGGGTCGATGCCGTATCAAGCGAGGTCAGCGCATCGGCCAGCCGCGCATCCACGTCCCTTTTGGCCGCTTCGGCGGCCGCCAACAGGGTCAGCGTGTTCTCGGCATCCTGCCGCTGCGCTTCCAGCGCCATGGTCATCGCCGTCAGTTCCGCATCGGAGTCCTCCAGCCGCGCGCGCAAGGCCTGGGCCGCGGCCGCTTCGGTCAACCGGGCGGCCTCCTCGTCGCTCAACTGGCCTTCCAGTTCAGCCACCCGCTCGGACTGGGCTTCGGTCTGGCTTTCCAGGTCGGCCACCAGCGCTTCCAGGGCCTCCCGCCGGGCCGCCGCCAGCCGCGCGGCCTCGGTCTGGGCATCGATTTCCGACCGGCTTTGCGCCAGCGCCAGGTTCAAGGCCTCTTGCTCGGACAGCAATTCGCCCTGGCTCTGCTCCAGCGCGGCCTTGTCGTCCTGCAGGGCCGCCACCTCCTCGCGCGCCGAATCCCGGCTGGCGATGAGGGCGGCCACCTGGGCCTCGAAGGCGGTGATTTCGGTCCGGGCCGAGGCCAGGTCCTCGGCCTGGGCATCCCGTTCGGCCGTCAGCGCGGCGATATTGGCCTGGGCCGACAACAACGCGGCCTCGGTTTCCGACAACTGGTCCTGGGCGGTGTTCAGGGTGCTGTTCAGCGCACCCATGCGCGCCTCAAGCTGGCTGTTGCGCCGTTCTTCCAGCCCCAGCGACCGGGCCAGGGCGCCGATTTCGGTCGACAGCTGATCCAGTTCGGTTTCCTGCCCGGTGATGGTTTCCCGCAGCACGAATTGCACGATCATGAAGATCGTCAGCACGAACATCAGGACCAACAGCAGCCCGGTCATCGCGTCCACGAAGCCGGGCCAGATCGAGGCCTGAAAGCGTTGTCCGGTGCGCCGCGACAGGGCCATGGTCAGCCGTCCCCTTCAGCGCGCGGCCCCCGCCCGGCGCGCAAGGCGCGCGGCCCGGCGGCCTGGTCCGCGTCCGCCCGCTGCATCCGCTTGGGCGCCAGGGCCCGGACCAGGATGTCGATGTCGCGGCGCAGTTCGGTCAGGCTTTCCTGCCGTCCCGCGGCCATTTCTTCCAGGATGCGCAGCATCTGCACGTCGATCGACCGCAACCGCATCCGGCTTTCGGCATCCATGCCTTCGCCGGCCACGGCACCCTGCTGGGCAAGCAGATCAACCAGCCGGTCCTGGCCATCGGCCACGCGGGCCAGCGCCTCGGCCGACTGGTCGCGCCGATCCAGCCGTTCGGTCATCTGGGCCACCGCATCCGCCAGCGACCCCAGCTTGTCGTCGACCACCGCCCGGCTGGCATCGCTTTCGGCGAACATCTCCTGCAGGGCCGTCATGTTCTGGTTCATCTGGTCCAGCATCGCGCCCACGGCCCCCAGTTCCGCCGGCCCTTCGCCGTCGGTGGCAAAGCCCACGCGGGTGATCGAGCTCAGCCATTCCTCCAGCTCGCGGTAGAACCGGTTCTGGCCATGGCCCGCGAACAGCTCCAGCAGCCCCACGATCAGCGATCCGGCCAGGCCCAGCAGCGACGAGGCAAAGGCCACGCCCATGCCCCCCAGCTGGGCTTCCAGCCCGGTCATCAGCCGGTTGAAGATATCGACCGAGGCCTCGCCTTCCTGCGGGGCGAGCGACCGGATGGTGTCGACCACCGCGGGAACGGTCGTGGCCAGGCCGTAGAACGTACCCAGAAGACCAAGGAAAATCAACAGGTTGACGATGTAGCGCGTGATCTCGCGCAGCTCGTCGATACGGGTGGCGACCGAATCCAGGATCGACCGGGTCGAGGACGACCCCAGCTGCATCCGCGCTTCGCGCGAGCGCAGCATCGACGCCAGCGGGGCCAGGATCCGGGGCGGGCGCACGGTGTCAGAGATCTCTCCCGACACGAAATGTTCGATCCAGCGGACCGAGCCGATCAGCTGCAGCACCTGCCAGAAACAGGCGACAACCCCGATCGCAAAGACGAAGACGATGAACCCGTTCAGGTAGGGGTTGGCCTGGAAGACGGGCAAGACCTGTGGCAGCGCCAGGAAGGCCCCGAACCCGGAGAGGACAATGACCATCAGCATCAGGAAGATCTGACGGATGGGCTGGGAAAAATGGGGTCTGGCCTGGCGGCCCGGCTGCGCCATGCGCTGCTCCTGGAAGTCGACTGCTCTTTGGAGAACTTACAGAAATTTCAAGGTATGTACCAAGAGATTATGCCGCAAGGCAGCGAACCCGCTCTGTCAGCCAGTCCAGGTCGGCGTCGGGCAGGCCCAGTTCGGCCAGGTGGCTGGCGGTGTTGTAGAGGTATTCGGTGTTCGGCCCGCGCCCGCCATGGGCGGTGGCAATGATGCGCGCCTGGTCTTCCAGCGTGAGATGGCCGCAATATTGCACGTGGTCCGGGTCGATCACGTAGGTCACGGCCTGCACCGTGTCTCCGCTGTCCAGCTGCACGGGCAGGATCTTTTCCAGGTAGGCCGACGACACCAGTTCCCGCTCGCGCAGGTAGGCCAGGGTGTCATCCTCGGCCCCCGGTTCGACCAGCAGGGCCTGGCCCTTGCAGGCGGCATCCGTGGCGGCATCCAGGGCCAGCACCAGGCCCGGGTGATCCACCGTGCCCCGGTGGTGGATCGAATACATGCAGAACGACCGGTGCCAGCCCGGCAGCGTGGCCAGCGCCGAGCGGGCCACCGGGAACCCCGGGTTCCAGAGCAGCGAAGCATAGCCGAAGACCCACATCGTCATCTTGCACCTCTTGCCAAATCCGCGTCTATAAACCGTAAACTTCGGGCAAGTTAAAGGGGCGGACACATGCGGATCGTAAAGCTTCTGGTCATCCTGGCCGTGCTATGGACGCTGGTATGGGGCGGGCTGGCGCTGATGTTGCGCTCGGGCATCACCGGCTGGTTCGACGACCGCGCGGCCGAGGGCTGGCAGGCCGAGTTCACCTCGGCCAGCACCGCGGGCTACCCGCTGCGCCACATCACCGAGTTGCGGGACCCGGTCCTCGCCGACCCAAGCACCGGCCGGGCCTGGAGCGCCGAAAGCCTGACCTTCGACAGCCCCGCCATCTGGCCGGGCCGGCAAAGCCTGCGCTTCAGCGATGCGCCCCAGTACATCTCCTATTTCGACGCCACCCAGGTGCTGACCGCCACCGACATGGTCGCCGACCTGGACCTGGCCGCGGGACTGGCCCTGGAACTGCGCGGGATGGGCCTGACAGCCGGGGGCTGGACCCTGACGGCCGACGACACCGAACTGGTCGCCGGGGCCGGGCTGACGATGACCATGGCCCAGGACGACAGCCAACCCGAAGCCTATGCCATCGTGCTCGACATCCCCGATTTCACCCCGGGCCAGCGCCTGCGCCGGCTGATGGGCGGCGATACCCTGCCCGACACGTTCGACGCCCTGGGTCTCAAGATGGACGTCCGCTTTGACCGGCCCTGGGACCGGCGCGCGCTTGAAGACCGCCGCCCCCAGCCCCGCCGTCTGGACCTGCGCTCTGCCGATTTCGCCTGGGGCCCGCTGCAGATCCGCGCGGCGGGCGGCTTCGACGTGGATGAAAACGGCATCCCCGACGGCCAGATCTCGATCCGGGCCGAAAACTGGCGGGCGATGCTGCGCATGGCCGAAACCGCCGGAGCCCTGCCCTCGGGCGCGGCCCAATCGGCCGAACGGGCGCTTGGCTTCCTGGCCGGGCTGGGCGGCGACCGCGAGGCCATCGACGTCCAGCTGAACGTCCGCAACGGCGTGGTCGCCCTTGGCCCCCTGCCCCTTGGCCCGGCACCCCGCCTGATCTTGCGCTGATCCAGTCACCCCGCACGGCCTGCGCGGCGCAGCGGGGTGGGTGGGCGGGAGCTGTGCCGCGCAGGCCGTCCCGCCCTACCGGCAATAGGCTCCGCTGCGGTAATTCGCGGTGTCCAGGTGGAAATGGTCGCGGTGATAACCGTCCGACCGCGGCCCCAGCACCGTGCCGAAAATCCCGCAGGCCTTGGCATGGGACTTGGCCAGCGCCTTGCCATACTTGCCCCGCCCCCAGTCGTTCAGCACCGTCACCTGTTTGCCGTTCTTCAGGGTAAAGGCCGAAATGTCGATCGCTCGCCCCTTGGCATGTTCCGACAGCTTCGCCCCCGCCCGGTTGTTGCGCGTCCGGCAGGCGTAATGGGCGGCCACCTTCAACTCGACCACCTGCTTGCTGAAGGCCGGCTGCACGGCCTTGTCGACCCAGGTGTTCAGCGCCTCCGCCGTCTTGCAGGTCATCAGGGCCGAGCTACTCAGCCGCACCCCCGACACCGATTTCACCCGCACCGCATCGGCGATGTAACAGCCCCCGCCCTTGCCGTAATTGCCCACCTTCTCGCCCTGGATGTCGATGTCGCCACAGACCGATCCCTTGCGCTTCTTGCGCTTGCCGAACAGCACCTTTTCCATCAGGGTCTCGGGCCGGTCGCTGGGCCGCAACGAGGCATCGGGGCTGAACACCGGGTCCGTCTCGACCCGGGCGGCGGCGGCAATGACCTGGTCCGACAAAGGCCGGATCCGCGGGGCCAGCGCCGGCAGGTCCGGCCCGGCCAATGGCACCGGCGTGACCGTCAACAGGTCGGCCGACACGGCCATGGCCACGACTTCGTCCTCTGTGCCACCCGTCCCCGTGATCCCGACCGCGGCCGCGTCGGCCACGATGCCCACGACCACGTCAGCCACCGCATCGGCGGCATCGCTCACGCCCTCGATCACGGGCGCCAATACGGTGTCCTGCGAGGCCTGCAGGCTGCTTTCAGGGCCGACCAACGGCTGACTTGCAGGGCGACTTTCCGGGCGGAGAGATCGATCCGGCGCTTCCGAGGCCACCGCCCCCAGAGCGATGAACACGGCAGCCGCGCCACCCGAGATCACCGCCCGCACCGTCATGACCCCGGCTTGACCCGGCCAAAGTCGGGCGCGTCGGTGTCCTGGCCCGCCTCGATGATCCCGCGGCGGATTTCGCGGGTACGCGTGAAATAGTCGAACAGCAAATCCCCGTCCCCCGTTCGGATCGCCCGTTGCAGCGCAAAAAGCTCCTCGGTGAAACGGCCGAGAATCTCCAGCGTCGCATCCTTATTGTTAAGGAAAACATCGCGCCACATGGTAGGGTCCGATGCCGCGATACGGGTAAAGTCGCGGAAACCCGCCGCCGAGTACTTGATGACCTCGCTGTCGGTCACCCGGCTGAGGTCATCGGCCACGCCCACCATCGTATAGGCGATCAGGTGCGGCGTGTGGCTGGTCACCGACAGCACCAGGTCGTGGTGGTCGGGATCCATCGTTTCGACATTGGCCCCGATGGCCTGCCACAGCCGGAACAGCCGGTCGGTCGCTTGCGCGTCGGTGCCTTCGACCGGGGTCAGCAGGCAATAGCGGTTGTCGAACAGGGTTTCGAACCCGGCGCGGGGGCCGGAGTGTTCGGTCCCGGCCAGCGGGTGGGCGGGGACGAAATGCACGCCCTCGGGCAGATGCGGGCTGACCGCCTCGATGACCTGGCGCTTGACCGAGCCCACATCCGTGACCGTCGCCCCCGGCTTCAGGACCGGCGCGATGTCCTGGATCACTGTCGCCATCGCCCCCACCGGCACGGCAAGAATGACCAGGTCGGCCCCTTCGGCCGCCTCGCGGGCGCTGTCGCAGACCCGGTCGCACAACCCGATCTCGCGCGCGGTGTCGCGGGTCTCGGCCGAGCGGGCATACCCCGTCACCTCTCCCGCGGCGCCTGCGCGTTTCATCGCCCAGAACATCGACGAGGCGATCAGGCCCAGCCCGATCAGCGCGACGCGGTCGTATATAACGGTCATGAAAATTCCCTTGGTACTAAAAGACTTATGACGCCTTGAACTCTTTCACCGCAGCGGCCACCCGGTGGCAGGCCGCCTCGTCGCCGATGGTGATGCGCACGGCCGCGGGCAGGTTGAAACTGGCCGTGTAGCGCACCAGAAGGCCGCGCGATTGCAGGAAATCGACGCAAGCCTTGGCCTCGTCCGCGCTGGCAAAGCGGCACAGGATGTAATTGGTGCAGGACGTGTCCGACGGCACGCCAAGCTCGGCCAGCGCCTCGGCCAGCCAGGCCCGCCAGCGGGCGTTCTCGACCCGGCAATGGTCGACCCAGTCCTGGTCGCGCACCGCCGCTTCGGCCGCCAGAAGCGCGGTCGAGGACACGTTGAACGGCCCGCGCACCCGGTTCAGCACGTCTATCACGTGATCCGGCCCGTAGCCCCAGCCGATGCGCAGCCCGCCCAGCCCGTAGATCTTGGAAAAGGTCCGAGTCATGACCACGTTGCGCCGGCTGTCGACCAGCCCGGCATGGCCGTCAAAGCCCTCGATGAACTCGACATAGGCCCCGTCGAGCACCAGCAGAGCCTGCTCGGGCAGGTTGTCGGCCAGCCGAGCGACCTCGGCCTCGCTGATCATCGTGCCGGTGGGGTTGTTGGGATTGGCGATAAAGACCAGCCGGGTGGCGTCGGTGCAGGCCGCCAGGATGGCATCGACATCCGTCACCCGCTCGCGCTCGGGCACCTCGACCGGCGTGCCGCCCGCGGCCAGGGTGGATATGCGGTACATGCCGAAGCAATGCTCGGTGTGCACGACCTCGGCGCCCGGGCCGACATAGGCCTGGCACAGGAAGGCGATGACCTCGTCCGAGCCCACGCCGCAGATGATGCGGTCGGCGTCCAGCCCGTGGACCTCGGCAATGGCCCGGCGCAGGGCGCCGTGGTCCGACGAGGGATACAGCGTCAGGGCAGACACGCTGGTGCGCACCGCCTCGACGGCGGCCGGAGCCGGGCCCAGCGGGTTTTCATTGGACGACAGCTTGACCACGTTGGCCACGCCGTCGACATGGGACTTGCCGCCCTGATACAGCGCGATGTCCATGATGCCGGGTTGCGGTTGGATCACAGTCATAATCTGACCTCCTGCGTTGCAACCTCATACCCATGCGCCGAAATGTTGGAAAGCGCCAAACTGGCCTCAAACTGGACCGGGCCGGTTTTCGGGGACCGTTGGCGTAGGATGGGTGCTAAGCACCCATCTTACTCTTACAAAAACACGAAAGGCCGCACCCGAAGGCGCGGCCCCAATCTGAAGAACGTCCCGAGGGATCAGTTCTTGGCGTAGAATTCGACGACCAGGTTCGGTTCCATCACCACGGCGTAGGGCACGTCGCCCAGCGAGGGGGTGCGCACGAAGGTGGCGGTCATCTTGTTGTGGTCGGCGTCGATGTAATCGGGCACGTCACGCTCGACCAGCTGAGTGGCTTCCAGCACCGAGGCCAGCTGCTTGGACCGGTCACGGACCTCGATCACGTCGCCTTCCTTCACGCGGTAGGACGGGATGTTCACGACCTTGCCGTTCACGCGCACATGCTTGTGGTTCACGAACTGGCGGGCGGCGAAGACGGTCGGCACGAACTTGGCGCGGTAGACAACCGCGTCCAGGCGGCGCTCCAGCAGGCCGATCAGGTTTTCACCGGTGTCGCCCTTGACCCGCTCGGCCTCGGCATAGATGCGGCGGAACTGCTTTTCGGTCATGTCGCCGTAGTAGCCCTTCAGCTTCTGCTTGGCGCGCAGCTGGATGCCGAAGTCGGACAGCTTGCCCTTGCGGCGCTGGCCATGCTGGCCGGGGCCGTATTCGCGACGGTTCACCGGGGACTTCGGACGGCCCCAGATGTTTTCGCCCATACGGCGGTCGATTTTATGCTTTGACGATTGGCGCTTGCTCATCGCATTTCCTTTCAAACGTTGTCGCCGGTCTTTCGCCAGACCGGCTTGAGGAAACGCGCCCTCCTCTGGCCCCCGTTTTCGGGACCTGACAGGATGGCCCACGCACGCTTTGCGGCAGCCATCCACGGGACACGTGGTTATCTTCTTTTTGTGGAAGATCGCGGGCGTATACTGCGCTGCGACGCAAGCTGTCAAGGCGAATGGCCGCCCGAAAGGCAGGTTTCGCGGCGTTTATCGCTCAGGTCCGGCCAGCGACAGTCCGAATCCGCTCATCAGCCGGGTCTGCGAAGGATCGGGTGCGCCGGAGGTAAAGAGCGCGAGATCGGGAGCCGACGGCGAGCCCTCCGGTTCCGCCAGCTTCTCTGCGAGGCTCAATGCCCGGCGCGCGATC
>PAQV01000072.1 GCA_002709405.1 Paracoccaceae bacterium
CGTTCGCTGGCCAGCCGCTGGCGTTCACGGTCGTAGAGCCGCGCGCGCAGCACCTGCATCGCCATCTCGCGGTTGCGGTGCTGCGATTTCTCCGAGCTCGTGACCACGATGCCGGTGGGAATATGGGTGATGCGCACGGCGGAATCGGTGGTGTTCACATGCTGCCCCCCGGCCCCGGAGGAACGCATCGTGTCGATGCGGATGTCGCCCGGCGCGATGGCGATGTCGACCTCCTGCGCCTCGGGCAGAACGGCCACGGTGGCCGCCGAGGTATGGATGCGCCCGCCGCTTTCGGTGGCCGGCACCCGCTGCACCCGGTGCACGCCGCTTTCGTATTTCAGCCGGGCAAAGACGCCCTCGCCCTGCACATGGGCGGTGACTTCCTTGATGCCCCCCAGTTCGGTCGCCTGTTCGTCGATGATGTCGAACCGCCAGCCCCGCGCATCGGCATAGCGCTGGTACATGCGCAACAGGTCGGCCGCGAAGAGGGCCGCCTCGTCGCCCCCCGTGCCGGGCCGAATTTCCAGCATGGCCGGGCGCGCATCGGCCGCGTCCTTGGGCAAGAGGGCCACCTGCAGGGCCTTTTCGATCTCGGGCAGTCGGGCGCGCAGGACGGGAAGTTCCTCCTCGGCCAGCTCCTTCATGTCCGGATCGCTCAGCAGAGCCTCGGCCTCGGCCAAGTCGTCGCGCACCCCGCGCCAGATCGTGATCTGTTCGACCACCGGGCGCAGCTCGGAATATTCGCGCGCCAACTCGGCAATGTCGCCCGTCCCGTCGGCCATGGCGGCTTCGAGATACTGGAAACGCTGCGAGATCTGTTCAAGGCGGTCTTCGGGGATCATTCAGGTTCTCTGTGCCATCACCGCGCTTTGGTCAAGGCCCGTCACATGTTAGCCTTTCGCCATGATGACCGCATCCGTTTTTGCATCCCCCATCGTCGCCGTGACCCTCGTGGCGCTGGCCCCGCTGGGCCTGGCATCTATGGCCCGGGCCGATGTGACGGGGCCTGGCGGCAAGACGGTCGAGTGCTACTGCACCGACCAGACCGGCGGCCGGATCGAGCTGGGTGACATGATCTGCCTTCAAGTTGACGGCACCATGTTCACGGCCCAATGCCAGATGTCGCTGAACGTGCCCATGTGGCGCAAGGTGCGTGACGGCTGCCTGTCGGCCAATGGCGCCCCACTTGACAAAACCCTGTCACAGCGCAGCGATCCAGCCATCGACCCGGGCCTTGTTCACCCCCATATCTGACCCGCCAAAGCGCAGCCGACCATAGATGTATAGCCTGTCCTGCTCTTGCCGGGCGGTCGTGTAGTCGGGAAAGCCCCAGAACCGAGAGCGCGTCACGAAGGTCATCATCCCCTCGCCCTCCGACCCTGCCAGCCAGGTGGTGCGCGGCGTGTTCAGGGCGACCTCCGCCAGCCGGGCCAGCCCGCCCGGCCCGGTATCGACCACCCGTTGCACCCCGGTGTCCAGGTCCGCATCCGCGGTGAAATCGGGCATGCGGTGCCAGGCGGCGGGATCGCTTGGGACCAGCCGGATATAGCCCACCACGATGG
The DNA here is from genome assembly GCA_002709405.1 of Paracoccaceae bacterium. GTDB lineage: Bacteria > Pseudomonadota > Alphaproteobacteria > Rhodobacterales > Rhodobacteraceae > Marinibacterium. Next base: position 1,563 of record PAQV01000072.1, read on the forward strand.
CAAGCAGGGCAAGGATGATCACGAGAAACACGATATAGCGTCCCATGGCGGTCCCACTGGCGTCCTTTTCGGTTCGGGCGCCAGGTCAGGACAGGCCGGCGATCCGTTAGCGGTACGTCACGCCCGGCAACACGCAGAGCAGTTCGAACAGCAGGTTGGCCCCCGTCAACGCGGTATTGCCCGAGGTATCGTAGGGCGGCGAGACCTCCACCAGGTCGCAACCCACGATGTTCAACCCCCTCAGGGCCCGGATCAGTTCCATCGCCTGCGCCGTTGTCAGCCCGCCGATCTCGGGCGTTCCCGTTCCCGGCGCATAGGCCGGATCCAGACTGTCGATATCATAGGAAACGTAAACCGGAGCCTCACCGATATCGCGACGTATTTCCGCACCCAGCGGCGACAGCGATCGGTGCCACAGCTCGGGCGCGAGGAATTGCTGGAACCCCCAGCCCGCGGCCTCGGTGAAATCGGTCGCGGCATAGCCCGTGCCCCGAAGCCCGATCTGGTAGGTCTTCTGGGGGTTTATCAGCCCCTCCTCGTAGGCCCGGCGGAACACGGTGCCATGGGTTTCACGCTCGCCGAACATCTCGTCGTTGACATCGGCATGGGCGTCCACGTGGACCAAAGCCACCGGCCCGTGACGTTCTGCCACGGCGCGCAGGATGGGCAGGGTCAGCGAATGGTCGCCCCCGATGGCCATCGGGATCACGTCGCCGCTCAGCACCATGGCATAGCTTTCACGGATGATTCGCAGGCTGTCGGCCAGCGAGAAGGTGTTGATCGCCAGGTCCCCGATGTCGGCCACGTTCAGGCTGTCGAACGGCGCCGCCCCGGTCTGCAGGTTATAGGGCCGGATCATCGCGCTTTCCGCCCGCACCTGCTTGGGCCCGAACCGGGTGCCCGACCGCCACGACGTCCCGATATCCATCGGGATCCCCAGCACGGCCACGTCGACGTCCTCCAGCGATCCGGCCTGGGGCAGCCGCATGAAGGTGTTCGGTCCGGAAAACCGGGCCAGGTCGTTTCCGGAAATCGGCTGGTTCGGTGTCGTCATGCGCGCAGGTTCCATCCCAGGAGGCAGATGATCTCGACCGCCACGTGTGCCCCGGCAATCGCCGTGGCCCCGGTGGTATCGAACGGCGGAGACACTTCGACCACATCACCGCCCTTGATGTTGATGCCGGCAAGGTCCCTCAGCAGGATCGCCGCCTGCCCTGAACTCAGCCCGCCCCAGACCGGCGTGCCCGTCCCCGGGGCAAAGGCCGGGTCCAGCCCGTCGATGTCGAAACTCAGGTAGACCGGCCGGTCGCCGACGATCTCCTTCGTGGCCCGGGCAATCTCGGCCGGGCCGCGTTCATGGACGGACCGGGCATCGAAGGTCGTCACCCCCAGGGTGTCTGGGTTATGGGTCCGGATGCCGATCTGCACCGAGGTCGCCGGGTCGATGAACCCGCATTTGACCGCCTTGTAGAACATGGTGCCATGGTCGATCCGGCTCATGTCGTCATCGGGCCAGGTGTCGGAATGGGCATCGATGTGGATCAGCGACAACGGCCCGTATTTCTCGTGCATCGCCCGCAGGATCGGAAAGCTGATGTAATGGTCCCCGCCCAGCGTGACCGGCGCTGCCCCACCGTCCAATATCGTTCTGACATGATTTGTCAGAGCGTCAGGAAAGGCGGGAACATTGGCATAATCAAAAGCCAGGTCGCCATAATCCACGATCGCCAGTTCGGACAGGGGATCATAGCCCCAGCCATAGGGCGCATCGGGTGCCTGCAGGGCAGAGGCTTCGCGGATCGCCCGCGGGCCAAGCCGTGTCCCGGGCCGGTTGGTCACCGCCTGGTCGAACGGCACACCGGTCACGGCGATGTCGACACCGCGCAGGTCCTTCGAATACCGCCGCCGCACGAAGGACGGGGCCCCGCCAAAAGTGTTCTCGAAGGACGGGCCCTTCAGGTCATCGCGCGTAAAGGCCTGATCGACCTGGGTCTTTGCATCTTCCAAGCTCATGTCATTGAAGCCCTTTCGAGTGTCGGGGTGGGTGGGTGGGAGACGCTCGAAAGGGCTTCATCCCGCCGGCTGCGCCCGCTCGACCAGGCGCGCAAAGAACGACGCCCCCACGGGTGCCACCGCATCGTTGAAATCGTATTCGGGGTGGTGCAGCCCGGCGCTTTGCCCCTGCCCGATGAACAGGTACGCCCCCGGACGCGCCTGCAGCATGTAGGCGAAATCCTCGGCCCCCATCTCGCGCCCCGCATCGGCCTCGACATTCTCGGGCCCGGAAATCTCGCGCGCGACCTCGGCCGCGAACCCTGCCCGGTCGGGATGATTGACCGTCGCCGGATAGCCCACGACATAATCGAACTCGGCCTCGACCTCGAAACTGGTGGCATGGCCCGCCACGATGGCCTCCATCCGCCGGCGCACCATGTCCTGGACGCGCGGATCGAATGTCCGGATGGTCCCGTTCATGTAGACCTTGTCCGGGATCACGTTGTCGACATTGCCCGAATGGATCTGCGTGATCGAAATCACCAGGTCGTCGCGGGCCGAGTTGTTGCGGCTGACAATGGTCTGAAACGCCTGCCCGATGGCCAGCGCCGCGCTGATCGGGTCCTTGGTCTCGTGCGGCAGCGCGGCGTGGCCGCCCACCCCCGTCAGGTACAGGTCAAACGTGTCGACAGCCGCCATGATCGGCCCGGGCGACGTCAGGAAGGCCCCCTCTGGCAGACCCGGCGCATTGTGCAGCGCATAGACTTGTTCGATGCCGAACCGGTCCATGATGCCTTCGCTAACCATGACATCGGCCCCGGCCCCGTGTTCTTCGGCCGGCTGAAAGATGATCGCCGCCCTTCCCGAGAAATTACGGGTCTCGGCCAGGTAGCGCGCCGCCCCTAGCAGCATCGTCGTGTGGCCGTCATGGCCGCAGGCATGCATCTTGCCGGCGTGGGTAGAGGCATATTCCGCCCCCGTCGCCTCGACCACGGCCAGCCCGTCGAAATCGGCCCGCAGCCCGATCGTCCGCTCCGGCGCGCCCTGGCCCTCGCCCTTGATGATCGCGACAATCCCGGTCTGGGCGATGCCCTCGTGCACCTCGTCGACCCCGAATTCGCGCAGCCGCTCGGCGATGAAGGCCGCCGTCTTGGGGCAATCGAACCCCAGTTCCGGGATCGTGTGCAAATGCTGGCGCCACGCCGCAAGGTCCGGGGCAAAATCAGCGATTCGGTTGACGACAGGCATGGAAACTCTCCCCGGAGCGGCGCTAGGAATGGGCGCATCTGACACCGAACCGGATAGAGCCGCAATGCCCGATGACGCCCTGATCCACGACCCTGACGCGGGGATTGACCGCCTGCTGGAAATCATGCGCCGCCTGCGCGACCCCGACACGGGCTGCCCCTGGGACATCGAACAGACCTACGCCACCATTGCGCCCTATACGATCGAAGAGGCCTACGAGGTCGCCGACGCCGTCGAACGCGGCGCCATGGACGAGCTGGAAGGCGAATTGGGCGACCTTTTGCTGCAGGCGGTCTATTTTTCGCAGATGGCCGAAGAAGATGGGCATTTCTCCTTTCAGTCGGTGGTCCGCGGCGTGGCCGACAAGATGGTCGCCCGACACCCCCATGTCTTCGGCGACGAAAGCCGCGACAAATCCGCCGAGCAGCAGACCGTCGACTGGGAAACCATCAAGGCGGCCGAACGGGCGGGCAAGGCGCAACAAGGCGCGCTCGATGGGGTCGCGGTCAACCTGCCGGCCCTGCTACGCGCGCTGAAACTGCAAAAGCGGGCGGCGCGGGTCGGGTTTGACTGGACCGACATCGGGGATGTGCTGGGCAAGATCGCCGAGGAAGCCGGCGAGCTGGTCGAGGCCCGGGACAAGCTGGGTCCGGATGAGATTGAGGACGAATTCGGCGATCTGCTGTTCGTGATGGTCAACCTGGGGCGCCACCTCGGGCTGGATCCCGAAGCCGCCCTGCGCCGGACCAATGCCAAGTTCACCCGCCGGTTCGGGGCAGTCGAAGCCCGGCTGGCCGAACTAGGCAGAACCCCCGCCACAAGTGACCTGACCGAGATGGACAGGTTGTGGGACGCGGTCAAAGCCGCGGAAAAGTCTAAAGGAACGTGATGCCCTCAAGCCCGGCCACGCGGTCGAGATCGGCCTGGTAGCGATCCTTCAACGACCGCCGGTCGGCCTCGCTGAATTCGGCAAAGCCTCGCGACGCACGATCATCCGCGTGGGTCCTGACAATCTCTTGCCAGTCTGCGCGCTCAAGAGTTTCGCCCTTGTGGTAATGGCTCTGTAACGCCTCGAGCGCGGCATCGGTCGCGCTGAGGTTCAGGAGCCTGTCAGGTTCGACCGCAGACAGGGGCAAGTCTGGCAGGAGCTTTGTCAGTAGCTCACGACTTTGTCCGCGCCGTTCATAAGGCAGAACCGTGAACCGAGCGGGCCCAAGGATGTCGCGCATCTCGGCCACCAACTCTGGCCAGCCACGATCCATGTTCAGAAACTGCGGCACCAGGGCATCGAACCCCACCACGGCATTGTCCTCGGCCCTCTTTCGGTAGGCTGACGTGTACAGCTCATCATAGGCACGCAACACGTAGATGACGTGCAACTCGGCCGCGCCGATCGCCTGGCGGAACACGGACAGACGTTTGCGCGATGCCGGGAAGAACTGTCCCTCGTAGAAATGAAACATGCGCCCGGGCAGGTTTTCTTCGGACACCAGCAACCCACGCGTCTCATCCGGGCTGGCCTGCGCCAACACCTCATGCGCGGCCTGTGCGAACGGACCAAGCCGCCTTGGGCCATGCCGAGGCCCCGGCAGCCGCAATTTCAGCCGCCCGCCCGGCACGCCGTCCCGCCCGGGATAAGCCACGTCCAGCCCCATCGACCCCAGCAGGTCCCGGTTCGCATAAAGACACATCTGAAACGAGCTCGATCCGGTCCGGTGCGCGCCTGCGTGAAGGTAAATCCGCTTGTTCATGCTTGCCTTGATCGTCCTGCCTGCACGTCACGATGCGCATTTCCGCAGGCGCCCGCAATGGCTTCTGGACAATGCGGCCAGCCCTTGCCACCCTCCGCTCTCATCAGTCCCGGAGAGCACATGCCCCCTCGCAAGATCATCATCGACACCGATCCCGGTCAGGATGACGCCGTTGCCATCCTGCTGGCCCTGGCCAGTCCCGAAGAGATCGATGTGCTTGGCATCACCGCCGTTGCGGGCAATGTGCCGCTTCCGCTGACCGCAAAAAATGCCCGGATCATCTGCGAACTGGCCGGCCGCCCCGATCTTCCGGTCTTTGCCGGCTGCGACACACCCTTGTCGCGCAAGCTGGTCACGGCAGAACATGTGCATGGCAAGACCGGTCTGGACGGTCCGGATCTGCCCGATCCGACAATGGAACTGCAGGACACACATGGCGTGGATTTCATAATCGACACGCTCCGGTCGCATCCCGCAGGCAGCATCACGCTCTGCCCCCTGGGGCCGTTGACCAATATCGCGCAGGCCTTCAACAAGGCACCCGACATCGTTGAAATGGTGCAGGAAATCGTCCTGATGGGCGGCGCCTACTTCGAAGTTGGAAACATCACGCCCACGGCGGAATTCAACATTTATGTCGACCCGGAAGCCGCTGAAATCGTGTTCAAATCCGGCGCTCCTGTCACGGTCATGCCATTGGACGTCACGCATAAAGCGCTGGTCACGACCGAACGCAACGAGGCCTTCCGGTCCATCGGGACCCCAATCGGGCTTGCCGTCGCGCAGATGACCGACTTCTTCGAGCGCTTCGACAAGGAGAAATACGGATCCAACGGCGCGCCGCTGCATGACCCCTGCGTCACCGCTTACCTGATCCGCCCCGAGCTGTTCTCGGGCCGGTACATCAACGTCGAAATCGAGACCGTATCCGACCTGACGCTGGGCATGACGGTTGCCGATTGGTGGGGCGTTTCGGGCAGGCCGGCGAATGCTACCTTCATGGGCGATGTCGACGCGGAAGGCTTTTTTACCCTCCTGACCGAGCGTCTGGCCAGAATTTGAAAACCGCGCTGCACCTCGCCCGGCCGGAAGACCTGGATCGGCTCGAAACCCTGGTCACGGCCTGTCATGCAGAAACCGGAGTTGCCGCAGATCCCGAAAACCGTCGCGCCGCACTTGCGCCCTTGCTCGACGGATCACCTCACGGGGTGGCCTACCTGGCCGGCCCCGCCCGCGCGCCCGTAGGCTATGTCATCGTCTCATTCGGATGGTCCGTGGAACATGGGGGGCTTCACGGCGTCATCGCCGACCTTTATGTCCGCCCCCCGGTTCGCGGCAGAGGCATCGCCACCGAAATCCTTCTGACCCTGCCCCCGGCTCTTGCCGATGCCGGCCTGCGCGAACTTCACCTTTCGCTGCACCAGGCAAACGACCAGGCCCGCAGGCTGTTCGCGAGGGCTGGATTCGCCGAGCGTGACGGTTACATTGAACTTACACGCCAACTGTTTTGACAGGAGCCAAGGTAGATCCTGACATGGCCGTCCAGATCCCGTTCGACAATTCCTATGCCCGCCTGCCAGAAGGTTTCTTCTCGCATCAGGCTCCGACACCGGTTTCAGCCCCAGACCTGATTGCCTTCAACGCCCCTCTTGCGGCTTTACTGGGCATCAAGACCGAGAGCCCCGAGGAGCTGGCGCGTGTCTTTTCCGGCAACCATCTTCCCGAAGGCGCCGAGCCACTGGCCCAGCTATATTCCGGACATCAATTCGGCCAGTACAACCCGCAACTGGGCGATGGGCGCGCGGTTCTGCTGGGCGAAACCATTGGCACCGATGGCGTACGTCGCGACATCCAGTTGAAAGGCGCTGGGCCGACGCCATATTCGCGCAATGGTGACGGGCGCGCGGGGCTTGGGCCGGTTTTGCGCGAATACATCGTGTCCGAGGCCATGCATTCCCTGGGCATTCCCACGACCCGAGCCTTGGCCGTTGTATCGACCGGCGACCCTGTCTATCGCGACCGCGTCCTGCCCGGGGCGGTGCTGACACGGGTGGCCTCCAGCCATCTGCGTGTCGGAACCTTCCAAGTCTTCGCAGCCCGGGGCGAAATCGAAAAGCTGCGTCAGCTGACCGATTTCGCGATTGCCCGCCATTACCCCGACGCCGATGGCCCCATGGGGCTCCTGACACATGTGTGCCAAGCCCAGGCAAAACTGGTCGCGCAATGGATGGCCGTCGGGTTCATTCACGGGGTCATGAATACGGACAATTGTGCGATTTCCGGTGAAACCATCGACTACGGCCCCTGCGCGTTCATGGACACCTACCATCCGCAGACCGTGTATTCCTCCATCGACCAGTTCGGCCGCTATGCTTATGCCCAGCAACCGGAGATTGTTGTGTGGAACATGGCCCAACTGGCAACGGCCCTGATTCAGCAACTTGATGACAAAGAGGCCGCCGTCCGCGACGCAACCGCCATCGTACACGCAATGCCTGACCTGGTTCGCGATCATTGGCTGGACCAATTCCGCGCCAAGATCGGCCTGACGACACGACAAGAGAGCGATGGCGATCTGATCGCCGACTTTCTTCGGCTCCTGGCAACGGACAGGGCAGATTTCACCAATGCCTTCAGAGGCCTGGCGGACGGGTCCGCACGTGACTGGCTCTTGGACCGCGACGCCTTCGACGCCTGGGACACCCGATGGAAGGCACGGCTGGCCTCTGAAAGCGCGCCTGAAGAAACCATGCTCGCGGCCAATCCGGCCTTCATTCCGCGGAATCATCAGGTCGAGAAGGTGATCGCTTCGGCTTTGGAGGCGGATTTCGCCCCGTTCGAACGGCTGAACCGGGTGCTCTCCTGCCCGTTTGACGACCAACCCGAAGCCTCGGATCTGGCCGCCCCGCCCACAGAAGACCAGGTTGTGCGCGCCACATTTTGTGGCACCTGACCGCTGGGTCGGGCCGGTCCTCTCTGGTGGTCCCTGTGCGGACGACCGATATTTGTAAAACTGACCGTTGGCAGACAACGCATGATCGGGCTAAACCCGGAAACCAACTTCTTCATCCTGACCAACCGCCCAACCGCATGACCGACACCATCATTGCCCGTTGTGAAGCCAAGGGACTGCGCATGACCGGTCAACGCCGGACGATCGCGCGAGTTCTTGAAACCAGCGACGATCATCCGGACGTGGAATTGCTGTACGCGCGGGCAGTCGAAATCGACCCCCAGATCTCGATCGCTACTGTCTACCGGACGGTGAAACTGTTCGAGGAAGCCGGGATTCTCGACAAGCTGGAATTCGGGGACGGCCGCGCTCGGTATGAAGACGCGGACCGGGATCACCATGACCACCTGATCGACATGGTGACCGGCGAGGTCATCGAATTCGTCGATCCCGAAATCGAGGTCTTGCAGGAACGTATCGCACGCAAACTCGGGTATGAGCTGCGCGGGCACCGGCTGGAGCTATATGGCGTACGCCGGAAGCGTTAACTCAGGGCGGCGCGACGGGCGCGTGCCAGGAAAAGTGGCACCAGCACTGTCAGGATCAGCAATCGAACCAGATGGCAGGCCGCGACAAGACCGGGGTTTGCCCCCAGGACAGAGCCAAGCGCGATCATCATCTCGAAGCCGCCGGGAGCAAAGGCAGCCACGATGCCCAGTGTCGGCATGTCCAGCCAGGCTGCGACCGGAATAGCCGCAAGGGCCGCGACGGCTGACCCGACCAAGGTCGTCGCCACGCCCGCCCCCATCGCCTGCAGCACGGCCCCGAGGCGCACTCCGGAAAACCGGGTGCCGATCAACGCGCCAAGAACAATGAAGCCGATGGCCGCAACCGCAGGATGCAACCCACCCGAAACCCAGCCGAACCCGTGCGCGGTCGCGGATACGACCATGGCCCCGACCATCATCGCGGCAGGCATGTGCAATTGGGCCAACCCCCACCCGGCGAGCCCGGCGCAGACCAGCAAGACGAACAGCTCGCCCGCATTCAACGGAGTTGCGCTGGAAACAGCGCTCAACGTGACTTCGACGCCGAAAAGAAGGGCCAGGAAGGGAACGAGAAGGCTCATAGTCAGCAGGCGAAGCGACTGAACGATGGTGACGCGGGTCATATCCACGTCAAGAGATGTTCCCAGACCAATCACGAAACTCAGGTGACCGGGCGTGGATGCCAGAACGGCGGCCCGCCGATCGAAGTCATAAAAACGGCACAGGATCCATTGGCACGTCATCATCGTGACCACCAACCCTCCGGTCATGACTACGAAAGCCAGGGGCCATTTTGTCAACGCGGCCGTGGTTTCAGCCGTGACGATCGAGCCAAGCCCCGCGCCCACAACAAGAAATGTCACGGCGCGAACCAGGGGGATCACATCCAACCGCATCCCCGTCAGCCCGGCCAGTGTCACGGCAAGGGCAGGTCCAGTCAGTGGCGGCGCCGGGAAATGAAGAAGCGTGGCCAGCCCGGCCCCGAGTGCCGCGATGGTCAGGGTCAGGAAAGTTGTGCCGAGTTCGGGAAGTGTGGGTCGCCATCGCATGCCTCCTGCTATCAGGAGGACGTAAACCACGCCATGCTTGTTGCCATCAGAGCCGGCATGCTCCTTGCGTGGGACGGATCAGGCTGCGTTGCCGGCCCGATGACGATTCTCACGTTGGGTACGCCGTCGTTCGGCCTCGCCCCGCGGGACCAATTCGTCCGGCACGGCCGTGAAGTTCACCGCAAGCCGGGTCATCGAACGGTGAGCATTGCGGCATTCCACATCAATGTTCTCGATACAGCCCATGACTTTCGTCTGGAACTCTTTCAGCCGCGCGACAATATCCGCGATCCCGCCGGAATCGCCGTTCAACCCAGCCTCTTCGATCCGGCACATCACGCGCGTTACGGCCAGCCCGGAGACGATCCTTTGCAATTGGCGCACCTGGCCAACCAGATCTTCGGTTCGCTTCAACATCACGTCCGCCCGGGCAGAAAACTTCTTTGTGTGCGGCAGGATGATCGCGGCCTCGCGCTCCATCGAGACGCCGTCAGGAAGATTGTTTTCCGCCTCGAACCGACGGAACGCCTCATGCAGAAGCGACACGGCCGCGAGGCCAAAGGAATCTTCATCGAGAACCAGCAATAGTTCCTGGTAGATCTTTCCCATAGTCCGGTTGGCGGCTTCGATCTCTTTGGTCAGCAGATCGTAGTTTTGCGAAATGATCTGGATCGTCACCGCCACATCGCCGAATCGCGTTGCCTGAATACGCAGGTTTGTCGGTGTCCCACGGATGCTTTCGAAGGTGCGCTTCACCTCGTCCAGTTCCTTGCCGATCTTCAGCACGCATTGCTTGAGCTCTTCCAGACCTTCCAGCACCGGATCGGGTTTGCGCCCCAAAGCGGCCCGCCGCGCACCGATTTCGGACCGCACCCAGGCAGCCATGGCGTCGCGGTAAGAGGTCCGGCCATGCTCGGCCAGGAACTCTTCGATCTTGACCACGCCGTCTTCGATCGACATCCCCTTGCGCTCCATGTCCAGCAATGCCGCATAGACCGCCTTAACCCTTTCAAAAATCTCGCTTGAGGGCTTCAGCCGCACCGACACGAAGCCGCCCTCCACCGGCAGGGCAATCGCGAACACCCAGTAATACCGTCCGTCCTTGGCCCGGTTCTTGACATAGGCCCCAACCGGCTTGCCCGACTGCAGCATGTCCCAGAAGACCCGGAACACGCATTTTGGCATGTCCGGATGGCGGATCGTCTTGTGCGGCGCGCCCAGCAATTCATCCCAGTCGTAGCCGGAAAGCCGCTGGAAAGTCTGGTTGCCCGACAAGATCACGCCCCGCTCATCGGTTCGGGACATGAACAGGTCGTCGATTCGGAAATCGGGGACTTCTTGATCCAAGGTTGGTTTCCGCGATGCGCTATCGGTCAAGATCGCCCCCAAAAGCTGGCTTAAACACGGGTCCGATTGCTACACACCATTCGCTAACACCCTGTTACCGCCCGCGCGGTTTGCGGGCCCCGCCGAAACCCGCTAGAGCAGGGGCGAGCCCATGACTTGGAGTCACCATGAGCACTATCATCGACATTTTCGCCCGCGAGATCCTCGACAGCCGGGGCAACCCCACGCTGGAAGCAGAAGTGACGCTGGAAGACGGCACCATGGGCCGCGCCGCGGTTCCTTCGGGGGCCTCCACCGGCGCCTACGAGGCCGTTGAAAAACGCGACGGAGACGCCAGCCGGTACAAGGGCAAGGGCGTGCTGGAAGCGGTCGCGGCCGTCAACGGCGAGATCGCCGAGGCCCTCGTCGGCTTCGACGTCACCGAGCAGGTGGCCATCGACACCGCCATGATCGAACTGGACGGCACCGACAACAAGGGCCGCCTAGGCGCCAACGCCATCCTGGGCGTGTCCCTCGCCGTCGCCCGCGCCGCCGCCGATTTCTCGGCCATGCCGCTTTACCGCTACGTGGGCGGCACGTCGGCGCGCATCCTGCCGGTTCCGATGATGAACATCATCAACGGCGGCGAACATGCCGACAACCCGATCGACATCCAGGAATTCATGATCATGCCAGTGTCGGCCCCGACCATCCGGGATGCCGTGCGCATGGGCTCCGAGGTCTTCCACACCCTGAAAAAGGAACTGTCGGCCGCCGGCATGTCGACGGGACTGGGCGACGAGGGCGGCTTTGCACCCGAGCTCGCCTCGACCCGCGATGCCCTGGATTTCGTGCTGAAGTCGATCGAGAAAGCCGGCTACAAGCCCGGCGAGGAAATCTACCTTGCCCTCGATTGCGCCGCGACGGAGTACTTCAAGGACGGCAAATATGTCCTTTCCGGCGAAGGGAAAACCCTGGATGCGGCCGAGAACGTGGCCTACCTGGAAGCGCTGGTCAAAGACTATCCGATCATCTCGATCGAGGACGGCATGTCCGAAGACGACTGGGACGGCTGGAAGATGCTGACCGATGCCATCGGCGACAAGGTGCAGCTGGTCGGCGACGACCTGTTCGTGACCAACCCTGCCCGCCTGGCGGACGGGATTGCCAAGGGCTGCGCGAACTCGATGCTGGTCAAGGTGAACCAGATCGGCTCGCTGACGGAAACGCTGAAGGCCGTCGATATGGCCCATCGTGCAGGGTACACCAACGTGATGTCCCACCGCTCGGGCGAAACCGAGGACACCACCATCGCCGACCTCGCCGTGGCCACAAACTGCGGGCAGATCAAGACCGGCTCGCTGGCCCGGTCGGACCGGCTGGCAAAGTACAACCAGTTGATCCGTATCGAAGAAAACCTTGGTGAGATCGCAGAATACGCGGGCAGCAGCATTCTCAAGGGCTGATCCTTGCTGCACATCACCGATGCAACCACTCCGGACGACTTTGCAGCCGTCCGGCAGCTGGCTTGGACATATCGCGATTTCCTGGCCAGCTTGCCCCCTCCTGACGACGTGGTGACAACGTTCGCCTACGAACCGGAGGCCTACGCGAAGCTGCTCGACAACCTGGAAACCCTTCACGCGCCCGACACCGGAGCGGTGAAACTTGCGCGCCTGGATGACGTCCCGGTCGGCTGCGGAATGTTGCAGACGATCGCGCCCGGAGATGGCGAGATCAAACGACTTTTCGTCAGCGATGCAGCCCGAGGGTCTGGTGCGGGCCGGGCCTTGATGATGGCATTGATCGACGCCGCGCGCGGGCTGGGTTTGACCCGCCTCTTGCTGGATACGGGCCGCCCATTGACCAAGGCGCAGCGCCTCTACCGCTCGATCGGCTTTCAGGAATGCGACCCCTACTGGTCTGCACCTGACAATATTGCGCCAAGACTTGTCTTTTTCGAACTAAAGTTGTGATAACAGGGGCCAACGCCATGACCGCGGATCAAATCATCGCCAGACTGAACCTGACCGCGCATCCCGAGGGTGGGTACTACCGTCAAACCTGGGCCAGCCCCGGGTCCGATCGTGATCTTGCCACGTCCATTTACTTCCTGCTGAAAGCCGGAGAGCGCAGCCATTGGCACAAGGTGGATGCCGACGAGATCTGGATGTATCACGCCGGCGCTGCGCTGATCCTGTCGCTTGCAGAGACAGAGCAAGGGCCCGCTACTGACCATCTCCTGACACCCGATTTGACGACCGGTGAACCGCAGATCCTGGTGCCTCGCCATTATTGGCAGGCGGCCGCGACAACCGGGTCCTGGACGCTGGTCAGCTGCATTGTCTCTCCCGGCTTCCAGTTTCAGGGCTTCACCCTGGCCGACCCCGGGTTCGACATTGCCCGCTAGGTTGCCGCGCGTACCGACGCGCCTTCGGGCCAGCTCATGATGCCCCCGCCTACATCCGCGCGGACGCCGGTTGTTGCCGCGCAAGAGGTCGCCAAGCCCCGCGCCACCCGCACCGCGAGATAGCCAAAGGCCTGCGCCTCCAGCATGTCCCCATCCAGGCCGGCGGCCTCGATCGGATCGACCGGGCAATCGAGCGCCACGCGCAGCATTTCCATCAGGACCGGGTTCTTGCGCCCGCCTCCGGTCACCAGCAACCGCTCTGGCGGCGCGGGGCAATGGTCGATCGCCTGCAAGACCCCCGCCGCGCACATGCCGGTCAGCGTTGCAGCGGCATCGGCATCGCCCAACTCGGACACAAGCTCGATCATTTCGGCAAAGTCGTTCCGGTCCAGCGACTTGGGCGGCATCCGCGTAAAGTAGGGTTCGGCCAGGAAGAGCTCCAGCGCGCCGGTCTCGACCTTCCCACGTGCCGCCAGGGCGCCGTCCATGTCACAATCGAGCCCCAGCCGCGCCTGCACCAGATCATTGATCGGCGCGTTCGCCGGACCGGTATCGAAGGCCAGCAGAGCGCCCGAAGCCTGGGGGAAAGGCTTGCGCGGATCAACCCAGGTCAGGTTGCCGACCCCGCCAAGGTTCAGGATGCCGATCGGCCCCGTGGCCCCGATATAGCGCGCGCAGGCGTAGTGGTAGAAGGGCGCGAGCGGCGCCCCCTCTCCGCCCAGACGCACGTCGTCGCTGCGAAAATCCCAGACCACCGGGACGTTCAGCGCCTTGGCGAGCGCGGCCCCGTCTCCAACCTGCAAGGTGCCCTGGAGCCGGGGCGCATGGGCCAGCGTTTGGCCGTGAAACCCCACCAGGTCGATGTTGTCGAACTCTGTCAGGAGCGTGGCATGAGCGGCGTCGATCACCTCGGCCGCAGCATCCACCTGCGGCCCGGACCAAAGGCCCAGGGCGGCGCGCAGGATCTTGCGCTCTTCGGGCGTATAGGGCCTGTAGGCCGTTTCGCCAAAGCCCGTGATCACATGCCCGTCGGTTTCGATCACCGCGGCATCCACCCCGTCCAGGGACGTCCCCGACATTGCCCCAAGCGCCCGCAGAACATGGGTGCCCTTCACGGCCTTATTCATGGCCTTTTCCTTTGCCTGACTGCCGCCTATACACTGCCTCGCATTTCAAACCCGAGGCAAGCCATGACCTACCATCCGAAATCGGACTTCATGCGCATCCTGATGGAGCGCGGTTTTCTGGCGGACTGCACGGATTATCAAGGGCTCGACGACGCCCTGATATCCGGCACCCAGGTGGCGTATATCGGCTATGATGCCACGGCGAAATCCCTGCATGCCGGGCATCTTCTGAACATCATGCTGCTGCGCTGGTTTCAGAAATGCGGGCACCGGCCGATCACGCTGATGGGCGGCGGGACCACCAAGGTGGGCGACCCGTCGTTCCGGTCCGACGAACGGCCCCTGCTGGATGCGGCGGCGATCGACGACAATATCTCTGGCATGCAAAAGGTCTTTGACCGCTACCTCGATTACGGGGACGGCCAATCCGGGGCCATGATGCTGAACAATACCGAGTGGCTGGACCACCTGAACTACCTCGATTTCCTGCGCGATATCGGGCGGCATTTCAGCGTCAACCGAATGCTGTCCTTTGAATCGGTCAAGTCCCGGCTGGATCGAGAGCAATCGCTGTCCTTCCTCGAATTCAACTACATGATCCTGCAGGCCTACGATTTCCTGGAGCTCAACCGGCGTTATGACTGCGTCCTGCAGATGGGCGGGTCCGATCAATGGGGCAATATCGTCAACGGGATCGACCTGACCCGGCGCGTGGCGGACCGTGAGATCTATGGCCTGACCACGCCGCTGATGACCACCTCGGACGGCCGCAAGATGGGGAAATCGGCCGGCGGTGCGGTCTGGCTGAACGGCGACATGCTGAGCCCCTATGAATTCTGGCAGTTCTGGCGGAACACGACGGATGCGGACGTGGGGCGTTTCCTGAAGCTTTATACCGAGCTGCCGATCGAGGAATGCGACCGCCTGGCGGCCCTGCAAGGGTCCGAGATCAACGCCGCGAAGATCCGGCTGGCCAACGAGGTGACCGGCCTGCTGCACGGGACCGAGGCGGCTCAGGCGGCCGAGGCGACGGCCCGTGAGGTCTTTGAAAAGGGCGGCGTCGGGGACGATCTGCCGACATTGACCCTGTCGTCCGCAGAATTGGGTGACGGAATTTCGGTGGTCCAGCTGATCGTCCGCGCGGGCCTGGCCAAATCGGGCAAGGAGGCCAAGCGATTGATCGCTGAAAATGGCGCCCGCATGGATGATGCCCCGCTGACCGATGCCGGGCTGATGGTCGACGCGGCGGCCTTGAGTGCTCCGATCAAGCTGAGCGCCGGGAAAAAGCGGCATGCCCTCGTCCAGCTGGACGGCTGAGCTGACGAAAAGAACGGCGTGTCCCACGCGTGGGACACGCATCCGATCCAATGATATCAATGCGTTACAAGCGCGTTTTTACCATTTCGAAAGACTTGGGCCACTTATCCACAGGCGACAGTTAACCTCGCATTAGGACTTGAGGCGCTCTTATGGCGGTATGTTCGATTCCGCCCCGATCATCCCCCAAACCCGGCCGCTGCTGCAAAGCCCGGCCTTCTTCCGGGCCTTGACCGCCGCCGGCCAAAGACCCCGCCGCCTGTCTGATGACACGCTCCTGACAACCCGCCGTCTGCCCGGCGGGTTGCGCCTTTACCAGATCCCAAGATCCGGCACTGACCCCCTGGCCCTGCCGGACCTTGTGGCAGAGGCCGGCCTGACCCGCCGCGGCTTCGTCATCAGCCCCGACAGGCCCACCCCCCAGCTAAGGCGGATCGGCGCGATACGGGTCGCGCGCAGCCCCGGTGCCATTGAACTTCCGCTGGACGGGGACCTGTCCGCCGGGCTCGACGGGCTGTGGCGTCACCGGCTGGCCCATGCCCGCGACCAGGAGGTCACCGTGAAACGGTCGAACCTGCCGATGGACCCGGGGCATTGGATCTTTGGGTCCAACACCCCCCGGCGCACCCGGTCGCAACGACTTCCTGCCAGTGTCCTGACACTGGCCTATGCCGCCGCCAATCCCGGGGATGCCAAGCTGTTCACCGCCCATATCGGCCAAACCCGAATCGCGGCGATGCTGTTCCTGCTGCATGACGACGGCGCCACCTGGCACATGTTCCGATCCACACCCCATGGGCATATCCGCGCCGCCCATTACCTGCTGATGTGGTCGGCCATGACCTGGCTGGCGGACAACCGATATGCCCGGCTGGACCTTGGCCCCGTCACCGGCCCCGCGCCCTATACCGCCAGCTTTCGCATGGGCACGGGCGCGCTTGTTCGCCCGCTCGGCGACGTCTGGGCCTGGTGGCCCCCGCTGCACAGGGTGTCGGCCCCGACGCGGCGCATGGACCCGAAGAACCCGGAGCAATCCGGCCCAGGCCTGCCATCCGCCCCATGACCAGTGACCTGCTCCCCTGAAAAGTCCGCGGTTTGAAGTTAGCCTGTTCTCCAGACGAGGAGACAGACGATGCGGAAAAGCCGTTTCAGCGAAGAGCAGATCATTGGCATC
>PAQV01000073.1 GCA_002709405.1 Paracoccaceae bacterium
ACCGCCCCCACACGAGCCTCGACGGGCTCAACCCGTGGGAGTATCACCAACGGTCAGTAGAGAACCAAACCCTGAACAGAGCGAACTAAAAAACGCGGACTCTTGGGGGAGCAGGTCAAGAGGCATCTTCGTCTGCGGGGTCGGATGTCAGAGAGATGACGTTCATTTATGCGATAATGCTCGCCGAAACGGCAAAGGTAATTGGAATCGTCTCTCGCGTTTGCCATGCGGGCATTCGGTTGCATTCAAGGTAAAAAGGCTGAAAAGGGATAATATGGTTGGAATGTTATTAAGTTAGAGTTGGGCGAAAAATACCGCGCGACACAGCCGCCTCTTGCGAACACCTTTCGGTAAGACCTGTCTGATAGATAGAAAGAAGCCTAGGGGGCGGAACTAAGGAACATAAAGAGAAATGCCTGTGTGTTCCAGGGGCGGGCGCCAGAGGACGGAAATGGCTAACGGCAAAGGAGTTCAGTCAATCAGGAGCGTGCTTCCTGCCACGGTTGGAGTTTTACTCTTTGGTGCGGGAGCCTATGCGTTGTACCAGCTACTTCGTCCGGTGGAGCCGGCTGAAATCGCAGCGTATTTTCAGGCCACGCCTGCGCTTGTTCTGTTACAGGTGGCCGGAGCAACAGCGGCGAGTTACGCTGTGTTGCTGCTCTATGATTGGTATGCGCTGCGCTACATTGGGAAGTCCTTGCCGCCAACCGTCGTCGCTTTGGCTGGTTTTCTCGGATATGCCTTTGGGAACATGATTGGGGCGAGCGTGGTGTCTGGCGGGGCAGTCCGATATCGTGTCTACTCGACTGCCGGGCTCAATGTTTTCGATGTGGCGGCAGTTTCGGGCTATGTAGCGGTGGCGTTGGGCACGGGCCTGTCCCTGATCGGGTTGACAGCACTGGCTATACATCCCGCTCCGGTAGTGGGATTTTTGCCTTACGGAACCGCAGTGATTCAGGTTATCTCTGGATCCATTCTTGCGACCTCTGTCACCTTTATCCTTTGGCTTTCGGTTTCGCAAAGAAGCCTGAATGTTCGGCGAATACGATTGCGTATGCCCCCCCCTCGTGACCTTGCGGGACAGGCGGTGATCACGATGATCGATGTCGCCGCGGCCGGCCTTGCGCTGTGGATTCTGCTGCCTGAAGGAAAACCTGATTTTGCAGTGTTCCTGGCCATATTCAGCGCGGCCACGATGGTCGGTGTGCTCAGTCACGTTCCGGGTGGTATCGGGGTCTTTGAAACAGTCGTGATCGGGACGATGCCGGCTGCGGTTTCGGTTGGTGATTCTGCTGCCGCCTTGCTGATGTTCAGGTTGATTTACTTCGTTCTTCCCTTCTTGTTGGGCCTCCTTGTCGTCGCCCTGAATGAAGTTCGAATGGCCAGCGTTGCCGGTCGACGCAGCTTTCCCGGATGTCCACCTGCGGTCCGCTCTGCTCTGGAGGGAGTGCATGGGCTCGTTCCGGGGCTGGTTGCGGTGACGACGTTTGGTTGTGGCGCTTACCTGCTAGTGATCTCGATGGTTCCGGCCATAGGGGCGGATGCAGCGGTGCGACACGATCTGCTAGGGCAAATTCTTCTGGAGAGTGGAGCACTTGTCGCGGCCATCGCCGGCGGGGTCCTGATGATCCTGTCTCACGGCTTGTTACGCCGTCGGTCGTCGGCCTTCTGGTTGACCGTAGCGGCACTGTTCGGGGGGGCAGTTGCGACTTGGGTCAGTGGGCGTGCAATTGACAACGCGCTTTTGCTGGTCGGAGTGGCCTTGTTGTTGATCAGTTTTCGAGCTTCTTTCGACCGCCCCGGGCGATTGACCCAGGACGCGTTCGAGGCCCGTTGGTTTGCAAAAATCTGTGCAGTATGCATCGCAGCAACGACTTTTTTCTTCTTTGTTCACAAGACGGTGCCCTATTCATCCGATCTGTGGATTGATTTTTCGGGGCGGTCTGAAACGCCCAGGGCCTTGAGGGCTGGACTGGCGGCGTCGGCCGTTTTTTTCTTTTTTGGACTTAATCTTCTGGTGCGACCGTCGCACCGCGTGCGATCGCAGGAAGCCGACGCTGTTTCATTGGAGGCCGCCGCGAAGATAGTTGCGTGTTCAGACTATCCTCAAGGGTGGCTCAGTCAGACGGGCGATAAGCAGTTGCTGTTCTCGGAGAGTGGACGCTCATTCCTGATGTATGCTGTACAGGGCCGATCCTGGATTGCCATGGGAGACCCGGTCGGGGACACGCAGGAGTTTGAGGGCCTTTGCTGGATGTTTTCCGAGTTGGCGGCTCAGGCAAACGGCCGACCGCTTTTTTACGAGGTGAGCGCGCGACACCTGTCGCTTTGGCCGGAACTTGGTTTTGCTCTCAACAAGGTCGGTGAAGAAGCGGTCGTGCGTCTCGACTCGTTCACTCTTGGTGGCCGGCGGTTCAAGACAATGCGTGCGGCATTGAACAAGCGCAAGCGAGAGGGGTACGCGCTGGACATCTTGCAGCCTCCGCATTCCCCTGCGGTGATTGACCGGCTGAATGCTATTTCCGATGCTTGGCTGGCCTCGAGGGCAGGTCGTGAAAAGGGCTTTTCGGTTGGAAGGTTTGACGCGAATTACCTGGGGCATTTCGACATCGGTCTGGTGCGCAACAATGGCGAAGCAGTGGCTTTTGCCAACATCATGGCGGTGGACGGCGGGCGCTATGCCGCTGTGGACCTCATGCGCTACATGCCTGAAGAGGCGTCAGGCGTGATGGAGTTCATGTTTCTGGAACTTCTCTCCTATTATCGAGACCGAGGTGGTGAGGAATTCAGCCTGGGTATCGCTCCTCTTTCGGGACTTTCAGAGCGCTCGATGGCCCGATCCTGGAATCGGTTCGGGAGGTTGATCTATCGGCATGGCGGGGCGTTCTACAATTTCGAGGGACTGAGAGCGTTCAAGCAGAAATTCCAGCCCGAGTGGCGGCCGTGTTACCTGGCTTTGCCGCCGGGCGTCCTTCCATTACGGGCTATTGGCGATGCGGCTTTGCTGATTGCGGGGAAAAGGACGCAATCGGTTCGCAGCACTTTGGGCAAGGCAGATTGGGAAGACGAGGCCGATCGGGAATTCCGACGGATTTCAGAGCTGAAAGCGCGCGAAAGCGCCGCGTCTTGCGATCCTCCGGAAACCGGCTTTCAAAACGATGCGCTGTCGCGGAAAAAGGCGGGTCGAAAATGACGCTCATGAGGGTTCACGATGCAGGTGCGTTTCCCCAAGGCCGGTCCCATGACAGGTCAACACGTGTACCCGCAGTTGAGCTTTCGATGATCAGTTCGGCGCCAATGGCGCGGGCGCGGCGGTGCATGCCGGTCAAGCCAATGCCTCCGCTTTCCGCGGACCGCCGCTCGGGGGAGGACGGCTCAAAACCGCTGCCATTGTCTGTTACCGAAATGGACTGACAGCTTGCGGCGATGGTGATCCGGCTGGCCTGCGCATGGCGAACGGCGTTGGTGATGGCTTCCTGCACAATTCGAAGGAGCGTCAGGTTCTGAGAGGGGCCGGCACCTGGCAGATGGGGATCCGCCTCGATCTGCCAGGCCAGATCGACATGATGACGGGCGAACAGCGGCTCCAGCCGACCCCGCAACAGGCCCAATTGGGTCGCGATGCTGTCGCCGGCTTCCAGGCTGTCGATCATCAGTCCCATGTCCCGCAGGGCATCCTCAATGGCGGTTTCCAGCACCTTGTCCTGTTTGGGTTGCGTTGACATGTAGGCCAGCATGTTGACCAATTGACCACCGATCCCGTCGTGCAGGTCCAGAAGGATCCTTTGACGCTCCTCGTCGATGGCTTGGATCTTGTCTTGCCGGGCGATACGCGAATAGGTGGCTTGCAGCTCGGCCGTCTTGTCGTTGATCGTTGACTGGAGGGCTGCCAGCAGATTTTCGTAGCGGGCGATCGACCGGGCGAGCTGGAAGAAGATCACCCATAGCAGGCTGAGGATGAAGACCACCGGGATCAGGGTCGAGGTCAGCGCCGGCGCCCAATCGGGCAAGATATGCCGTGATATCCATTGGCCAAATGCCAGGGCGAGGGCGAGGGCGTAAAGCCCGAAGAGCACGCCAAAATTCAAGGCCGGCGTGGCGGACCGATGTAGTACCAGGGTGGAAAGCATCAGAAGGGTCAGCAGCAAGAAGCCCAACTGGTAGACGGCAAGGCCAAGCCGGAAGACATCCGGGTGCAAAAGGCAAAGACCTGCAGCACCGGCGGCCAGCAGGGCAATGGCGACCAGGCGGAACCGGCGGCAGGGGGCTTCAAGAAGAATGCACACGAAACTGAGGGTGCACCAGATCTGAAAAGCGGCGGCGAAGTTCCAGAACGTGATCCAGCTTCGGTAATTGGTAATCAGATTGGGATAGACCCAGTGATAACAGACCACCGCGCTGGCCAGGCTGGCAGCGGCCAGCCAGAAATAGATCATGTCCCGACGATGCATCACCCAGAAGATCAAAAGTGCGCTGCCCGCCAGCATCACCAGAGAGAAATTCACCCGGGCGGATCCGACGCGCGCAATGCCCGCCAATTGAAAGGCGAAATCCAGGGCTGCGGCATCGCCGACGTAAAGCGGATAAAGAGAGATATCCTGGAAGCCGTCGGCAGCCAGGTCTATGGCCAGAACGTTGCCCTGCGGTTTCAGCCCTGCGTTCGGCAAGGTGGCGATGAACGGCCGATGCCAGTGGTGAAAGTTGCGCCCATCGCCCGACAGCCAGGGCGCCGGGGTCAGGCGGTCTCCGTTGACGGAAATCGAGATCGCGTCGGAAAAGCGCGGCAGGAACACGGCTGTGACCCCGTCGGCGGGACCGGTGCGGGCAAAGTCCAGCGTGAACCGGGCCATGTGGATCCCGTCGCCGTGGTCCGACCGCAGGTGGAAGGGCAGGGCGGCCGGCGCGGGGGATTGGCCCGGCTGGCAACCGCTGCCCCCAAACGGGCAGACGGATACGCGGTCGAAGATGCGCGCGCCCTCAATAGGGCGAAACACCTGGCCGGGCACAAGCGACACCAGAACGGCCAGGACAAGCACCACGGCCAGGCTGATGCCAAGGCTGCCCAGCAGCCGGGGCATCACAGCAACCCGATCTTCGACGCGCGCGCCACCGCTTCGATATTCGTGCTGACCTTCAGTTTCTTGTAGGTGTTGTTGATGTGAATCCCCACGGTCCCCACCGAAATTTCAAGCAAATCGGCAATCTCGCGTCGTTTATACCCCCGGGCGACGAGGTTCAGAACCTCTTGTTCCCGTTGGGTCAAGCTGTTGTCGTCGGCCATGGGCTCGATGTCGTCGGCCCGGCCCATCACGTCCAGCAGGTAGCGCGCGATCTTGGGGTTCATCGGGCTGCCCCCGTGGATGACCTCGAGGATCTGGCGTGCGACTTCCTCGACCGGATCGCTTTTCAGCAGGTAGCCCCTGGCCCCGGCACGGATGGCTTCCATTGCCCGCTGCCGGTCGCCGAAGACGCTGATGACCATGCTGTCGCAGGTCCAGTCGGCATTGACCGCCGCAGCGATGATTTCCACGCCGGACCCGTCGGGCAGGCCCAGGTCGGTCAGCAGGAAACGCGGCTTGCGGCTTTCGAACAGGGTCCAGGCGGTGGCCAGGTCGGACGCCACCCCGCAGACGGTCAGGTCGGGATGGGCGTCGATGGTGCGGGCGAACCGCTGGGCCGTGTGCTCCTGGTCCTCGACGACCAGGACGGAATAGGGCGGCGCCGTGTCGGTCATGTCCGCCGCCCTCCGTGATCAGAACCGGGCCGTGAAGCCAAGGCCCAGCCCATGGCTGGCAAAGTCGCTTCCGAATGTGCCGCCATATTCGACCCGCGCCTCGAACCGCTCGGTCTTTGCCAGCGACAGACCCAGAGAGATCCGGCCCAGCTGGTCGGCCACCGGCACCGAGGACGTGAACGTCCCGGCCGAGGCAGAGGACATGTCGAGCCGCGCGACCGAGGTCCATTCATCGGCGTTCGACAGGCTGACCCCGGCATTGGCGAACATCGTCAGGGACATGCCGTTGCCGACGGTGACCTGCCGGCCGACCTCGACCGAGGGCGTTGCGATCAGGATGGTCTGCGACTGGTCCTGAACGGCGAGGTTGTAGGCCCCCGCGCCGGTTTCGGTGTAGCCCGAGGCCTGCGTGTAGACCAGGTCGAGGTCCAGCGCCGGGCGGACATAGCCGCTGTCCGACCCGTAGGTCCTGGATCCGTGCAGGCGGGCGCCGAGGGTCATGATGTCGGTATCGCCTTCGGCCAGCACCGCCGGGGACGCGCCGACAACCGAGCGTTCCAGGTCGTAACTGCCGTAGCTTGCGCTGAGCGCGCCCGATACGTCGAAGCCGCCGATGCTGCGCCCAAGCGCCAGGGCCACGTAGCCGCCATCACCTTCGGCCGAGGAATTGCCCTCGTCGGCGGTAAAGCTGCTGTGCTCGTAGCCGAGCGCCAGGCCGATCGACCATTCGCTGTCCAACAGGGCGCGCGCGCCGCCGCTGACGACGAACTGGTCTCCGTCATAGCCTCCGGCGCCATCCTGGTCGAAGTTGAGCCCGCCGATGTCGGCCCAGGTGCAGGTGGTCTCTGACGCGGCCAGCCCGACGCCGGGACGACGGCAGCGCAGGGCACTGTCCATGCGCGACCGGGCGAACATCGCCTGGGTGGCGGCCGCGGCAAGGGCGCTTCCGGGCGTGAACGAAGACAGCCCGGCCGCATAGGCCGCGGCCCCGTTGTCCTGCGCGCTGAGCGCGTCGAGATCGGCCAGCACGGTTTCATAACCTTCGGCTCCGGAGGCATAGATCCGGTCCAGGTGCGCGCCCACGGCCGCCTGGTTTTCGTTCAGCGAGCTGTAGGCCGTTCCGAACCGGGTGCCGTTGATCGACAGGACTGCCTCGGTGCCGACCATGTCCAGCTGGTAGTCCACCGCGGCCGAATCCACCGCCGCGAAGGTGCCGGTGACGGCGCCTCCGAAGCTGAGCAGGGTGTGGCTGGTGCCCGGCGCAATGCGCGAGGCCGCGATGCGCAGCCGCCCGTCCAGCGTGACGTCTCCGTTGAAGGCGATCCGGTCGGACGTGCCGCCCAGGAAATCGGTCGCCAGTTCCAGGATGCCGGTGCTGTCCTGCTTGAAGCTGCCGTTCACCGTGACGCTGCGGCCCGGGGTGGTGCCGGCGGTCGTCACCGTGCCCCGGTTCATCACGTGCACGGTCGAGCTGTCGCCCAGCGTCCAGGTGCCGCCGGTCTGGTTCACCAGGCGGCCAGCGGGCCGGACCGCCAGGGCAGTGGTGTCCGCCGTGGCAAAGGCCGTGGTCGACGTGTTGTCCGACGATGTCAGCAGAACGTTGCCGTCGATGGATCCGTTGTTGGTGATGGTCAGCCAGCCGCCTTCCGCTTGCGGGAAGTTGCCGTTGTACTGGATGGCATAGCCCCGGGTGTTGTCCGCGTCGGACCCGCCGGCCACGACCGAGCCTCCGGAATTGATGGCCAGGGTGTTGTAGTAGCCCTCGTGCACGTAGACCCCGGTGCCTGCGCCGAATCCGCCGCTGACCTGTCCGTTCACGGTCACGCTGACGGCCGCCGAGGATTCCACGGCCGTGGATTGCGCGAAGATGCCGATGGAGTTCTCGCCCGAGGCGGTGACATTGCCGTTGGCAACCACGGTGACGGTGTTGCTGTTGCCCTCGTTGCCGCCGACGGTGCCCGCGTAAAGCGTGCCATCGTTGCCATAAAGCCCGCCGCGCCCGCCGATCGACTGGGCGATGATCCCGTAGGCCGATGCGCCGGTGGTCTGGACCGAGCCCGAGGTGGTGACGTGCACGGTGCTGCCGCTGCCGTCGGTGGCCTGGCCCGAGTTGCCGGGATAGCTGACGTCCAGGGTCGGGGCCGAGACGTCTCCGGCGATGCCGCCGCCGCCGCCGATGGACTGGGCGATGATCCCGTGGGCACCGGCGCCCCGGGTCGAGATATAGCCGCTGGACAGGTCGACCGTTACCGGCGCGCCATTGCCCGAGGCGCCGTCCGGCGCGTCGAAACTGATGCTGGAGACGCTTTCGTCGTCGGTTGTGCCGGCCAGGCCGCCGCCGCCGCCGATGGACTGGGCGACCATGCCGAAGGCCCGCTTGCCATAGGTGTTGATCGGGCCGCCCATGGAAATGTCCACGGTACCGCCTTCGCCCGAAGAGCCGCCGTCGCCGCCGATGGAGACCTCAAGGTCGACATCCAGCAGTCCGTCTCCGGTGGTGGCCGCGCCCAGCCCGCCGGTGCCGCCTCCACCGCCGATCGACTGGGCCAGCAGGCCGTAGGCGTCGTTGCCATTGGTGGTCAGGCCGGCATAGCTGCCCGCGTTCACGGTGACGGTGCCGCCGTTGCCCGCGCCGCCGCCGTTGCCGCCATAGCCCGCGCCCAGCGAGATCCCGGCGTCGACCGACAGCGAATGGATGCTGCCGCCGCCGACATCGATCTCTTCGCCGCCCGCGCCCGCGGCGGTGCCCGCGGCCCCGTGGCCGCCGCCCGCGCCGACCGATTGCAGCAGCACGGCATGGGCGTTGTTGCCCTTGGTGCTGACGCCGGTGCCGCCGCCGTTGTCGTTGAAGGTCATGTCGATGTTGCCACCGTTGCCGCTGACGCCGCCGCTGCCGCCAAGTGCCAGGTTGACCGACACCTGTTGGTTGCCGTCGCCGTTGGTCGCTCCGCCGCCGGACCCGCCGCCGCCGCCGATGGATTGCAGGACCAGCCCGTCGGCAAAGTCACCCTCGGTCGAGGCCGAGCCGTGCAGCGTGTAGTTCACCGCACCGCCGTTGCCGCCCGATCCGCCCGATCCGCCGAACGACATGGTCACGCCCAGGGCGCTGTCGACCGCGACCTCGGCGCGGGGCAGGGACCCCTGGCTGGTGTTGCCCGAATTCGACCCGGCAGTGCCGCCGATGCCGCCGCCGCCGCCGATGGATTGCAGCACGATGGCGTCCGCATCGTCGCCATGGGTGTTGATCTGGCCCTCGGTCGTGGCGTTCAGCGTGCCCCCGATGTTGCCGCTGCCGGTCTTGCCGCCCACGTTCAGTTCAAGCGAGCCCGAGGCGTTGAACTTCAACACGTTCTTGGGGTCGGCGCCTTCCTCCATCTTGATCGCCAGGGCCTCTTCCAGGGTGAAGCCCGAGGCCGACAGCCCGATCGAGCCGCCCTGTCCGGTGCCGCCGCCACCGCCGATGGATTGCATGACCAGCCCGTGCGAGCCGGTGCCGTAGGTATCGATCCGGGTGCCGCTGTCGGTGGTCACGTCGACGGTGCCGCCGGTGCCGCCCGATCCTCCGGTGCCGCCCAGGCCCGCGTGGATCGACACGTTCAGCCCCCGGCCGATCTTGTCGTTATGGGCGTTGCCCATGCCGCCATCGCCGCCGCCGCCGCCGATGGATTGCGCGACGATGCCGTTGGCGTTTTCACCGTAGGTCGCGATCGAGGCGGTGTCGTCCAGGTGCAGGGTCACGGTGTTGCTGCCGCCGCCCGATCCGCCCGATCCGCCAAGGCTGACCGCTAGGTCGACCGACGTGGTGTTGGGCACGCCGACGCTGCCGGACAGCGACGAGGCGCTGCCGCCGTCCCCGCCGCCGCCGCCGACCGACTGGGCGAGGATGCCATGCGCGCCTTCGCCCCCGGTCATGATCGTGGTGTCGCCCGACAGGGTGCCGGTCACGGTATTGCCCGCGCCGCCGCTGCCGCCGTCTCCGCCGATGGCCAGGGTGCCGGTCACGGCGACGGATTCGCCTTCGCCCGTAGGTGCTGCAACGGTCAGCGCCGCTGCCAGGGACGACCCCCCGGTGCCGCCGCCGCCGCCGACCGAATGCAGGGTCAGCCCGTGCGACGACCCGGCGTCCGACCCAAGCGCGGTGTCGCTGTTGCCGGTGCAGCTGCTGTCGGAAAAGCCGGTGGCCACGCAGGTGCCGTCCAGCGTGGCGGTGACGGTATTGCCGTTGCCCCCGCTGCCGCCGTTGCCGCCGATGGCGCTGTCGAAGGTGAACCCGAACGAGGCGTCGAACCCGTAGGCCGACCCGCCCGTGCCGCCTCCGCCGCCGACCGACTGGCCGACCACGGCGCTGGCGGTGTTGCCCCGGGTGATGATCGTGCTGTCGGTCAGCGAGATGCTCGCGGCCCCGCCCGCGCCGCCGCCGCCGCCCGCGCCGCCGACCTGGAAGGCGAGGGGAGTGATGCCGTTGACGGCCGTCGAATTGCCGCCATTGCCGCCGCCGCCGCCAACCGAATGGGCGATGATGCCCTTGGCGTTGTCACCGCTGGTGGTCAGGCTCAGATTCTGGAAATCCGCCGTCACGCCGCCGCCCGCGCCCGCGCCGCCGGCCGCGCCGCCGACCTGCACCGACACGACCGAGGCCAGCGAGGCGCCCTTGAAGTCGCCGCCATTGCCGCCGCCGCCGCCGATCGACTGGGTGACGACCCCGTGCGAAAACGCGCCGGACGTGGTGATCGTGCTGCTGTCCTGCTGGCCGGCTTCGGACCCGCTGTCAGAGGGCACCGAGGCACAGCCCTCGTAATAGTTCGTCGTGCAGGCCCCGCCGGCGTTGCCCCCGCCCGAGCCGCGCCCACCGATGCCGATGCCGGCCCCGGCCGAGACGTCGATGACATCGCCGCCGTTGCCGCCTCCGCCGCCGATCGACTGGGTGACGATGCCGTAGGCGTGATCGCCCGAGGTGTCGATGCTGCCGCCCACCGCGAAGACCTGGGCGTTGCCGCCGTTGCCGCCAGAACTGCCCGACCCGCCGACGGTGATGATGCCGTCCGCGCCGCCGCCCGTACCGCCTCCGCCGCCGACGGATTGCATGACGATGCCGATACCCGCGTTGCCGCTGGTGGTGATATCGCCGGAATTGGTGACATAGCTGGTCACGGTGTTGTTCGCGCCGCTCCCGGCCGAGCCGCCGACCGACAGGAAGCCGCCCGCCGTGCCCGCCGCGCCGCCGCCGCCCGACAGGGATTGGCCGAGGATGCCGATGGAATAATTGCCCGACGTGGTGATCGCGCCGGTGTTGTTGATCTCGACCACTTCGCCGGCCCCGCCGCCGCCACCGTCTCCGCCCAGTTCCAGCGTCAGGCCTTCACTGATGCCGCCGGTGCCGCCCGAGCCGCCAACCGACTGGGCCAGCAAGCCATAGGCGTGTTCGCCGCTGGTGGTGATGGTCGACGCAGTGGTCAGCGTGACCTTGCCCGCGTTGCCGCCATTGCCCCCGTTGCCGCCGGAGCCGCCCAGAACGCCGGTGAAATCCTCGCCGGTGCCGCCGCCGCCGCCGACCGAATGGAAGGTCATGCCGACGCCGTAATCGCCGGTGGTGGTGATCGAGGTGCCCGAGGTCGCATAGGCCCCCACGCCCCCCGCGTTGCCGCCCTTGCCGGCGGTGCCCGCGTTGTCTCCGCCGATGCCGCCGACCGACTGGCCCAGGATGCCGTAGCCTTCATAGCCGCCGGTCCGGATCGCCGCGTCACCGGTGAAGTTCACCTGGATCTGGCCGCCATAGCCGCCCTGGCCCCCGGTGCTGTCGGAATCGCCGTTGCCGTTGCCGCCGTTGCCGCCTTCGGACCGGGTGACGATGCCGCGCACGCCGTAGCCGTCGACGTCGATGGTGCCGCTCTGCATGTTGACGGTCATCACGGAGGCGTTGTCGTTGGTGTCCGTGCTGGCCCCGCCGCCGCTGCCGCCGGTGCTTTTATCGGCCGATGCGCCGCCGTTGCCGCCCTTGGACTGGGCGAAGATGCCCGAGGATTCACCGGTCGCCGTGTTGCCGTAGACCCGCAGGGTGATGTCGGCGTTGTTGGTCAGGGTGATGGTGCGGCCTTCCTCGCCGCGCCCGCCATTGTCCGAATTGTCGAACGATGCGGTGCCGGCGCCGCCCCGGGTCGCCGCGAAGATGCCGTGAAAGCCGTAATCGCCGGTCTCGATGCTGTTGAAATAGGCCTGCAGGCGGCCGGTGTTGGTGATCGTGATGTCTCCGCCCGCGCCGCCTTCGCCATTGTCGGTGCCGCCGGTGCCGCCCTGGCTGACGATGCGCATGGCCCGGCCGTCGGTCGTGGCCCGGATGCCGTCGTTCTCGGCCCCCAGCGTGATCGAGCCGCTGTTGGTGATTGTCACGGCCTTGGCGTCGCCGGCATTGCCGCCCTTCTGGTCGCCCGCTCCGGAATTCTGGGCTCCGCCGTTACCCGAGTTCGACTGGACGTTGATGCCGTAGGCGGGCACATCAAGGTCCACCGTGGCGCTGGTTTCGATGTTGACCGCGCCCGAATTGGTGACCGTGATCGTGCCGCCATCGCCTCCGCGCCCGCCGTCCTCGCCGTTGTCGTCGGGTTCGACCCCGTTGCCGCCGTAGGAAAAGGCCCGGATCCCGGCCACCTGGCCCTGGTTGGCGCTTTGCGCGGTGGTGCCGGTCATGGTGATGGCGCCGCTGTTGGTGATGGTCAGGTTGCCGCCGGCGATGCCCCCGGCCTCGGAGGTGTTGGAGTCGTCCGTTTCGCCCGCTTCGCCGTAGATATCGACCAGGATGCCATAGTTCTGCTCGTTCAGGTCGCTGTTGACGGTCAGAGGGGCCGAGTTGTTGATCGTGTAGGTGGCCTGGGACGAGGTGCTGGTGTCGGTGACGAAGATGTTGTCGATACCCTCGCCTTCGGTCACCGTGCAGGTTTCCGACCCGCCGCTGACGACTTCGGGGCAATTGGCCATGGCGGGCGCGGCCACGCAAAGGGCCAGCAGCGAGGCCGAGGTCCGGATCCCGATCCGGGCACGCCGGCAGGTGGGTGCGGCGGCCAGGCTGCGTGTGAACGTGGCGGTGTGGCGGGTCGTGTCGGGCGTGAGGGGCACGGGGACGGTACTCCAGAAAGTCAAATTATACGCGACCGGCACTGCGCACCGGTTCCCCGAGCACACCGCCTCCTCCGCCGCGCGGATCAGCAAAAAACCTGCATCCCAGACCATGGGTTAGCGACTGGCGCGCCCCCGGGCCATCTATGGATTCATAGAGCGCGGGCCCGCGACCGATCCACAGTTTCGTGATCGCCCCGGCGGTTTGGCCTGCGGGCGTTGCGAAATCGTCGCGCGGAGGACATTTGCCTGCGCGGACGGGGATCGGACGGGGGTCAGGTGGTGAAGGTACGGCCCTGGGCCGTGCTGCCGCGCAACACGTCGATCATGTCGAAGAGCGCGCCGATGGTTTCCATCTCGCGGTCGGCGGGGGCAAAGACGACCTCGGCGCTTTGGGTGCCGCCGCCCTCCAGCGTCAACTGGCGCACGTCGCGATTGCGCCCGGTCGCGGTCTGCCAGACAAAGCCCACGCCCATGCCGTTGACCACCGCCTCGTAGACCCCGTCGCGGGTGTCGAGTATCAGGAAGGGCGCGGGATCGGCCCCGTTGCGGCGGAAATAACGGTCGACGACCTTCTGGGTGGACGAGCCTTCGGACCGAAAGATCAGGGGCTGGCCCAGAAGCGCGGCACAGCTGATGCTGTCGCGCCGGGCAAAGGGGTGGTCCAGCCCGACGATGGCCACCACGTGGTTGGTGGTCAGCACCTTGCGCCGGAACCGCCGGTCGTCGGGGATCTCGGGCAGGATGCCGACGTCAAGCCGGTGGTTGATCACGTCGCGCATGATCTTGTCGTGCGACCCGGTCGACACGCGCAGGCCCACGTTCGGATAGGTCTTGTTGAAGGCCGCCACCACGGACATGCCGGGCATCGCATTGCCCAGCCCGATGGACAATTCCCCCTGGGCCAGGGTGCCATGGCGGTGCAGCATCTGTTCGACGGCCCGGTATTCAAGGATCACCCGGTCGGCCGCGTCGCACAGCCGGTCGCAAAAGGGCGTGGCGCGCAGCCGGCCCTTGTGGCGGGTGAACAGGACGACGCCGAATTCGTCCTCGAGACCGCGAATCAACTGCGACACTCCGGGCTGGGTCAGGTGCAGATGTCGGGCCGCCCCGGCGAAGGACCCGGCCTCGGACACGGCGCTCAGCACTTCGAGCTTGCGAAAGGACAGCGCCATCCCGGGGTTCCCACAGCGAATCTTTGGACGCCTCAAAGCCTAGCTTTGGTTTGTCACAGCGACGTCACAGCCGCGGACAATCTTGCCCGACAAGAGCCGCACCCAAGCGCCACTACACCGAAACCGCCCCAGCCCGCCACCCGCTGTCAAAGGCCAAGCCTCTGACGGAAAGGACTGTTTTTGCCGTGAACTCTGTCTTGCCCCCCAAGGTCCGACCGGTTGCATCGCTGGATGCCACGCAGGTCCGGACGGCCCGGTTGGTGCTGTGCGACCTGGACGGCTGCCTGGTGTCCGAAGGCCGGGCCTTTGCGGATGCGGCAGAGTTCGTGCGCCAGTGCGGCGACCGGTTCCGCATCGTGTCCAACAATTCCACCCATACGGCCGACGCGCTGAGCGCGGCCTTGCGGGCCCTCGGCCTGAACGTGGCCCCAGACCACATCCTGCTGGCCGGCCAACAGACCCTGCACCACCTGGCCCGCTCTTGTCCCGGGGCCACGCTTGCGCTGTTCGCCAGTGCCGCCATCCGGGCCGAGGCCAGTCGGCTGGGGTTCGACCTGGACAGCCCGCGCCCCGACATCGTGCTGCTCTGCCGGGATCCCGGGTTTTCCCTGTCCCGGCTGGACGCCCTGACCGCCTGCCTGTCGCAGGGGGCCGCGTTCTGGGTGGCCAATACCGACCGCGCTCATCCCGGCCTCGACGGCCGGCCTTTCGCCGAAACCGGGGCCCTGCTGGCCGCGGTGCGCGCGGTGCTGGGCGAGATCCCGTTCCGGTCAATCGGCAAGCCAGACCCGGCGATGGCCCTGGCCGCCCTGCGCGCCGCCGAGGTCGACGCCGCCGACGCGGTCTTTGTCGGAGACAACCCCGTGACCGACGGCGTCTGTGCCCGCGAGGCCGGGGTGCCCTTTGTCCATCTGCAGCGAAAGGGCCGGTCATGATCGCCTACATCCTGCGCACGCTGATCAAGATGTGCGTCACGCTTTTCGTCATCATCACCCTGGTCTTCTTTGCCACCCGCCTGTCGGGCAGCCCGATGGAAACCTTCCTGGGCGAGGGGCTTACGGCCGAGGATCGCGAGCTGATGATCGCCTACTTCGGGCTCGATCAGTCGATCTGGCAGCAATACCTGGGCTACCTGCGGGGCATCGTCGAAGGCAATTACGGCCTGTCCTTCCTGGAACGCCGCCCGGTGGCCGACATCGTGGCCGAGAGGGTGGGGCCTTCGCTGCAATTGCTGGCCAGCTCGGTGCTGTTGACCGTGGCCGTGGCGATCCCCCTGGGCGTGCTGGCCGCGCTCTACCGCGAAAGCTGGGTGGGCAGCGCGATCATGGCCCTGGCCTTCGTGGGCTATGCGGTGCCGAATTTCGTGATCGCCACCTTCATGGTGCTGGTCTTCGCCTTCATGTGGAACCTGCTGCCGGTCGTGGGCAACGGCTCCTGGGCGCATTTCATCATGCCCACGATCGCCATGTCGGGCGTGCTGATCGCCGCGCTGACCCGGTTCACGCGCAATGCCATGCTGGACGTGCTGGGGCAGGACTTCATGCGCACCGCCCGGGCCAAGGGCCTGCCGGAAACGGTCGTCATCCTGAAACACGGGCTGCGCAATGCGGGCGTGACGGTGCTGTCGGTGCTGGGCCTGCAGATCGCCGGGCTGGCCGCGGCGGGCAACGTGGTGGTCGAGTCGATCTTTTCCTGGCCGGGGATCGGCGAGCTGCTGGTCCAGTCGGCCATCACCCGGGACTACCCGGTGCTGCAATTCGGGGTCATCGCCGTGTCGCTGGCCGTGGTGGTCATCAACGCGCTGACCGACATCGCCTACGCGGTGGCCGATCCGCGCATCCGGCTGGCAAAGGCGTGATCCCATGGTCGACGTAACCCAAACCCCCGTCGAGCGCGGCGCCATCGCCACGCTCTGGACCGAGGCCAACACGATCCAGAAGATCGCCGCTCTGATCGGCCTTGCCCTGGTCCTGCTGGCCGTGCTGGCCCCGCTGATCGCGCCCTTCGACCCGCTGAAACAAAGCCTGATCGCGCGCCTGCGCCCGCCGGTCGGGTTCGAGCGTCACAAGCCCGGGTTCTGGCTGGGCACCGACGAGCTGGGCCGGGACGTGCTGTCGCGCAGCCTTTACGGTCTGCGCCTGACCCTGATGCTGGCCCTGCTGGGAGCCTCGATCGGGCTGCTGCTGGGCGGCACCCTGGGTCTTGTGGCCGGGTTGCGCCGGGGCTGGACCGAGGACGCGATCATGGGGGCGGTCGACCTGCAGATCGCCGTGCCCTTCACGCTGATCGCCCTGCTGATCCTGTCGATCTTCGGCTCGACCCTGCCGGTCATGGTCGCCGTCCTGGGCATCGCCGGGTGGGAACAATACGCCCGCATCGTCCGGGCCGAGGTCCGCCGCATCACCGAACTGCCCTTCATCGAGGCCGCCCGCGCCAGCGGAGGCCCGCCCCGCTACATCGCCCTGACCCATGTGCTGCCCAACATCGTCTCGCCCCTGGTGGTGCAGTTCACCCTGGCCCTGTCGAACATCGTGATCCTGGAAAGCACCCTGTCGTTCCTGGGACTTGGCGTGCAACCGCCCACGGCCACGCTGGGATCCATGGTGGGCTACGGGCGCGACTACATGCCGACCGCGCCGTGGATGGTGATCGTGCCGGCCCTGATGATCATCCTTCTGACCTTCTCGGTGCAGATCCTGGGCGACTGGCTGCGCGACCGCGCCGATGTCCGCCTGCGCAGCCGATGATGTCCCGAACTCTCAAGAGGCCGTCGATGCCCGTCCCACCCCAACCCCGGAGACCTGAGATGAAAGCGCTTCTGACAACCACCGCCGCCCTGGCCTGCCTGGCCACCGGCGCCCTTGCCCAACAGATCACAGTGGGCGCGGCCAACGTGTCCAGCTACCTGGATCCCGGCCGCGACCATTCCAACGTCGGCTCGCAGTTCTATTACAACACGTTCGACACGCTGATCGGCAAGAACCACGACAGCATCGAAGCCGACTGGCAGCCGGCGCTCGCCACCGAATGGACCATGATCGACCCGCTGACCATGGAGCTGAAACTGCGAGAGGGCGTGACCTTTCAGAACGGCGAGGACATGACCGCCGACGACGTGGTCTTCTCGCTCAACCGCATGTACCAGGCGACCTTCCCGCCCTACCAGGTGCGGTCCAAGGACCGGCTGGCCAATTTCGCCGAGGCCATCAAGGTCGACGATTACACCGTGCAGGTGAAGGTCGAACGCGAGGAACCGCTGTGGGAAACCCTGCTGAACCTGCAGCAGGTCATGATCATCCCCGAAGACTACACCAAGGCCCTGTCCGGCGATCCGCAGGTGGCCGAGGACGGCGATTTCGAGGCCTTCTCGCTGGCTCCGGTCGGCACCGGGCCCTATGCCGTCAGCGAGTTCGTGCCCGGCGAAAAGGTCGTCTACACCCGGTATGACGGGTTCTGGGGCGACAAGGCACCGCTGGAACAGGCCACGGTCATCCGCATCCCGGAAACCGCCTCGCGCATCACCGCGCTGAAGACCGGCGAGGCCGACATCATCACCAATGTCGCGCCCGACCAGCTGGGCCTGATCGACGCGGACGCCAACCTCAAGACCGAAGGCAGCGCCACCGCCCTGTTCCACGTCATGATCATGAACGTGAACCACCCCGCTCTGGAAGACCCGCGCATCCGCCGCGCCCTGTCGCTGGCCATCGACCGCGACACGCTGAACGAGGCTCTGTGGTACGGCAAGGCCATCGTGCCCTCGACCCACACCATGGCCGAGATGGGCGCGCTGCATCAGCCGGACCTGGTGACCTTCGAGTACGACCCCGCCGAGGCCAAGCGCCTGCTGGACGCGGCCGGCTATGACGGCACCGAGATCACCTTTGACACCGATCCGGTCTATTACACCAACGGTCTGCTGGCCGCCCAGGCCATCGTCGAGATGTGGTCCGAAGTGGGCGTCAAGGGCCGGGTGAACACCACCTCGACCTGGTCCGGCAGCTCGCCCGACCTGATGGTGCGCAACTGGTCGAACCCGATGTATTTCGCCGACCCGTTCGGGTCCTTCGGGGTGATGTGGGCGCCCAACGGCCCGTCCGAAGGCGAAGGCCGCTTCAACACCGATGCCGAATATGCCGAGATCTGGGACCGGTTCCGGTTCTCCAGCGATGTCGAGGCCCGCAAGGCCGCCTATGCCGAGCTGATGGAGCGCATCAAGGACAACCCGCCGGTGCTGCCTCTGTATCGCCCCTATGAAAGCTGGGCCATGCGCAAGGGCGTGAACTGGGCACCCAAGCCCGGCCACATTCCCTACGTGCTGGACTTCCGCGCCGGGTCGATCTCGCTGGCCGACAGCTGATCGTCTGCCCCTTCGGACCCCGCCTGTCACCGGGCGGGGTCTTCTTTGCCCCCCTATCCGGACGCCTGCAAATGACCCTTCGCATTGCCATCGTCGCCGACATCCACCACGGCGCGCCCTCGCACACCAAGCGCGGAGACACCGCCTTGCCCCTGCTGGCCCGGTTCGCCGACTTCGTGGCACAGGAAAAGCCGGACCTCGTGCTGGACCTGGGCGACCGGATTTCCGACGTCGACGAGGACACCGACCTGGCTCTGGAAACAGAGGTCGCCCAGGCGTTCAAGGCTATCGAGGTGCCCGTCCACCACGTCTGCGGCAACCACGACCGGGATCACCTGAGCGTCGCCCAGAACGAAGAGATCCTGGGCCAGGCGCTGGCCAGCGAGGTGCTGGACATGGGCGATTGGCAGATCGCCCTGTGGCGGGCCGACGCAAGGATCTCGCGCACGGCCGAGCATCGGGGTTTCCGCCTGCCGGAAGCGGACCTGCTGTGGCTTAGCCGCATGGTCCAGGCCGCCCAGAAACCCACGCTGGTGGTCAGCCACGTCCCGGTGTCGGGCCATGACCAGGCCGGCAACTACTATTTCCAGCGCTCGCCGCAATATTCGACCTACCCCGAGGCTCACCGGGCGCGCGCCGCCCTGGCCCAGGCGCGGGTGCCGCTGGTCTGCCTGGCCGGCCACGTGCACTGGAACACGGTCACGCAACTGGACGGCATCCCCCACCTGACCCAGCAATCGCTGACCGAAAGCTTCACCACCCAGGGCCACCCGGCCGAGGCCTGGGGCCTTCTGACCCTGACCGAAACCGTCCACTGGCAGGTCTTCGGCCGCGACCCGTTCGAGGCCCGCGTCACTCCGCACACGGGCCGCTGGACGCCGCCCCTCATGCCGTTCTGAGGCCCGCGATGCTGGAAGCCCCCGTCCTGTCGGTCAAGCAGCTGTCGGTTGCCTTTGGCAGCCACGAGGCCGTCTCTGACCTGTCCTTCGACATCCATGCGGGTGAAACGCTGGCCCTGGTCGGTGAATCCGGGTCGGGCAAGTCGGCCTCGGCCCTGTCGGTCATGCGGCTGATCGAGCGCGAGGGCGGGCGGATCACAAATGGTCAGATCCGGCTGGGTCAGATCGGGCCGGGCCACGACGCGCCCGTCGACCTGGCCAGGCTGACCGACCGGCAGATGCAGCCCCTGCGCGGCAACCGGATCTCGATGATCTTCCAAGAGCCGATGACATCGCTCAACCCGGTGATGCGCATCGGCGAACAGCTGGCCGAGGTGCTGCGCCGCCACCAGGGCCTGTCGCGGACCATGGCGCTTGCCGCGGCCGAAGAGGCGCTGGACCAGGTGCGCATCCCCGATCCCGCCCGCCGTCTGCGCCAGTTCCCGCATGAATTGTCGGGCGGGCTGCGCCAGCGGGTGATGATTGCCATGGCCCTGGCCTGCCGGCCGGACGTGCTGATCGCGGATGAACCGACCACCGCGCTGGATGTCACCACCCAGGCCGAGGTTCTCAAGCTGCTGAAAAGCCTGCAGGATGAGCTGGGCATGGCGGTGTTGTTCATCACCCACGACATGGGCGTCGTGGCCGAGATCGCCGACCGCGTGAGCGTGCTGCGCCATGGCCGGACCGAGGAACAGGCCCGCGTGCGCGATCTGTTCACCGCGCCGGCCTCGCCTTATGCGCGCGACCTGATGGCCGCCACGCCAAAGCTGGGCCAGTCACCGATCCGCCCGCCGGTGCCGCCTGCCGCGCCGGTCCTGTCGGTGCGGGGGCTGTGCAAGGATTTCCACCAGGGCGGAGGCCTTCTGAAACCGCGCACGACGACCCATGCGGTGCGCGACGTGTCCTTCGACATCCGGCCCGGGGAAACCCTTGGGTTGGTGGGGGAATCCGGCTGCGGCAAGTCCACCCTGTCGCGCGCCGTGATGCGCCTGATCGAACCGGACGCCGGAGAGGTCCTGCTGGCCGGGCAGCCCTTCACCGGCCTGTCGGAACCTGCGATGCGCCAGGCCCGGGGCAACCTGCAGATGGTGTTCCAGGACCCCTTCGCCAGTCTCAACCCGCGCATGAAGGTCCGCGACCTGATCACCGAACCGGCCTTCCTGCACGACGGGCTTGACGGGGCCGCCCGGCGCGAACGGGCGCTGGACCTGCTCGACAAGGTGGCCCTGCCGGCCGATGCGGCCGAGCGCTTTGCGCACCAGTTCTCGGGTGGCCAGCGCCAGCGGCTGTGCATCGCCCGGGCACTGTCGGTCTCGCCGAAGGTGATCATCGCCGACGAGGCGGTGTCCGCGCTGGACGTGTCCACGGCCGCGCGGGTGACGGCCCTGATGCAGCGCATCCAGGAGGACCTGGGCGTGGCCTTCCTGTTCATTTCCCACGACATCGCCGTGATCGAGCGGGTCAGCCACCGGATCGCCGTGATGTACCGGGGCGAAATCGTGGAAACCGGTCCGACCGAACAGGTCCTGCGCAGCCCGCAGCACCCCTATACCCGCAAGCTGCTGGCGGCGGTGCCGATCCCGATGACCACGCCCCGGACCCGCCAGCGCAGCCTTGAACCGGTGCCCTAAAGCGGCAGGCTGACCGTCACGCGCAGCCCGCCCGTTTGGCGGTTCTTCATGGCGATCGTGCCGCCATGGGCCACGACGATGTTGCGCGCGATGGACAGGCCCAGCCCCGCCCCGCCGGTATCCAGGCTGCGGCTGTCTTCGCCGCGCACGAAGGGTTCGAACATCGCCTCCAGCCGGTCTGGCGCGATGCCCGGGCCATCGTCGTCGATGGTGATTTCGGCAAACCCATCCCGGCGGTCCAGCCCGATCCGCGCCGCCCCGGCATAGCGCATGGCATTGTCCACGAGGTTGCCGAAGGCTCTGCCAAGCGCCACCGGCCGGCCCGGCACCTCAAGCGCGTCAAGGGCGACAATCTCGGCCCCGCGGTCGGTGGCCAGGCGGGTCAGAAGCTCTCCCAGATCGACCTGCCGGACCTCTTCACTGTCGCCCGATCCCTTGGCATAGGCGATCAGCCCGTCCGCCATCACGGTCATTTCGTCCAGCGTCCGGATCATCGGCCCGGCCTCGTCCTCGTCCAGCAGCTCGGCCCGGATCCTCAGCGAGGTGATCGGCGTGCGCAGGTCATGGCCGAGCGCCGCGATGGTGCGCAGCCGCTCGGCATCGAACCGGGCGATCTGGTCCTGCATGTCGTTGAAGGCGGCGGCGGTGTCGCGCAGTTCCGTCGGGCCGGTTTCCGGCACCCGCACGCTGCGGTCGCCCCGCCCGGCTGCCCGGGTCGCCTCGGCCAGGCCGGTCAGGGGGCGGGTCAGCCGGTTCAGGAACAGCCAGCTGACCCCCAGCACGGCCACCAGCGACAGCGACAACAGCAACAGGAACAGGTCGTCGTCGATCCGGGGCCGTTGCGGCCCGGACCCCTGCGCCACCAGGTTCAGCCATTGCGGCGGGCCGTCGGGCACGTCCAGCCGGATCGAGATCACCACGGTCACGAAGCGCACGTCCGAGGGGCCTCCGTGGCGCGGCGGGCGCTGCAGGATGGCGGCGCGCAGGGCGCGGCCGGGAAGGGCCTCGGCCAGGTCGTCGGTCAGCGCGCGCGACCGGGGGCCGGTGGGCGGATCCTTGACGGCCGGTTCCGGGTCGACCGACACCCGCGTGCGCCGGGTCGAGGCATCGCGGGCGATGGCCATGCGCGCGGCCGGGTCGACCGCCTCGATGGCGGGGACCAGCGACACGATACGTTCCATCTCGCGGGTTTCCATGGCCTCGCGGTCCATGCGCAGCCGTTCCAGCGACAGGATCGCCAGCGCCGCCAGGTTCGCCGCGATCAGCGCGCCGGCCAGCAGCAGGGTGAACCGCCCGGCCAGCCCCTTTGGAAGCACGCGCCCGATCATGAGCTTTCCACGTCGGCGGCCAGGACATAGCCGCCGCCCCATTCGGTGACGATCAGCACGGGCGAGGCGGGGTCGTCCTCGATCTTGCGCCGCAACCGGCTGACCGCATTGTCGACCGCCCGGTCATAGGCCTTGGCATCGCGCCCCGCCGTCAGGTCCAGCAACCGCGCCCGGCTAAGAACGCTGCGCGGGTGGTCGGTGAAAATGGCCAGCAACTTGTTCTCGCCCGTCGTCAGTTCAACATTGCGCCCGTCCTCGTGCGACAGCGCCCGCGTGGCCGGGTCATGGGTCCAGCCGGCGAAATGGCGCTTGCCCGAGGGCGTTTCGGTCCCGGTGTCGGGCATCCGGCGCAGCACGGCCTTGATGCGGGCCAGCAATTCGCGGGGGTTGAACGGCTTGGTCACGTAATCGTCGGCCCCCAGTTCCAGCCCGACGATACGGTCGGTTTCCTCGGTCATGGCCGTCAGCAGGATGACCGGAGGCCCGTCATGGGCGACCAGCCAGCGGCACAGGCTCAGCCCGTCCTCGCCCGGCATCATGACGTCCAGCACCACAAGGCTGATGCGCGTGTCGTCCAGCACCCGCCGGGCTTCGCCGGCATTGGCGGCCAGCTGGGTCCGAAACCCTTGCTTGCGCAGGTACTGGCCCAGCGGTTCGCGGATGTCGCGGGCGTCATCGACGACAAGAATTTGCGGTTGCGCCTGGTCTGACATGGCTTCGGACCCCTTTCGCCCTTAGGAATAAAGGCTTTTCGCCCCCCTGATCCAGCCTGGCCAGCCGACGGAAGGAGGGAAGTTTGTCGCAAGATGTGTCAGGCCGGGCCGCCGCGACAGGTCGCGACAAAACCGGCCCCTGGCTGACACACATCGCCTGGTGGCCTGCCTTAGATGTCTGTCACCGGGGCAGCAACGCCCCGCCGGACAAACACGCCACCGAAAGGAACAGGCAATGAAAACCAAGCGTATTCTCCCCGTCGCAGCCGTGGTCGCCGCAATGCTCGGTGCAGGCGCAATGGTCGCCACCGCCCAGGATTCGGGCACCGCGCCCCAGCCCGCGCCGGAACAGGTCATGCCCGTCCATGCCGACGGCGACCGCGACGGCCCCAAGGGCAAGCGGCCTCCGCAGGGCGAACACCGCCAGCATGGGGGCAAGGACCACGGAAAAAAGGGCCCCAAGGGCATGCATGGCCCGCGCGGCAATTCCGAGATCTTCATGAACCTGTTCACCCAGGTGGACACGGATGAAGACGGCGCCGTGACCCAGGAGGAAATCGACACCTTCCGGGCGGCCAAGGTGGGCGAGGCCGATGCCTCGGGCGACGGCGCCCTGTCGATCGAGGAATTCGACACGCTTTACCGCGAATTCACCCGCTCGCGCATGGTCGACATGTTCCAGGACTTCGACGCGGATGGCGATGGCGTCATCAGCCCCGAGGAAATGGACACCCGCTTTGGCGGCGTGGTCGAGAAGATGGACCGCGATGGCGACGGCGTGCTGAAGCTGCAGCCCAAGCGCGGCTGATCGCAGACCCGAATGGCCTCTTGTGGCCATGACCAGCCCCGCTCCGGACCTGATCGTCCGGGGCGGGGTGTTGCCGGTCCTGCGGGGCCGGCATTTCTTGACAAAATCACTCTGAATATCTAGGCCCGAGGGCAACAGCCAGCCCGCCCGGATCCATTCGCGCGTTCAGCCATCACATTGCCATGTCGATGCCGTGCCCCCCTTGGGGCATCTGAACCGCGAGGGCCGCCAGATGACCATGTCCACCCCGATTTCGCTGACCAGCTCTGCCGAGTTGCCGGGCGTGCCCTTTGCCACGATCCGCGCGGCGATGCTGACCCTGGCCGAGGCCGGGGTCATGCGCGTGCTCGAAGATAGCTCCACCTGGCTGCACCTGCGCACGGCCCTGGGCCAGATCACCTTTGCCCTGGCGGGCACCGGTGTCGCCGTCAAGATCGAGGCCGCCCGGCCGGACGAATTGCAGACCCTGCGGGCCCGGCTGGTCGACCGCCTGACCGACGCCGTCCCC
The DNA here is from genome assembly GCA_002709405.1 of Paracoccaceae bacterium. GTDB lineage: Bacteria > Pseudomonadota > Alphaproteobacteria > Rhodobacterales > Rhodobacteraceae > Marinibacterium. The sequence continues at coordinate 24,309 of PAQV01000073.1, forward strand.
GAGGCGGCCTCGGCCCTGCGCTGGTCGGGGGCCGAGGCCGCCGGTGCCTTGCCCGCGAATTTCCGCAAGATCACGGTGCGCGGGGTGGACCCCTTGGGAACGGCGTTCCTGCGGGTGCGAATCTCGGCCGACGATTTTGCCCTCTTCGACGAAGAGTCCATCCATTTCCGCCTGTTGCTTGCGCCCGCGGGGACCGGCACCCCGACCTGGCCTTGGATCGCCGAGAACGGGGCGACGCGCTGGCCGTCGGGCGATCAGGCCCTGCACAAGCCGGTCTACACCGCCCGCCACATCGACCCGGCGGCCGGAGAGATCACCTTTGACGTCTTCGTGCACGAGGGCGGGAGGGTCACCGAATGGGCCCGGGCGGTGACGCCGGGCGACACCCTGGGCCTGATCGGACCCGGCGGAGGGGGCATTCCCCGGGCCACGCGCATCCACATGTTCGGCGATGAAACGGCCTTTCCGGCGATTGCCCGCATCCTGGACACCCTGCCGGCCACGGCAGAGGGCCGGGTGACGCTGCAATGCGACGACGGCGCCGCCTGCGGCTATCCGATGCCCGAGCATCCGGGGATCACGGTGACCTGGCTGCGCCGTGATTGCGGCATCAACCTGGCCGACCTGGCCCTGGCCGAAGAGGACGGCTGGGGTGACCGCTTCCTGTGGTTCGCCGGCGAAAAGGCCGACGCGCAGCGCCTGCGGGCGGCGTTCAAGGCGGCCGGGGGCGACAGTGACGACTCTTATATCGCGGCCTACTGGACCCGGCCCCGCGCGGCCTGAGTTCCGCATCGGCCCAGCGTGCACGGGGCAGGGCGGGCCGTGATCACATTCCGGGCGATGGGGCCGGCTGACTGACATTTCGCCCGCGCGCGCCTTGCGAAGGCCCCGCCGCCCCGGCATGGAGAGGCAGGCCCGCAAAAGCCCTTTGCCGGCTGCCCAGACGTTTCGAAAGACACCTGCGATGCTGCGCCAGTTCCTTTCCTATTACCGCCCGCACATGCGGCTTTTCTGGCTCGATTTCGGCTGTGCCGTGCTGTCGGGCCTGCTGGAGCTGGCCTTTCCCCTGGCCATCACCGCCTTTGTCGACCACCTGCTGCCCCTGGGCGACATGCGCCTGACCGTGCTGGCCTCCGTCGGGCTGGTGGCGATCTATGTCTTCAACACCGGGCTGATGGCCGTGGTGATCTACTGGGGGCACATGCTGGGCATCAATATCGAAACGGAGATGCGCCGGCGCGCCTTTGCCCACCTGACCCGGCTCAGCTGGCGCTGGTATGACCGGGCGGCCACGGGCAAGCTGGTGGCCCAGGTCACCCGCGACCTGGAGGAAATCGGCGAGGTCGCCCACCACGGCCCCGAGGACCTGTTCATCGCGGTGATGACCTTCATCGGGGCCTTCGTCCTGATGGCCTTCCTGCACCTGCCCCTGGCCCTGATCACGGCCGTGATCCTGCCCCTGATGGTCTGGCTGGTGGTGGTCTTCGGCGGGCGCATGACGGTGGCCTGGCAAGAAATCTACGGCCGGGTCGGCAATTTCAACGTCCGCCTGGAAGAGGCCATCGGGGGCATCCGCATCGTGCAGGCATTTGCCAACGAGGGCCACGAGGAAAAGCTGTTTGCCAAGGACAACCACGGCTACCGCAGCACCAAGCTGGAGGCCTACAAGATCATGGCCAGCTCGACCGCCATCCACTACATGGGCCTGCGCTTCGTGCAGGTGGCAGTGATGGTGGGGGGCGCGGTCTTTGTCCTGCAGGGAACGTTGACGACGGGCGGCTTCGTGGGATTCCTGCTGCTGGTCGGCGTCTTCTTCCGCCCGCTGGAAAAGATCGCGGCGGTGGTGGAAACCTATCCCAAGGGCATCGCCGGGTTCCGGCGCTACCTGGGCCTGATGGCGACCGAGGCCGATATCGCCGACGCCCCCGACGCCCGCCCCGCGCCGCCCCTGAAGGGCGAGATCGTCTTCGACAACGTGGGTTTTGCCTATGACGACGCCCGGCCGGTGCTGCACGATATCTCGCTGACCGTGCCGGCGGGCAAGACCGTGGCCCTGATCGGGCCGTCGGGGGCGGGCAAGTCGACGCTGATGGCCCTGGTGCCCCGTTTCTACGAACCGACCTCGGGCGAGGTGCGCATCGACGGGGTGCCGCTGGGCCAGATGACGCTGAATTCGCTGCGCCAGCAGATCGGGCTGGTCTCGCAAGAGGTCTTCCTGTTCGGTGGCACGCTGCGCGAGAACATCGCCTACGGCAAGCTGGGCGCGACCGAGGACGAGATCCGCCAGGCGGTCGCTCTGGCCCAGCTGAGCCAGCTGGTCGACACCCTGCCCGAGGGGCTCGATACCGTGGTCGGCGAACGCGGCGTGCTGCTGTCGGGCGGCCAGCGCCAGCGGGTGGCCATCGCCCGGGTCTTCCTGCGCGATCCGCCGATCCTGCTGCTGGACGAGGCGACATCGGCCCTGGACCGCGAGACGGAAAAGGAAATCCAGGCGGCCCTGGCCCGGCTGTCGGTCGGCCGGACCACCCTTGTCATCGCGCACCGGCTGTCCACGCTGGAGGACGCCGACGAGGTGCTGGCCCTGGACGCCGGGCGCATCGTCGACCGTGGCCGCCACCTGATCGCCCCCGAGGTGCCCGACGCGGTCCGCGCGCGCAGCTGACGGCCCATCCACGGGATGGATCGCCACATGATGGCGCTCACGGCCCGGTGACGTGGCGTGAGCGTCTTGACAGGTGCGATGAAAATCTGAACAGGTGGCCGCGTTCTGGTCCGGGCGGTCAATCGTCCGGTGAAAAGGGAACGCGGTGCGGCCCCAGGGCCCATTCCGCGACTGCCCCCGCAACTGTGAGCGGAGAGCGCTGCTGCGAGAATGCCACTGTCCCTTGCGGGATGGGAAGGCGCGGCAAAGCTTGGACCCGCAAGTCAGGAGACCTGCCAGGATGATCACCCAGTCCGGGCGCGGGGCGTGCCGGGGACGGCGGATTTTCCGTAGCGGTGGCACTTCACCGTCTGCGGAAGCCCCTGGCTTTCAACGACATGACCGACCCATCCCCGCCGCAGACGCGGGGCGCATGACCCACAAGGACCAGGCCCATGCACAAATCGATTATGGCCGTTGCGGCCGCCGCCGCACTGACCCCCTCGCTCGGTTCCGCCCAAAGCCTTGACGAGCTGGACGACACCGATCCCTCGTACCTGGGCGAAATCATCATCTCGGGCGGGTTCACCCCCATCGAGGCGCAGACCTACGGCAGCGCCGCCACCGTGATCACCGCCGACGAGATCGAAGAGCGCGGCGTGACCACGGTGCAGGACGCCCTGCGCTCGGTTCCGGGGGTCGAGGTCAACGGCTCGGGCAACAACTTTACCCAGGTCCGCATCCGCGGCGGCGAGGCCAACCACACGCTGATCCTGATCGACGGGATCGAGGCTGCGGGCGGTGACGGCGAATACATCCTCAGCGGGCTGGACACGGCCAATATCGACCGGATCGAGGTCCTGCGCGGCCCGCAATCGGTCTATTACGGGTCGAACGCCTCGGCCGGGGTGATCAACATCATCACCCGCACCGGCGGCATCGGCACCGAATACGGCGGCACCGTGGAAATCGGCACCGACGGCTATCGCGGTTCGGCCCGGGTCTCGACCCGGACGGACCGGGGCGGGCTGTCGTTCAACATGGCCTATGACGACGACAAGGGCTTCGACGAATCCGGCAGCGACGGCGAAAAGGACGGGGTGCGCCGGGGCACCGTCCAGCTGGCCGGGGACTACCTGGTCACGCCGGACCTGAAGCTGGGCTTCAACTTCCGCCATTCCGAAGAGCGCTACGAGACTGACAGCACCAACTGGCTGGCCACCGATGCCGCCAGCTACATCGTCGACGACCCCGCGCCCTACAGCGACCGCGACGAGACGCTGGGCCGGGTCTTTGCCCAGTACGACATGCTGGGCGGCCGCCTGCGCCACCACCTGTCCTACGAGCTGACCGAGCTGGACCAGTCCTACAACGGCGGCAGCGCGAGCGAAACCGAAACCCAGGCCGCCAAGTACCTGGCCAGCTTCGGCATCGACGGGGCGACCATCGACAGTTCGAACCACCTGCTGAACCTCTTCCTGGAATGGGAGCAGGACAGCAGCAACACCAACTCGGCCTATGAACGGGAAACCACGTCGGTGGCGCTGGAGTACCGGGGCACCTTCGACAACGGGCTGAGCGTGCAACTGGGCGCGCGGCACGATTTCAACGACGTCTTCGCCGATGCGACCAGCTGGAACGCCGGGGCATCCTATACCTTCGTCAACGGCGTGCGCCTGCATGGCTCGGCCGGCAAGGGCATCGTGAACCCGACCTATTTCGAGCTTTATGCCGATGCCGATTACGGCACCTCGGTCTATACCGGCAACCCGAACCTGGAACCCGAAACCAACACCGGTTTCGACCTGGGGGTTGAACTGCCCTTCCTGCAGGGCCGCGGCCTGGTCGACGTGACCTATTTCAACGAAACCCTGTCGAACGAGATCGAAAGCTACTTTGCAGGCGTCGATCCGGTCACCGGGGCCAGCCTCTTTTCCTACCGCAACCAGTCGGGCGACAGCGACCGGCAGGGCCTGGAACTGGCCGCCCAGCTGGCCGCGACCGACAACCTGGACCTGCGCCTGGCCTATACCTACCTGCACGCCCGCAATCCCGATGGCTCGGTCGAGATCCGGCGGCCGGAACATGAACTGCTGTTCACCGCCACCATGGGCATCCTGGATGGCCGCGGGTCCGTGACCGGCGACGTGCGCTACGTGGCGGGCAATTACGACACCCAGTACTGGGGGTCCTACGCGACCGAGGAACTGCCCGATTTCGTGACCGTCAGCGTGGCCGCGCAATATGAGCTGACCGACAACCTCGTGCTGACCGGGCGGATCCATAACCTGTTCGACGAGGACTATTCCGACGTCTGGGGCTATGCCTCGCGCGGGCGGTCGGCCTATATCGGTCTGCGTGCCGCATTCTGATCGCATGAAACAGCTGCCCGGCCTTCTTGTTGCACTCGTCCTGGCGGCCTCTGGCGCCCTGGCGGGGCCGGGCCGGGTGGTGTCGATGAACCTGTGCACCGACCAGCTGGCGATGATGCTGGCGGCGCCGGGGCAGTTGGTGTCGGTGTCCCACGTGGCCACCGACCGGCGGATGTCGCCCATGGCGGACGTGGCCGGGGCCTATCCCGCCAACCACGGGCAGGCCGAAGAGGTCTACCTGATGAAGCCCGACGTGGTGCTGGTCAGTGCCTATTCGGGGGCGGCGACCACGGGCATGCTGACCCGGCTGGGCATCCGGGTCGAGGTCTTCCAGCCGGCCAACACCCTGGCGGACGTGCGTGACCGCATCGTCCAGATGGGCGAGGTGCTGGGCCGTCAGGAGGCCGCCGCCGCCCTGCTGGCCGATTACGACACCCGGCTGGCCGCCCTGCAGGTGACCGGCGAGGACCGGCCGCGGGCGGCCTTGTACGGGGCCAACGGGTTCACCTCGGGGCCGCTGACACTGGCCGGCCAGATCGTGCAGACGGCCGGCTTCGACAATGTCGCCGGAGAGCTGGGGTTCGACTTCTTCGGCGCCCTGCCGCTGGAACTGCTGGCGTTGTCCGATCCCGACATGCTGATCACCAGCTCGCCCTATCCGCGCGCGGGCCGGGCCGAAGAGATCGTGAAACATCCCGTCGTCCGCGACCTGGCCACGCGCACCGGGACCAGCGGGATGCGCGATGCCGACTGGGCCTGCGGCACGCCCTACGTTCTGAACGCGATCGAAGGCCTGGCCGCTGAACGCGCGGCCCTGATCGAGGCGGGCGGATGAGCCGCCTGATGACGGGCCTTGGCCTGCTGGTGGCCCTGCTGTTCATCGGCTCGCTGGTGGTGGGCTATGCGCCGGTGGGGCCGATTGACAGCCTGCGCGCCCTGATCGCGGGCGACGGCGGCCCGGTGACCATGGTGATGCGCGAAATCCGTCTGCCGCGCGCGCTTCTGGCGCTGTTCATCGGGGCCGGGCTGGGGCTGGCCGGGGCGGCCATGCAGGGCTACCTGCGCAATCCCCTGGCCGAGCCGGGCCTGATCGGCGTATCGGCCTCGGCCGCCCTGGGCGCGGTCATCGCGATCAACACCGGGCTGGTGGCGATGGGCACCCTGGGCCTGCCGGTGGCGGCCCTGGCCGGCGCGGTGATCGGGGTCGGGCTGATCATGGCCCTGGCCGCCCCGAACGGAGACACCCTGACCCTGATCCTGGCCGGCATCGCCATTTCCGCCATGGCCTCGGCGCTGACCTCGCTGGTGCTGAACCTGTCGCCAAACCCCTTTGCCGCCAATGAAATCGTGTTCTGGATGATGGGCTCGCTGGCCGATCGGTCGATGGTCCACCTGTGGCTGTTCCTGCCGTTCGGGCTGGTGGGGGCGGGGCTGCTGCTGGGGCTGGGCCGGGGGCTGGATGCCCTGACCCTGGGCGAGGACGCGGCCCGCACCATGGGTATCCGGCTGGGTCGGATGCGCCTGCTGCTGGTGCTGGGCACGGCCAGCCTGGTGGGGGCCGCGACGGCCGTGGCCGGGGCCATCGGCTTCATCGGGCTGGTGGTGCCCCATATCCTGCGGCCCTGGGTGGGGTCTCAGCCCTCGCGCCTGCTGACCGCCTCGGCGCTCGGCGGGGCGGCGATGCTGCTGGCCGCCGACATCGCCGTGCGCCTGATCCTGCCCGACCGCGACCTGAAGCTGGGCGTCGTCACCGCCCTGGTCGGCGCGCCGCTGTTCCTGCACCTGATCTACAAGACCCGGCGGGACAACGGATGACCCTGCTGCGGCTGCAAAACCTGTCCCTGACCCTGCGCAACCGGCCGGTCCTGCGCGACGTGTCACTGACCCTCGGTGCCGGAGAGGTCGTGGGCCTGCTGGGACCGAACGGCGCGGGCAAGACGTCGCTGATGCGTGCGGCACTTGGGCTGGTGCCGGCGCAGGGCAGCTCGTCGCTGGCCGGCCTGTCGCCCCGTGACCGGGCCCGGGCCGTGGCCTGGATGCCCCAGCACCGTGAAATCGCCTGGCCCGTGCCGGTGGAACGGCTGGTGGCCCTTGGGCGCACGCCGCACCTGGCCGCAGGCCGTGCCCTGTCGCCCGATGACCAGGCCCGCGTCGACGAGGCGATCTCTCGCATGGGGCTGGACGGGTTCCGCACCCGCGCCGCCTCGCGCCTGTCGGGCGGAGAGCAGGCCCGCGCCCTGCTTGCCCGCGCCCTGGCACAGGACACCCCGCTGCTGATGGCCGACGAACCGGCCGCCGGGCTGGATCCGTCCTACCAGATCGCCACCATGCGCGTGTTCCGCGACCTGGCTGCCGAGGGCCGGACGGTCTTTGTGTCGCTGCATGACCTGGGCCTTGCCGCCCGCCATTGCACGCGTATCGTGCTGATGGCCCGGGGGGGCATCCTGGCCGACGGTCCGCCCTCGGACGTGCTGACCCCGGCGCTGATGGCCGAGGCCTTCGGGATCTCGGTTTTTCATGAACAGACGGCGGATGGCCCGGTGTTCCAGCCCCTGGACGTGCTGTGATGGGCCAGGTTCTGCTGGACCGGCCGTGGCTGCAGCTGGACCTTGGTGCGCCGATGCAGGTGCTCAGCTGGGCCGTGCACCGGCCCGGTTTCGTGACCGCCCAACGGATCCTCTGGCGCGAGGTCCGCAACCAAGATCTGCCCCCGGACCTGGATGTCGGCCCCTGGCTGCAGGGTGAACTTGCCGCGCGCGGGGCAGGGGAGGCCGTCACCTTCCTGACCTCGCGCGATGTCACCTGCTTTACCCAGGCGCAGGCCATGGCCGAGGGCATCCGGGCTCATGCGGTCGCCACCACCGGCCTGTCCAATGCCGAACGGGTGGGGGTCCGGATGGATTACGGGGACCGCGACTGGGGGACGATCAACGTGGCCGTCCAGCTGTCCGAGGGCCTGACCCAGACCGCCCTGATCGAGGCGCTCAGCATCGCCGTCCAGGCCCGCACCGCCGCCGTGATCGAGGCCGGCTGGCCGATGCCGGACGGGCCGGCCACCGGAACGGGCACCGATTGCCTGGCCATCGCCGCGCCGGAGGGGCAGGCCTGCTATGCCGGGTTGCACACGGCCCTGGGCGAGGTCATCGGCCGCGCGGTCTACCAGGCGGTGCGTCAGGGCGCGACAGAGTGGATCGCGGCCCAAAGGGCGGGGCGGCTGGGCTGACCCCCGCGCCCGGGCGCGGGGCCGGCGCGACGGGTCCTGACTCGGCACATGTCCAGTTTTTGACCAGAACCAACCCGTCACATCCCCGCTTTTTCGGAAAAGTCAGGGCCGCGCCCTTGAATAGTTGCGAATGACTTGCATTATTATTCGAAAGTGCCTTGGGCAGGAAGGGAACAGATCATGGCTTTCAGCGTCACCGGCCGCATCGGAGCCGTCATCGCTCTGGTTCTCGGGACCGGCATGACCCAGGCCCCGGCTCAGGCCCAAGCCCAGGACAGCGACCGCATGAAGGTCGTCACCACCTTCACCGTCCTGGCCGACATGGCCCGCAACGTGGCCGGAGATGCGGCCGACGTGGTGTCGGTGACCAAGCCCGGGGCCGAGGTGCATGGCTATTCGCCGACCCCCCGCGACCTGGTCAACGCCCAGGATGCCGACCTGATCCTGTGGAACGGGATGAACCTGGAACTGTGGTTTGAACAATTCCTGGCCAACCTGCGCGACGTGCCCTCGGTGGTGCTGAGCGAGGGGATCGACCCCATTCCGATCGCCGAGGGCGCCTATCAGGGCAAGCCGAACCCCCATGCCTGGATGGGGCTGGATAATGCGCTAGTATACATCGACAATATCGCCACCGCCTTTTCCAATTACGACCCGGCTAACATGGACACTTACCAGCAGAACGCGGACGCCTACAAAGCCCGGCTGAAGGACACGCTCGACCCTCTGAGGGCCGAGATCGCCGCGGTGCCGGACGCGCGGCGCTGGCTGGTGACCTGCGAAGGGGCCTTCAGCTACCTGGCCCGGGATTTCGGTATGCAAGAGCTGTACCTGTGGCCGATGAACGCCGACCAGATGGGCACGCCGAAACAGGTGCGCAATGTGATCGACGGGGTGCGCGACAACGATATCCCCGTGGTCTTCTGCGAAAGCACGGTCAACACCGCCCCCGCCCAGCAGGTCGCCCGGGAAACCGGGGCGGCCTATGGCGGCGTCCTTTATGTCGACAGCCTGTCCGAGCCCGACGGGCCGGTGCCCAGCTACCTGGACCTTCTCACGGTCACCTCGCAGACCATTGTGGACGGGCTGACCGCCGGATCCAATTAAGCCAGGCACGCGGCCGCCCGGCGCGGGCCGGCCGCTGCCCCCGCCGAAAGACGCATGATGAAACACGACAAGCAGATCCTGACCGCCCCGCAGCCGGACCTTTCCGATCCCGGCGGCGGCATTTGCGCCCGCGACGTGACGGTCACCTACCGCAACGGCATGACCGCCCTGCGCGACGCCAGTTTCGAAATCCCACGGGGCACGGTGACGGCCCTGGTCGGGGTCAACGGGGCGGGCAAGTCGACGCTCTTCAAGGCGATCATGGGGTTCGTGCCCCTCGGCAAGGGAGAGATCCGCCTGCTGGGCCTGTCGGTCAAGGACGCCCTGCGCCGCAACCTGGTGGCCTACGTGCCCCAGTCCGAAGAGGTCGACTGGTCCTTTCCGGTGCTGGTCGAGGATGTGGTGATGATGGGCCGCTACGGCCACATGGGGTTGCTGCGCCGGCCCCGCCCGGCCGATCACGCGGCGGTCTCCGAGGCCCTGGGCCGGGTCAACATGCTGGACTACCGCCACCGCCAGATCGGGGAATTGTCGGGCGGCCAGAAGAAACGCGTCTTCCTGGCCCGGGCGCTGGCCCAGGAAGGCCAGGTCATCCTGCTGGACGAGCCCTTCACCGGGGTCGATGTCAAGACCGAGGAACAGATCATCGCGCTGCTGCGCGAACTCAAGGACGAGGGCCGGGTGATGCTGGTCTCGACCCACAACCTTGGCACCGTGCCGGAATTCTGCGACCGCACTGTGCTGGTCAAGGGCACCGTGCTGGGCTTTGGCCCGACCGAGACGACCTTTACCCGGGCCAACCTTGAAATGGCCTTTGGCGGGGTGCTGCGCCATTTCACCCTGGGCGGCACCGATCTGCACGACGATGACGACGCGCGGCATATCTCGATCCTGACCGACGACGAACGGCCCTTCGTGCAATACGGCGAGGAAACCCGCGTGCAAGATGACACGGAATGACCGTCCTGCTTGAACCCTTCGGCTATGGATACATGACCAATGCCATGTGGGTCTCGGCCCTGGTGGGGGCGGTCTGCGCCTTCCTGTCGGCCTACCTGATGCTGAAGGGCTGGTCCCTGATCGGAGACGCCCTGTCCCATTCCGTCGTGCCCGGCGTGGCCGGGGCCTACATGCTGGGCCTGCCCTTTGCGCTGGGGGCCTTCCTGTCGGGCGGGCTGGCGGCGGCGGCGATGCTGTTCCTGTCGGACCGGTCGGGGCTGAAGACGGACGTGATCATCGGGCTGATCTTCACGTCGTTCTTCGGGCTCGGGCTGTTCATGGCCTCGGTCAACCCGATGGCCGTGTCGATCCAGACCATCACCATGGGCAACATCCTGGCCATCACGCCGGGCGATACCCTGCAACTGGCCATCATCGGCTTTGTCTCGCTGGCCGTGTTGGTGGCCAAGTGGAAGGACCTGCTGGTCGTCTTCTTCGACGAAAGCCACGCCCGGTCCATCGGGCTGCGCCCGGGCCTGCTGAAAGGCATCTTCTTCGTACTGCTGTCGGCCTGCGTCGTGGCCGCCATGCAGACCGTGGGCGCCTTCCTGGTCATCGCCATGGTCGTCACCCCCGGGGCGACGGCCTACCTGCTGTGCGACCGCTTCCCCCGCCTGATCGTGACCGCCGTAAGCATCGGGGCGGTCACCAGCTTCCTGGGCGCCTACATCAGCTATTTCCTCGACGGAGCCACCGGCGGCGTCATCGTCGTCCTGCAGACCCTGATCTTCCTGGCGGCCTTCGTCTTCGCGCCCAAGCACGGGCTGCTGGCCCACAAGCGCCGCGCGGCGCAGGCCCTGGCCGAGGGGGCATGATGGTCGACACCCTGCTGATGCCCTTCCAGTTCCCGTTCATGCAGAACGCCTTCTGGATCGCCCTGATCGTGTCGGTGCCCACCGCGCTGCTGTCGTGTTTCCTGGTGCTCAAGGGCTGGGCCCTGATGGGAGACGCGGTCAGCCACGCCGTCCTGCCCGGCATCGTGCTGGCGTACATCCTGGGCCTGCCCCTGATCATCGGCGCCTTCGCCGCGGGCATGGTCACCGCCCTGGCCACCGGGTTTCTCAGCGACAACAGCCGGGTCAAGCAGGACACGGTCATGGGTGTGGTGTTTTCCGGCATGTTCGGCCTGGGCATCGTCATGTACGTGGCGATCCGCACGAACGTGCACCTGGATCACATCCTGTTCGGCAACATGCTAGGCGTCGGGCCCGGGGACCTGTGGACCGCCGGGCTGATCTCGGCCGGGGTGGCCGTGGCCCTGCTGGTCAAGTGGAAGGACCTGATGCTGCACGCCTTCGATCCGATCCAGGCCCAGGCCAGCGGGTTGCCCGTGGGCCTGCTGCACTACGGGTTGCTGACCATCCTGTCGCTGACCATCGTGGCCACCCTGTCGGCGACCGGCCTGATCCTGGCCGTGGGCCTGCTGATCGCGCCGGGGGCCATTGCCTTCCTGCTGGTGCGCAGTTTCGGCCACATGCTTATCGTTGCCGTGGCCGTCTGCATGGGCGGGATGCTCGGCGGCGTCTACCTCAGCTTCTTTCTCGACAGCGCCCCGGCCCCCACGATCATCCTGATCCTGACGGCCCTCTTCCTTCTGGCCTTCGTCCGGCGCAGTGTTCTGACCCGGCGCGCCTCGGCCATCGCCTGACAACAGGCCTGACGATCGGCGCAATTCGCGCCATCCCGCCAAATCCGGCAGACTCCGGACAGATAATCCTTTGATCTTTCCGCATACATCGGTCTACAACCAAGGTGCGGGTAGACAGCATCGTTTGCCTGCGCCCGCCGCAACGGGAGAACCGGCCATGCCGGTGCCGAAGGAGCAAACGCCCCGGTAAACTCTCAGGCTTCAGGACCGGAGCGGCGGAACAGAACTCTGGAGAGTGATGCCGAAAGCATCCGCCGAAGGGATAACGTTCTCAGGCGCAAGGACAGAGGGGGCATCACGCACGTCACTTGACGTGCCAAGGTGATGCCGCATGATGCAATCCCGTGTCATCGGCTTTGAAAACGAAGTGACAGGGGGCAACGTGTCGGATCTGAAACAGACCCCGCTACACGAACTGCATGTCGAGCTTGGGGCCAGGATGGTGCCCTTCGCCGGCTACGACATGCCGGTGCAATACAAGCTTGGTGTGATGAAGGAACATCTGCACACCCGGGCAAAGGCCGGGCTGTTCGACGTCAGCCACATGGGCCAGGTCATCGTGACGGGGGCCGATTACGCGGCCGCCGCCCGGGCGCTGGAAACGCTGATCCCGGTGGATATCCTGGGCCTGGCCGAGAACCGCCAGCGCTATGGCCTGTTCACCCGCGACGACGGGGGCATCTGCGACGACCTGATGCTGGCCAACCGGGGCGATCATGTGCTGCTGGTGGTGAATGCCGCCTGCAAGGACGCCGACATGGCCCATCTGAAGACGCTGGAACCGGCGGTCACCGTCACGCCGGTGACCGACCGCGCGCTGATCGCCCTGCAAGGCCCCGCCGCCGAAGAGGTGCTGGCCGCGCTCGACCCGCGCGCCGCCGAGATGGCCTTCATGGACGTGGCCACGCTGGACCTCGACGGGGTCGAGGCCTGGGTGTCGCGCTCGGGTTATACCGGCGAGGACGGCTACGAGATCTCGGTGCCCGAGGGGGCGGCCCAGGCCATTGCCCGCAGGCTGCTGGACCATGACGCCGTCGAGCCCATCGGGCTGGGCGCCCGCGATTCGTTGCGGCTGGAGGCCGGGCTGTGCCTTTACGGGCATGACATCGACACCATGACCTCTCCGGTCGAGGCCGCCCTCGGCTGGGCCATCCAGAAGGTCCGCCGCGAGGGCGGGGCCCGCGAGGGAGGCTATCCCGGGGCCGAGGTGGTCATGCGTCAGATGCGCCGGGGCTGCGACCACCTGCGCGTCGGCCTGCGCCCCGAGGGCCGCGCGCCCATGCGCGAGGGCGTCGAGCTGTTCGCCGAGCCCGAAGGCGGCAAGCCCATCGGCCGCATCACATCCGGCGGGTTCGGCCCGTCGGTCGAAACCCCGGTGGCCATGGGCTACCTGCCCACCGATCTGAGCGCTGTCGGCACACGTGTCTACGGCGAGCTGCGCGGCAAGCGCGTGCCCGTCACCGTGACCGCGCTTCCCTTCATACCCGCCCGTTTCAAACGCAAACCAGCAAAGGCACAGGCATGAAATTCACCGAAGAACACGAATGGCTCCGCCCCGAAGATGACATCGTCGTCGTGGGCATCACCGAACACGCGACCGAACAGCTGGGCGACCTGGTCTTCGTCGAGCTGCCCGAGGCCGGCGCGACCGTCGTCAAGGACGACGAGATCGTCGTGATCGAAAGCGTCAAGGCGGCCTCCGACATCTGCGCCCCGCTCGATGGCGAAATCGTCGAGGTCAACGAGGCCCTGGCCGACAACCCCGCCCTGGTCAACGAAGACCCGCTGGGCAACGGCTGGTTCTTCAAGATCCGCCCGGCGGACCCGGAGCAGATGGACGGCTACATGGACGAGGCCGCCTACAAGGCCATGATCGCGTGACGGAGCCTTCCCCCATGCCCTTCACTCCAACCGATTACCTGCCCTACGATTTTGCCAACCGGCGGCACATCGGCCCGTCTCCGGCGGAAATGGCCGAGATGCTGGCCGTGGTCGGCGCGCCCGACCTGCAGACCCTGATCGAGGAAACGGTGCCCAAGGGCATCCGCCAAGCCGCGCCGCTGGATTTCGGCAAGCCCAAGTCGGAACGCGAATTGCTGCACCACATGCGCGAGACGGCGGCCCGGAACAATGTGCTCACCTCGCTGATCGGGCAGGGCTATTACGGCACCGTCACGCCCCCGGCGATCCAGCGCAACATCCTGGAAAACCCGGCCTGGTACACGGCCTACACGCCCTACCAGCCCGAAATCGCCCAGGGCCGGCTGGAAGCGCTGCTGAACTACCAGACCATGGTGTCCGACCTGACGGGCATGGACATCGCCAATGCCTCGCTGCTGGACGAAGCCACCGCCTGCGCCGAAGCGATGACCATGGCGCAGCGCATTGCCAAGTCGAAGGCCACGGCGTTCTTCGTGGATGAAAACTGCCATCCGCAGAATATCTCGGTGATGCAGACCCGGGCGGCCCCGCTGGGGATCGAGATCATCGTCGGCAGCCCCGACGACCTGGATCCCGACGCCGTGTTCGGGGCGATCTTCCAGTATCCCGGCACCCATGGCCACCTGCGCGATTTCACCCCGGAAATGGACGCCCTGCACGCGGCCAAGGCCGTGGGCATCGTGTCGGCCGACATCCTCGCCCTGACGCTGCTCAAGGAGCCGGGGGCGATGGGCGCGGACATCGCCGTGGGCTCGACCCAGCGCTTCGGCGTGCCGGTGGGCTACGGCGGTCCGCACGCGGCCTACATGGCCACGGGTGCGCGCAATGCCCGGTCGATGCCCGGGCGCATCGTCGGCGTGTCGGTCGACAGCCATGGCAACCGGGCCTACCGGCTGTCGCTGCAGACGCGCGAACAGCACATCCGCCGCGAAAAGGCCACGTCCAACGTCTGCACCGCCCAGGCCCTGCTGGCCGTGATGGCCGGGTTCTACGCGGTGTTCCACGGGCCCGAGGGGCTCAAGGCCATCGCCCAGCGGATCCACCGCAAGACCGTGCGCCTGGCGCGCGGGCTGGAAGAGGCGGGCTTCAAGGTCGAGCCGGACACCTTTTTCGACACGATCACCGTCGAGGTCGGGCCCCTGCAGGCCGCCGTGCTGAAATCGGCCGTCGACGAAGGGGTGAACCTGCGCAAGGTGGGTGACACGCGGGTCGGGATCTCGCTGGATGAACGCACCCGCCCGGATACGCTCATGCAGGTCTGGCGGGCCTTCGGCATCACCGACCGCCAGCCCGGCGTCACCGCCGAATACCGCATGCCCGACGCCCTGCTGCGCCGGTCCGATTACCTGACCCACCCGGTCTTTCACATGAACCGGGCCGAGACCGAGATGATGCGCTACATGCGCCGTCTCTCGGACCGCGACCTGGCGCTGGATCGGGCGATGATCCCGCTGGGCTCCTGCACGATGAAGCTGAACGCGGCCGCCGAGATGATGCCGATCAGCTGGGGAGAGTTCTCGCTGATACATCCCTACGTGCCTGCCGACCAGGCCCAGGGCTATGCCGACATGATCGAGGACCTGTCCGCCAAGCTGTGCGACATCACCGGCTACGCGGCGTTTTCCATGCAGCCCAATTCGGGCGCGCAGGGGGAATACGCGGGGCTTCTGACCATCGCGGCCTACCACGCGGCCAATGGCCAGGCGCAGCGCAAGGTTTGCCTGATCCCGATGTCGGCGCATGGCACCAACCCGGCCTCGGCCCAGATGGTGGGCTGGAAGGTCGTGCCGGTGAAATCGGCCGACAACGGGGACATCGACCTGGACGATTTCCGGGCCAAGGCGGAACAGCATTCGGCCGAGCTGGCCGGCTGCATGATCACCTATCCCTCGACCCATGGCGTGTTCGAGGAAACGGTGACCGAGGTCTGCAAGATCACCCATGACCACGGCGGACAGGTCTATATCGACGGGGCCAACATGAACGCCATGGTGGGGCTCTCGCGGCCCGGCGATCTGGGCGGCGATGTCAGCCACCTCAACCTGCACAAGACCTTCTGCATCCCGCATGGCGGCGGCGGCCCCGGCATGGGCCCGATCGGCGTCAAGGCGCACCTGATCCCGCATCTGCCCGGCGATCCGGTGAGCGGCGAGGGCGCGGTCTCGGCGGCGCCCTTCGGCTCGCCCTCGCTGCTGCCGATCTCCTGGGCCTATTGCCTGATGATGGGCGGCGAAGGCCTGACGCAGGCGACCCGCGTGGCGATCCTGAATGCCAATTACATCGCCAAGCGGCTCGAGGGCGCCTACGACGTGCTCTACAAGGGCCCGACGGGCCGCGTGGCCCACGAATGCATCCTCGACACGCGCCCCTTCGCGACCTCGGCCCATGTCACCGTGGACGATATCGCCAAGCGGCTGATGGATTGCGGCTTCCACGCCCCGACCATGAGCTGGCCCGTTTCCGGCACGCTGATGATCGAGCCGACCGAGTCGGAGACCAAGGCCGAACTCGACCGCTTCGTCGAGGCGATGATGGCGATCCGGGCCGAGATCGCGCAGATCGAGAAGGGCGAGATCGACGCGGACAACAACCCGCTCAAGAACGCGCCCCACACGATGGAGGACCTCGTCCGCGACTGGGACAGGCCCTATTCCCGCGAAACCGGCTGCTTCCCGCCCGGCGCCTTCCGGGTCGACAAGTATTGGCCGCCGGTCAACCGGGTCGACAATGTCTGGGGCGACAGGAACCTGACCTGCACCTGCCCGCCGATGACGGATTACGCCGAAGCGGCAGAATAAGGCCACCGGCCCGCATCGGGGGCCGCAAAAACAGGGGGCCGGCGTCGGGCAGCAATCCGCCGCCGGCCCTTCACATTTCTGGCATACCGTATGGGAATTCCTTCGGGGAAGGTGATAAAGGGGCGCCCCGACGGGCCGGCAGCTGTTTGATGCCGCCATCCGCGCCCGATTGCCTCTTGAAATGGAATTTCCGATGAAGATCGTGGATTTGACGAAATCCGTGCAGGACAACCCTGCCGCGCCCTCCTTTCTGAGGGTCAAGATCAAGCCGAAAAGCCGCCGCATGGCGCGGCTCATGGTGCGCTTGCTGGGTCTTCCCTATCGCCTGATGCCCGACGATTTCGAAGGCTGGGCGAATCTTTTCACCCGTTGTCGGGCGTTCAGCCATCCCTCTGAACTTCATGGCGGCCTCTGCGGCCGGCTGGCAGCAGGTGCCCGCCTCAGTGAGCAACAATGGCTCGAGGTAGTGTGTGAACACGTTGGTATCGCCCCGGGTGCACTGACCAGCGACGATGACCTGCCGCCGGAGTTGCCGGCCTTTATGGACGAGGCCTATCACCAGACCCTCGACCGGTTGCGCGCTACTGACATGGCGTTCCAGCCGCTGCTGCCGGAAGATGACTACGCGTTTGACCA
>PAQV01000074.1 GCA_002709405.1 Paracoccaceae bacterium
AGCCGAACCACTGGCCCGTCCGGCCCACGCCGCAGACCACCTCGTCGATATGCAGCAGCACGCCGTATTTCGCGCAGATCTCCTGCACCTTCTGCCAATAGCCCTCGGGCGGGGTGATCACGCCACCCCCGGCCGTCACAGGTTCGAGGCACAGCGCGCCCACGGTGTCGGGCCCTTCGGCCAGGATCACCTTTTCGATCTGTTCGGCCGCCCATTCGCCGTAATGCTCGACCGGCGCGCCGTCCTGCTCGTGCTTGCGGTATTCCAGGCAATGGGGCACCCGCACGAAGCCCGGGGCAAAAGGCCCGTATTGCGCGTTGCGCTCATCCTGGCCGCCGGCCGACAGGGCACCGATGGTCGTGCCGTGGTAATCGCGGTCGCGGTAGAGGATCTTGTGCTTGGTGCCGCCGTATTTCTTGTGGGCGATCTGGCGGACCATCTTGAAGGCCTTCTCGTTGGCCTCGGACCCCGAGTTGCAGTAATAGACCCGGCTCATCCCCGGCATCTTGTCGATCAGCATCTCGGAGAAGACCGCCCCGGGCACCGTGCCCATCGAGCCCGCGAAATAGTTCATCTTCAGGATCTGGTCGCGCACCGCATCGGCGATCCGCTCGCGCCCATAGCCCACGTTGACCGTCCAGACCGCCCCGGACACGGCATCCAGGAACTCGGTCCCCTTCTGGTCCCAGACCTTCATCCCCTTGCCCTCGACCATGATCCGCGGATCGGTGGTCTCGTAGGGTTTGTGCTGGCTGAGATGATGCCAGACATGGGCCTTGTCGGCCGCCACGATGTGGGAAATGTCGTTTTCCGGGAACGCGCCGTCCATGCCGGGTATCCTTTTTTGATTTGGGTGGGCAGGCCCAACGCCCCACCGGGGGCGGGTTGGACCGTTTCACCATGCTGATCCTGTTTTTTCGGCGAACTATAGGTCCAGATTGGGCCTCACCTTAGGTCCAGTTACGCACCCCACCCCGGCATCCAGCGCCCGGCCGGACATCTTTCGCCATTCATTACAATTGCTTATCAATCCCCGCCGCCCCGGCACAGCGGCCCGGCCCCGCGAAAATACCGCCCCAAAGCCTGTCCGACCTGTCGCACGTGACCGGAAAAGAAGTTGATCCCTTGGGCAAGATCGGCTCGGATCGGGCCGGACTGGGAGGCAGACTGGGACGCCAGCGCCAACCCTCGGCGCGGGACCACCGGCCACCACGACACCCGCCCACGCGGCGGACCAACGGGAGACGAAAATTGAGCATCAAGCGCAGCCTTTACGGCGCCACCGCCGCCCTGACCCTGATTGCCGGGGCCGGACCGGCCCTTGCCCAGGAAGAGATCACCGTGGGCTATTTCCTCGAATGGCCGATGCCCTTCCAGTACGCCAAGGAAATGGGCACCTACGAAGAAGAGATGGGCGTCACCATCAACTGGGTCAGCTTCGACACCGGTACCGCGATGAGCGCGGCCATGGCCTCGGGCGATGTGCAATTGTCCGTCAGCCAGGGCGTGCCGCCCTTCGTCGTGGCCACCAGCGCCGGGCAGGATCTGCAGGTGCTGGACGTGGCCGTCAGCTATTCCGACAATGACAATTGCGTGGTGCGCGCGGACCTCGAGATCGACAAGGACAGCGCGCACGAGCTGGCCGGCAAGAAGGTGGCCGTGCCGCTGGGCACCGCGGCGCATTACGGGTTCCTCAAGCAGATGGACCATTTCGGCGTGGCGCTCGACAGTCTCGACATCGTCGACATGGCCCCGCCCGACGGCGCGGCGGCCATTGCCCAGGGCTCGGTCGACATGGCCTGCGGCTGGGGCGGGTCCCTGCGGCGGATGAAGGAACACGGCAACGTGCTGCTGACCGGCGCCGAGAAGGAAGAGCTGGGCATCTTGGTGTTCGACGTGACCTCGGGCCCGGCAACCTTCGTGGCCGAGAACAGCGACCTGGTGGCCACGTTCCTTAAGGTGACGGCGGATGCCAACGCCATGTGGAATTCCGGCGAACACGCGGCCGAGATGCTGCCCGTCATCGCCAAGGACGCCGGCATGGACGAAGATGCCACGGCGGAAACCATCGCGACGTTCATCTTCCCCGACGTGGACGCCCAGCTGTCCGACAAGTGGCTTGGCGGCGGCAGCCAGGAGTTCATGAAAGGCGTGGCCGAGGTCTTCGTGTCGGCGGGGTCGATCGATTCCGCCCTGGCCAGCTATGAAAATGCCGTGAACACCGGGCCGCTGGCCGCAGCCAACGGCATGTAAGGCGAACAGGCCGGGTGGTTCGCACCCGGCCGCACCGGCGCCGGAATTTTCAAAAATTCCGGCCCGTTTTCTTAAAAGAAAACGGGTACCGGGCCGATTGCGCGGCGCCCGACCGACAGGAAAGTCCATGACACGATGAACGGGCTCAGCATCGAAAACCTCTCCATGCGGTTCGACCTGCCGAACGGCGGCGCGGTTCAGGCGCTCAAGGATGTCTCCTTGCAGCTGCAGGCCGGCGAATTGCTCAGCGTGCTTGGGCCATCCGGCTGCGGCAAGACGACCCTGCTGAACATCGTGGCGGGCTTCCTTGCCCCCACCGACGGCCGGATCGTCATGAATGGCCACCCCGTCACCGGTCCCGCGGCCGAACGCGGCATGGTGTTCCAGCAGGGCGCCTTGTTCGAATGGATGTCCGTGCGCGACAACGTGGGCTTCGGTCCGTCGATGAAGCGGATGGCCAAGGCCGAAAAGGCCCAGATCGTCGATCACCTGCTGGAAGTCGTGGGCCTGAAGGATTTCAAGGACAAGGCGGTCTATGAACTTTCGGGCGGCATGCAGCAGCGCGTGGCCCTGGCCCGCTGCCTCGCCAACGACCCCGACGTCATCCTGATGGACGAACCGCTGGGCGCCCTGGATGCCCTGACCCGCGAGAAGATGCAGTCCCTGGTCCTGAAGCTTTGGAAAGAGACCGGCAAGACCATCATCCTGATCACCCATTCCGTCGAAGAGGCCCTTCTGCTGGGCGAACGCCTTCTGGTCATGGCCCCCCGCCCCGGGCGCATTCACCGCGAATACCGCCTGCCCTTCGCCGACCTGGGCGTCAACGCCGACCTGCGCGAGGTGAAAAAGCACCCCGAGTTCGGGCCCCGCCGGGAAGAGATCCTCAACATGATCTGGAACATGGAAGAAGAGATCATGGGACGGTCGGAGGCCGGCGCATGATCCCCCTGCTGATCTATGTCGCGGTCTTCGTCTGTGCCTTCGTGATCGTCCACCAGCTTCGCAAGCGCAGCCGGCGCACCGATTTCACCTCGCTCAAGACCGTGACCTTCGGCGACGAAAGCGCGGTCAAGCCGGACCGGGCGGCCAGCGTGATCTCGGTCCTGACCATCTTCCTTCTGTGGGGTGCGTTCACCGGGTCGGACTGGCTGCCGAAATTCCTGCACGCCCCCGGCCCGTTCGAGGGCACGGCCACCTTCGACTACACCGCCGAGACCCCGGACGGAGCCACCGACACGGCCACCGTCACCGTGCTGGTTCACCCGATCGACCAGGAGGTCGACGCGCCCGAGGTCACCCCGGGGGACGGCTGGGCCAAGAACGACAGCGCCACGGTGGGCGTCTGGCGGTCGGGCCTGATCCGGGTCGACCGCAACGACGAGCTGGGCCGCGACGAGGGCGCCGTGGTCGTGGCCGTGAACGGCACCCCCATCGTGCCCGGCGGGTCGGTCGAAACCCCCTATGGCCGGGTCGGCATGTCACCCAAGGGCACGCTGAACTTCGAGCCCAAGAAGGGCTGGCAGATGGAGCCCATCTGGCTGCCCCCGCCCGAGGCCGTGGTCGACCGCATCGTCGAGATCGCGAGGGAAGGCTTTCGTGGATCGACCCTGTGGCAGCACCTGGGCTATTCGCTCATGCGCGTGATCGTGGGCTTCTTCTTTGGCGCGCTGGTGGGCATTCCGCTGGGCTACGCCATGGGCCTAAGCGACTGGTTCCGCGGCTGGTTCGACCCGATCGTCGAGTTCATGCGCCCCGTCCCGCCCCTGGCCCTGATCCCGCTGGTCATCATCTGGGCGGGCATCGGCGAGGCCGGCAAGATCATCCTGCTGTTCCTGGCCGCCCTCTGGATCATGGCCATCGCCGCCCGGGCCGGCGTGTCCGGCGTCAAGATCTCCAAGGTCCACGCGGCCTATTCGCTGGGCGCCAGCAAGGCCCAGATCATGCGCTACGTCATCGTGCCCAACTCGCTGCCGGAAATCTTCACCGGCGCCCGGGTCGCCATGGGCGTCTGCTGGGGCACGGTGGTCGCGGCCGAACTGGTCGCCGCCGAGAAAGGCGCGGGCATGATGATCATGGTGGCCTCGAAATTCCAGAACACCGACATCGTCATCATGGGCATCATCCTGATCGGCGTCATCGGGTTCGGCATCGACATCCTGATGCGCTACGCCGAGCGTCTGCTTGTTCCTTGGAAGGGCAAGGGCTGAACACCGCCGCCCGGGGCCCGAACCATCAAAACTTGTCGCAAAGTCGTCATCAATTGTGCCTACTCAACGGGCCAACGGGATCGACGCACAGACACGCACAGACACGCACAGACACGCACAGACTGGGGCCGCGCGCGCGGCCCTGTTCAATGACAGATAACCACCAATTGCCACCAAGGGCTTGATAACGCACGGCGAAGATGACCGTGCGGCCGCTTTCACCCGATCCCATTCGCATGACCTTTGTTAACGAACGCACCTGATCGCTGTTCGGCACAGCCATCCGGAGGATCTGAAGATGACTGCCATTTACCATTCCCTGCTGACTGAAGACTTCTACCAGGACTGGAGCGATCCCGACCTGATCACCATCGACGACGACTGGTCCAACGTGGACTCGATCATGGGCTACCGGGGCGACGGGCTGACCTCGTCCACCGGCACCGATCCGCAGACCATCCTGGCCGATGGCAGCTCTAGCCCGCTGGACGTGAACGCCAATGAAACCAACCCGAACACCTTCACCTCCGGGGGCATTGCCGAGTTCGACAGCCTGACCGATCCGACCGTCGCCCTGCAGGGCTCGGGCACCGCCGATGCGCCGCACCTGGTGCTGTACATGGACACGACCGGGGTGACCGACGTGACCATCTCGTTCGACCTGCGCGATGTCGACGGATCGGCCGATGACGCGATCCAGCCGGTCGCCGTGCAATACCGCGTCGGCAATACCGGCGATTTCATCAACCTGCCCGCCGCCTTCACGCCCGATGCCACCGAGGGCGGCGTGGCCGGCCTGCTGACCCACGTGTCGGCCACCCTGCCCGTGTCGGCCGAAAACCAGTTGCAGGTGGAAATCCGCATCATCACGGCCAATGCCAGCGGATCCGACGAATGGGTGGGCATCGACAACATCGCCGTGACCACCGGCGAGCCCGACACCGGCGGCGTCCCGGACCTGCTGCTGTCGGAAATCGTCGTCACCCCCACGGGCGGCGAATTCATCGAGATCTACAACGCCGCCGGCACCGAGGTCAGCCTGGAAGACGTCTACCTGACCGACGCGACCTACAACCCCGATGGCACCAATTACGGCAACCTGCCCTCGGGTGAAAACGCCGGGGGCGGCAGTTTCGGCGACTTCTTCGCCCGCTTCGGCGAGGGCGCGACCATTGCGGCCGGCGCCTATATCACCGTGGCCCTGGCCGGGTCGGATAGCTATTTTGCCGAATACGGCATGACCCCCGATTACGAGCTGTTCGAGGACGGCGACAGCCCCGACGGGGTGGCCGACATGGTCGAGGCCTTCGAAGGCTCGATCAACGACCAGGGCGGGCTGACCAACGGTGGCGAGATGGTGTCTCTGCTGTATTGGGACGGCGAAAGCGACCTGGTGACCGATCTCGATTATGTGGTCTGGGGCGACAAGGCCGAGGCCGTCGACAAGACCGGCCAGTCCGTCGACGGACCCGATGCCGACAGCGATGCCTCGACCTATGCCGATGACACGGCGATTGCCGACCAGGAGGTCGTGTCGACCGGCGCCCATGCCACGGGCGAAAGCTATCAGCGCATCGACCTGACCGAGGGCACCGAAACCCAGACCGGCGGCAACGGCATCGGCGGCTCGGACGAGACGTCCGAGAACCTGTCGGTCACCTGGACCACCGCGGCCGTCACGCCCGGGGCGGCGGCCGAAGTCGAAGACCCCGATCCCGAGCCCGAAGAGATCACCCTGATCAGCACCATCCAGGGCAGCGAGGCCCCGGGCGAGGACGACGGGTCGGAGATGGACGGCCAGACGGTCACCATCGAGGCCATCGTCGTGGGCGATTTCCAGGACGGCGACAGCGACGACAGCCGCAACCTGTCGGGCTTTTACGTGCAGGAAGAGGACGCCGACGCCGACGGGGACAGCAGCACGTCCGAAGGGATCTTCATCTTCGACGACAGCTTCCTGACCGACGTCAACGTGGGCGACAAGGTGCGCATCACCGGCGTGGTCGACGAGTATTTCGGCGAAACCCAGATCGACAGCCTGACCTCGGTCGAGGTGATTTCCTCGGGCAACGACATGCCCACGGCGGCCTCGATCGACCTGTCGATGATGGGCACCTCGCTGGACCAGGACGGCGGGTTCCAGGCCGACCTGGAGGCCTATGAAGGCATGCTGGTCGAATTCGCCAACACCCTGACCATCACCGAGATGTACGAACTGGACCGGTTCAACCAGATCGTCCTGTCGGAAGAGGGCCGGGTCGAACAATTCACCCAGTCCAACGCCCCCGATGCCGAGGCCTACGCCCAGCACCTGGAGCAGCTGGGCCAGACCACCATCGTCTACGACGACGGCCAGAACCTGCAGAACCAGCCGGTCAGCGACCTGGTGGGCTTCGAGGAGTTCAGCACCTCCAGCGCGCCCTCGATGGGCGACACGATCGACGGGCTGTCGGGCGTGCTGTCTTACCAATGGGCCGGCAACAGCGATTCCACCGCGACCTGGCGGGTGCGCGCGACCGAGGATGGCGAGAACACCTTCGACGACACCAATGTGCGCGAAGACACCCCCGATGACGTGGGCGGAGACCTGACCGTGGCCACGTTCAACGTGCTGAACTTCTTCACCACGCTGGACACCTACGGTGTCGACGAGGGCGTGGGCGCCGATCAAAGCCAGGATCCCCGCGGGGCCGACACCGATCCCTACCAGGCCGAGGGCACCCCGGGCGAGACCGACGAATTCGACCGCCAGGTCGAAAAGCTGGTCACCGCCCTGGTCGAGATGGACGCCGACGTGCTGGGCCTGATCGAGATCGAGAACGATTTCCTGCTGGGCGGCCTGTCGCCCACCGAAACCGACGCCCAGGGCGACCGGGGCATCGCCATCCAGTACCTGGTCGACGCGATCAACGACCGGCTGGGCGAAGACGCCTATACCTATGTCGACCCGGGCCAGGAATTCGTCGGCGGCGATGCCATCGCGGTGGGCTACATCTACAAGACGGCCACCGTGTCGACCGTGGGCGCGGCCGACATCCTGGACGATGACGCCTTCCTTGATCCCAATGCCACCGGCGAGGGCAAGAACCGGGCCGCCCTGATCCAGACCTTCGCCGACAACGTGACCGGCCAGACCTTCACCACCGCCCTGAACCACTTCAAGTCGAAGGGGCAAAGCGGCATGACGGATCCCGACAACCCCGATTACGACCAGCTGGACGGGGCCGGGTTCTGGAACGACACGCGCACCAAGGCCGCCCAGTACCTGGACGACTACCTGGCCGCCAATTACGCCGACGACCGGACCGTGATCCTGGGCGACCTGAACGCCTATGCCATGGAAGACCCGATCACCTACCTCGAAGGCGCGGGCTATACCGACCTGGCCGAGTTGTTCCTGGGCGACGAGGCCTATTCCTACGTCTTCGACGGCCAGGTGGGCACGCTCGACTATGCCATGGGTGACCTGGACTTCACCCAGATCGTGTCGGGCATCACCCAATGGCACATCAATTCGGACGAGGCCGACGTTCTGGATTACAACCTGGAATACGGCCGGGATGCGGACATCTTCGACGGGACGGTGCCCTATCGCGCCTCGGACCACGACCCGATCCTGATCGGCCTGGATATCCCCGGCGACGTCACCATCTACACCGATGCCAGCTTTTCCACCCAGGTCATGCGTTATGCGGAACTTGGGCAGGCCCTGCTGGATGTCACCGACGGCCAGGCCATCGACGTGTCGCCCCTGGAAGAGGACACGATCCTTACCGGCTACCAGACCATCAACGCCGAGATCACCCTGCGCGCCGACACCTCGCTTGTTGCGCTCTTCAAGCTGGGCGAGGACGTCAGCGACTTTACCCTCGAAGGCACGACCAATTCGTCGGTGCTGGGCAATGCGGCGGCCAACACCATCATCGGCAGCGACGGGGCCAATGTGCTGTGGGGCGGCAACGGTCCCGATGCGCTTTACGGCGAGGGCGGCCGGGACGTGCTGATCGGGGGCCTGCACGCCGATTACCTGGACGGCGGCACGGATTTCGACCTGGTGACCTACAAGGACAGCTTCCGCCGCGTCGTGGTCGACCTGGACGCGGGCACCGGGCGCTATGGCACCGCCCACAACGACCAGTTCGTCGGGATCGAGGCGGTGACGGGTTCGATCTTCCGCGACGCCCTGACCGGCGACGCTGGCGACAACGTGCTGCGCGGGTTGAAAGGGCAGGACTGGATTTCCGGTGGCGCCGGCAATGACATCCTGATCGGCGGCCTGCATGGCGACACGCTGTACGGTGGCGCGGGCATCGACACGGCCAGCTACACGAACTCGTTCCGGGGGGTCATCGTCAACCTGCAGACCAACGTCAACGAACGCGGCCAGGCCCATGGCGACCTGCTCTACGAGATCGAGAACATCGCCGGGTCGGCCTTTGGCGACGAGCTGCGCGGAGACGGGGCCGAGAACGAGCTGCGCGGTTATTCCGGCAACGACATCCTCAGCGGTCGGGCCGGGTCGGACACGCTGATCGGCGGGCTGGGCGACGACCGGCTGACCGGGGGCGCGGATGCCGACCTGTTCGTGTACCGGACCGAGCTGTTCGGCAACGACCTGATCAACGATTGGGAAGACGGGCTGGACAAGATCTCGGGCTTTGGCATCGACGATTTCCTGGTCACCCAGGTGGGCGTCGACACGGTGCTGACCCTGCTGGCCGATCCGTTCCAGACGATCACCCTGGCCGACACCCTGTCTTCAGTCATCGACGCCAGCGACTTCATCGCCTGATCGCCGCCAATTGCGGCCATCGAACGGGCCCCTCGGGGCCCGTTTTCGCCTCTCAGCCCAGCCGCCGGGCCAGGGCGGCAATGGTCTGGGCCGAGGTCCTGTCCCGGTCGCGGCTGCGCCGGGTTTCGTGGCCGAACTCGGACCCGGCCATCAGGTCCATGATCTCGGCCGCCCCGTCGTGAAAGCCCCCCGGCACGCCTTCGCTGCGGAAGGTCTCGGCGATCTCGCGCATCTCGAAGACCCAGCGCCCGGCATCGGCCGGCAGACGGGGTACGGTGGTTTCGGCCTTGGCGAACATCGCCGGCTGGCTGTCGGACAGCTCTTGCCGCAGCGCCTCTGTCAGGTCCATCTGCTCCCCGGCCAGCAGCACCGCCGTCAACAAGGCATTGGTCCCCTTGGTCAGCCCCGCATAGGTCATCTTCATCGCCGAGGCCCTGCCGATGTCGTCCCCCAGCGGGCAGATCTCGATCCCCGCCCGGTCCAGCGGGGCCAGCACATCGGCCCCCGGACCCGAGACATAAATCCGGGGCCGGTTGTCCTCGGACGGCGGCATACCGATGATGCCCCCGTCGATCACCCGCACATTGTCCCCGAACATCCCCGCGATGCGCCGCGCGCGCATGGGCGAAATGGCGTTGGCCTCGACAAAGACCAGCGGGCCGCCGTCGCGGGTGGCCTCGGCCAGGGCCTGTGCCTCGGGTTCGGCCAGTTCGGGCGGCAGGACGGAAAAGATCACCTGCGACGAGGCGTTCAGGGCCGCCAGGTCGTCCACCGGTTCCATCCCCGCCTCGGCCATGCGCGCCTGGGTTTCGGCGCTGCGCCCGCTGGCCACCGCCCGGCAGGTATGCCCCGCCCGCCCAAAGGCCCAGGCCAGCCCGGCCCCCATTTCCCCCGCTCCGATAAATCCGATGTCCATGGCCTGCCCCTTGCCCGATCCGTTCGCGCGCAGGCTCGCCCACAAGTCACCCGGGCGCAAGGCGGCAGCCGGTTTACGGATCCGGGCCCGGCATTAAATGCCACCAGAAAGGCAATTACGGAAATTAACGGAATTCCAATTCAGAATCATTGAAATTCAATTCAAGATGTGGCAAATTTTAATCCTACTCAATTCACTTCAAAATCAATAAACCAATCCCGGGCGACCGCAATAAACCCGGGAAAGTCATTTTAAACCCAAGCCTTGGGCCGCATTCGACCATTTTTCCGCGTGCCCAGGGCACTTCCCCCAGGAGAGACCCGATGACCCTGTCCGAACTCGGCGCCGTCCTGAATTTCCTGATCGTGCTGGTCTTTGTCTACATGATGCTCAGCCTCGCGGCCTCGATGGTGGTCGAGGCCATCGCCTCTGTCGCGAAACAGCGCAGCAAGATGTTGCGCGCGCGGATCACCGAGATGTTCGATGATGTCGATGAACAGGGATTTGCCGGCGCGCTTTTCAACTCTCCACTCCTGAAGACCTATCGCGACGGCAAACGTCTGCCCGCCTACCTGCCCTCGCCGGCCTTTGCCCAGGCGGTGGTCGCGATCCTGAAGGAAACCGGCAAGACGACCCCGGACGCCATGGACCCTGTGCTGAAAGCCCTGGCCAAGTCCGTGGGCGTGACCGACATCGACACGGACCTGGACACATTTCGCGGGGCCGTCGCCGATTGGTACGACCAGGTCATGGGCCGGCTGAGCGGGGCCTACAAGCGGTGGGCCCGGCTGTGGCTGTTCCTGGCCGGGCTGCTGCTGGCCATCGGGTTCAACATCGACTTCCTCAACCTGACCTCGAACCTGTGGAACGCGCGCATGGGCCTGGAAGAGCAGGTGCGCATGATCGAACAGGTGCGCGACAAGGTCGACGCGCAGACCACGCCCGACATGACCGCCGCCAACGTCCTGGCCAATGACGACGCCCTGCGCGGCGACATTGTCGGCATCCTCGATGGCATCGGCGTGGACCCCAGTTTCATCGGCTGGACGCTGATCCACGCAGACTGCGACCCCAACGATGCCGCAAAGAACGAGGGCCTGACCTGCACGACAGCGGCTGGTCTGACGAAACTGGCCGAAAAGGCTATTTGCCCGGAAAACTGGAGCCTCATGACCATCCTCGGCTGGGCCATCAGCGCCCTGCTGGTTCTGCCCGGCACATCCTTCTGGTTCGACAGCCTCAGCCGGCTGCTCAACCTGCGGTCCGAGGGCATCAAACCGCCGCCCGCCTCGGCCGCGTCCGGCGAGGCAAGCACTGCCGGCGGTGCCAAGACCTGATCCGCCAGCCCCGCCATTGGCCGCCACGGCGGCCGTGGTCCTGGCCAGGCCGAACGATGGCGCAAGGCCAGGTCCTGTCATCTGTCTGGTAAGGTGTCGCGGTGTCCTGCAGGGTGTAACCCATTCAGGTTACTGGCAATTCCGTCGTATCGGGAATTTGGTGGAGCCTAGGAGGATCGAACTCCTGACCTCTACAATGCCATTGTAGCGCTCTCCCAGCTGAGCTAAGGCCCCTTAAGGTGAGGTGCTGTCTATGCCCTGCTTCGGGTGGGATCAAGCGAAAAATTCCACCCGAATGCAGGAAATTTTAGATCAGTCCTCGTCGTCCGAAGCCACGTCCGCCAGATCGTCCAGCGAGACGTTATCTTCGTTGTCATCGTCGTCGAGAACGTCATCGCCGAGGTCCACATCGACCGAATCGTCGTCATCGTCGAGAACCACATCGTCTTCTTCGGTCGATTGCTTCGCCTTCAGTGTCGCCGCATCTTCGGCGTCGGCGGCGATCATCCGGCTCTTGCCGGTGTCCAGTTCCACGACCTCGCCCGTGTAGGGGCTGACGATCGGATTCCGGTTGAGGTCATAGAACCGCTTGCCAGTCGTCGGACAAACGCGTTTGACGCCCCATTCTTCCTTGGGCATGTCACTATCCTTGTCAAAGAGGTATGAGTCGCATCGGAGATTCTGGCCAACTGCCACAGCGGGCCGAAGCTGTCAAAGACTTTGACCCCTGCCCACCCAAGGAGCCCCGCCACATGGCCGAACACCACCTGCCCGGTTCGCCTCCGGTTCCGGTCCTGCTGCGCCGGTCGGCCCGGGCCCGGCGCATCAGCCTGCGGGTGTCCCAGCTGGATGGCCGCGTGACCCTGACCGTGCCCCGTGGCGTGTCCGAGGCCGAGGCGCTCAGCTTTGCCGTGTCGAAATCCGACTGGGTGCGCGGCCACCTGGCCAGCCGGGCCGGGGACGTGATCGTCGGCGACGGGGCCATCCTGCCGGTCGAGGGCCGGCCCCGCCAGGTGGTCTGCCAGGCCACGCGGCGCGTCCGGCTGGACCCCGATGCGCTGGTTCTGCCCCGCGACCAGCCGGGCACCCGGGCCCGGACCTTCCTGCGCCAGATGGCCCGCGACCGGCTCGCCGCCGCCTCGGACCGCCACGCGCAGGCCCTGGGCCGGCCTTACACCCGCATCACCCTGCGCGACACCCGGTCACGCTGGGGGTCGTGCTCTTCGGCCGGGGCGCTGATGTATTCCTGGCGCCTGGTGCTGGCCCCGCCAGAGATCCTCGACTACGTCGCCGCCCACGAGGTCGCCCACCTGGCCGAGATGAACCACTCCCCCGCGTTCTGGGCCCTCGTCGAGCGGCTCTATGGCCCCTATGCCGCCGCCCGCGACTGGCTGCGCACCGAAGGCAGCGCCCTGCACCGCTACAGGTTCGACCCCGAAGGCTAGGCCCGCGCCCGGGCGCCACAACGCCCCATTGACCGCCCCGCGATTTGTGATCACACATACGCCATGAAAGCCGCCACCAAATCCTCCGACGCCCTACCCGCCGCCCATGACCGGGTCTACCGAGGCCTGCGCACCCGCATCATGCATGGGGAAATCGCGCCCGGAGAACCCCTGACCCTGCGCGGCATCGGCAAGGAATTCGACGTCTCCATGACGCCCGCGCGCGAAGCGGTGCGCCGGTTGGTGGCCGAAGGCGCGCTGTTCCTGTCCTCGTCCGGGCGGGTGTCGACCCCGGAATTGTCCAACGAGCGTATCGAGGAACTGGCCGCCCTGCGCGCCCTGATCGAGGTCGAACTGGCCTCGCGCGCGCTGCCCCGCGCCCATATCGCCCTGATCGAACGGTTGCAGACCATAGACGCGGGCATCGCCGAGCGCATCGCCCAGCGCGATGCCACCGGTTATATCCGAGCGAACCTGGAATTTCACCGCACGCTTTACTTGCGTGCCCAGGCCCCGGCGATGCTGGCCATGGCCGAAACCGTCTGGCTGCAGCTTGGCCCGACCATGCGCGCGCTTTACGGCAAATTGCGGCGGACGGAGCCGCCCCGCTTTCACCGGCTGATCGTGGCCGCGCTCAAGGCCGGCGACGAACCCGGCCTGCGCCTGGCGGTGCGGTCAGACGTCACCCAGGGGCTCCGCCTGCTGGCAAGCTAGCCCCCAGCGCCACGGCCCGGAATTTTGGAAAATTCCGTCAAAAAAATCTTGGATTTTTTTGCCCCCGGGCGGCCGTCAGGCCGCAAGACCTCTGTCGCCCATCTTGAGAAACTTGGTCCGCCGGTCCTTGACTATCTCTGCCCGGTCCTTGCCGTCCAGATCCGAAAGCATGGCCTCGATCGCCCGGCCCACCGCCGCAATCGCGGCCTTGCCATCGCGGTGCGCCCCGCCACTGGGTTCCTCGATCACCCGGTCGATGACACCCAGCTTCATCAGGTCCTGGGCCGTCAGGCGCAGGGCTTCGGCCGCCTCGCGCATCTTCTCGGCATCCTTCCACAGGATCGAGGCACAGCCTTCCGGCGAAATGACCGAATAGATCGAATGCTGCAGCATGGCCACCCGGTTGGCCGTGGCAAAGGCCACCGCCCCGCCGGACCCGCCTTCGCCGATGATCACGCTGACCAGGGGCACGCCGATGCGCAGGCAGGCTTCGGTCGCCCGGGCGATGGCCTCGGACTGGCCGCGCTCCTCGGCCCCC
The DNA here is from genome assembly GCA_002709405.1 of Paracoccaceae bacterium. Lineage (GTDB taxonomy): Bacteria > Pseudomonadota > Alphaproteobacteria > Rhodobacterales > Rhodobacteraceae > Marinibacterium. The sequence continues at coordinate 14,203 of PAQV01000074.1, forward strand.
TTGCCCGGGTAGGCCCCAGGCGTGTCGACCAGCGTCACCACGGGCAAGCCGAACTTGCCGGCCATTTCCATCAGGCGGATCGCCTTGCGGTAGCCTTCGGGCCGGGCCATGCCGAAATTATGCTCGATCCGGGACTTGGTGTCGGTGCCCTTCTCGTGGCCGATCACCATCACCGGCCGGTCGCCCAGCCGGGCCAGGCCGCCCATGACGGCATGGTCATCGGCAAAGTTCCGGTCCCCGGCCAGGGGCGTATACTCGGTGAACAGAGCCTCGATGTAATCGCGGCAATGCGGCCGGTCGGGATGCCGGGCCACCTGGCATTTTCTCCACGGCGACAGATCCTTGTACAGATCCACCAGCATCGCCGCGGCCTTGGCGTCCAGGGCTTCGGCCTCGGCCGAAACATCCATGCCCTCGTTGGTGCGGGCCAGGGCGCGCAGCTCCTCGGCCTTGCCTTCGATCTCGGCAAGCGGTTTCTCGAAATCAAGATACTGGGTCATCCGGCGTCCCTTTGATCGGTCTTGAGCCCGTATATGGCGAAGGGGACAGCCGGATGCAACAAAGCACGCGTCTGGGGCGGTCTCGGCCCGTCAGGGCAGCAGAACAGGAATCAAAGAGCCGACCAACAAGGCAGCCATGGTCCAATTGAAGGCCGCCAGCCGCGCGGGGCTGGTCAGCCAGCGGGCCAGTTGCTGACCGGCCAGCGTCCAGGTGCTGACCGAGGGCAGGTTCACGGCGCCAAAGACCAGGGCCACCAGGGCCATGGCCGGGATCGTCTGGGACGGGGCATAAACGGTCGTCGCGGTGACGGCCATGGTCCAGGCCTTGGGGTTCACCCATTGAAACGCCGCCGCCTGCAGGAACGTCATCGGACGCCCCTCGGCCCCAGCACCCGCCACCGGAGCGGCATGGGCAATCTTCCAGGCAAGATACAGAAGATAGGCGATGCTGACCACCTTAAGTACCTGGTGCAAAACGGGAAACGCTGTAAAGACCCGGGCAAGCCCGACACCGACAAGCAGCACCATCAGGGTAAACCCGATACCGATCCCCAACATATGCGGGACCGTGCGGCGAAAGCCGAAGTTGGCCCCCGAAGCCATCAACATCAGGTTGTTCGGCCCCGGCGTGATCGAGGACACGAAGGCGAAGAGGGCAAGTGCTGCAAAAAGCTCATGGGTCATGGACGCAACCATGGTGCGAAACTTGCGCCATGAAATTGCTATTTTGCGACGAATGTATCAAAATGCGCAACAAATGGCGAAGAGTGACGAGATAAACCGCTGGATATTGCGTATCCTAACGCAGGACGGCCGGATCAGCAATCTGGAGCTGGCCGACAAGGTCGGCCTGTCGCCCTCGGCCTGCCTGCGGCGGGTGCGCGACCTCGAACAGGCCGGCGTGATCCGAGGCTACCGGGCCGTGCTGAACCCCGAACAGATGGGAGTGGGTTTCGTCGCCTATATCGGGGTCGGCCTGTCCAGCCACACCAAGCAAGCGCAGGAAGATTTCGAACGAGCGGTATCCCGCTCTCCGGAGGTGGTCGAATGCCACAACATCACCGGCACGATCGAATACCTGCTGCGGATCGAGGCCGCGGACCTCCGCGCCTACAAGACCTTCCACACTGATGTGCTGGGGACCCTGCCCCACGTGAATGCACTGACATCCTACGTGGTGATGGGCTCGCCCAAGGACCTACGCGCCTGACCCCTTTTTCCGCAGACCGATGGCGGTCGGGCACCAGGTGTCTTCACGCAGGCTCTGACGAAACCCGCCGAAATGGGGGCGCTGCCCCCGTCCTCCTGCCGGAGGACTCCCCCGACGTATTTTGGCAAAGATGAAGAACACAGGGCGCGCCCCAATTACCGGCAGGCCAAGGGCGACCCGCGATGGAAAAGGGCCGCCCCGCTGCTTCTTTCTCTTTCCAAATACCCCGGCCCGGCGTGGCCAAAAAGCGGGTCGCTTCAGCCCTGGGCGACCGGAGACCACACAGGCAATGCACCGCATACGACCGCCACCCCAGCGACGGCCGGGGACGGGTCAGGCGTTTGCGATCATCTCGGACTGGCGCACGATGACCTCGGCCTGCTTGATCGAGGCGATATCGACCAGGCGGCCCTTGTAGACCGTGGCACCTTCGCCCTTTGCCTTGGCCTCTTCCATCGCCGCGAGAATTTCGCGCGCTTCGGTGACGGCCGCTTCGGACGGGGTGAAGACCTCGTTGGCCAGGGCGATCTGCTTGGGGTGGATCGCCCATTTGCCGACCATACCCAGCGTGGCCGACCGGCGAGCCTGGGCGCGGAAGCCCTCGTCGTCCGAGAAGTCTCCGAACGGGCCGTCCACGGGCAGGATGCCGTGGGTGCGGCAGGCCGCCACGATAGCCGTATGGGCCCAGTGCCAGGGATCGGACCAGTACTTCTGGGCCTCGCGGATCATGTAGTAATCTTCCTGCGTGCCGCCGATGCCGGTGGTCTGCATGCCCATCGACGCTGCAAAGTCGGCGGCCCCCAGCGACATGGCAACCAGCCGGGGCGAGGCGGCGGCGATTTCTTCCACATGGGCGATGCCGGCGGCCGATTCGATGATCACCTCGAAGTCGATCTTCTTGGTGCGGCCCTTGGCGGCCTCGATCGCCGTGACCAGGGCGTCCACGGCATAGATGTCGCCCGCGCAGCCCACCTTGGGGATCATGATCTGGTCCAGCCGCTCGCCCGCCTGTTCCAGCAGGTCGACCACGTCACGATACCAATAGGGCGTGTCGAGCCCGTTGATGCGCACCGACAGGGTCTTGGTGCCCCAGTCCACGTCGGAAATGGCCTGGATGATGTTGGCCCGGGCGGTCTCCTTGTCGGTGGGGGCCACCGCGTCCTCGAGATCGAGGTTGATCACGTCGGCTGCGCTGGCGGCCATTTTCTCGAAGATCGCCGGGCGCGACCCGGGGCCGAAGAGCTGGCACCGGTTGGGACGGGCCGGCGCGGCGGGCTGGATGCGAAAGCTCATGTCTTGGCCTCTCGGTCAGATTGTTGCGTATTCTGTCGCGAATTCTGCTATTAAATTGCGCGCCCGTGCGCAAGCGGTATTATGCGGGCGCAGAAACTTGGGTCCTGGCGGATCCAGGGCGGACACGAAGCGCGGCGCGAAGGGACTCGGGCACGCACGATTCTTCGACAATCCCGCGCAAAGATCGCACAATCTTCGCATTGGATGCCGCGCAGCAGCGAAGATCGGCAGGACATCCACGGGATTGCAGGGGATACTCCGGCGGAATTGAAAGGAGTTCCTCCCCCATGATCCAGACCCCGTACCTTCTGTTCCTTGGTGACGCCCCCGACCAGCTGGCCGCGAAGGTGGCCCAGGGCATCCGTGACTGGCGGCCGGAGAATGCCGTTGGCCAGTTCCGGCTGGAAGGCTGCAAGGCGGATGTGGGCCTGACCGACATGACCCTGGCCGACGCCAAGGCCGCCGGCGCGAAGACCCTGGTGATCGGGGTGGCCAACCGGGGTGGGCTGATCAGCCAGACCTGGAAGAAGGTCCTGGTCCAGGCCCTGGAAGAGGGATTCGACCTGGCCTCGGGCCTGCACAACCTGTTGCGCGACGAACCCGACCTGGTGGCCGTGGCCAAGGCCTGCGGCCGGACCTTGCACGACGTGCGGGTGCCCAGCGTGGTCTATCCGATTGCCAACGGCAAGAAGCGGACGGGCAAGCGGGTGCTGGCCGTGGGGACCGATTGCTCGGTCGGCAAGATGTACACGGCCCTGGCCATCGACCATTCGATGCGCGAAGCGGGCATGAAGAGCAGCTTCCGGGCAACGGGCCAGACCGGCATCCTGATCACCGGCGAAGGCGTGCCCCTGGACGCGGTGATCGCCGATTTCATGGCCGGATCGGTGGAATGGCTGACGCCGGACAACGAAGACGATCACTGGGACATCATCGAGGGCCAGGGGTCGTTGTTCCACGTGTCCTATTCGGGCGTGACCATGGCGCTGATCCACGGGGGCCAGCCCGATGCGCTGATCCTCAGCCACGAGCCGACGCGCCCGCACATGCGCGGGCTGCCCGATTACGGCATGCCAACGCTGGAACAGGTGCGCGACATGGCGCTGGCCCTCGCGCGGGTGGCAAACCCGGCCTGCCAGGTGGTGGGGATTTCGATCAACACCCAGCACCTGTCCGAGGACGAGGCTATGAGCTACATGGCCGATGTCGAAAAGCGCATGGGCCTGCCGACGGTGGATCCGTTCCGCCAGGGGGCAGACCGGCTGGTCGAGGCGCTCAAGGCCATCTAGGCGCACCTCTGGCCAGTGGTCGGCCGGGGTATTTGGAAAGAGAAAGAAGCAGGAGGTCGGGCGATGCGAATCGAGGTCGCGCGGGATGTGTTCCCGTTGGCTCAGGTGTTCACGATCAGCCGAGGGTCGCGCACCGAGACCAAGGTGCTGACGGTGACCGTGACGGACGGAGAGTTCGTAGGGCGCGGGGAATGCGTGCCCTATGCGCGGTATGACGAGACGCTGGAAAGTGTCGAAGCGCAGATCCGGGGGCTGCCGACGGATTTCGGGCGGGTCGGGCTGGCCGGCCTGCTGCCGGCCGGGGCGGCTCGGAACGCGGTGGATTGCGCATTGTGGGACCTGGAGTGCAAACGGTCCGGCCGGCGGGCGTGGGACTTGGCCGGCCTGCCGGTCCCGGGCCCCGAGGTGACGGCCTATACCCTGTCGCTGGGCACGCCCGACTCGATGCGCGACCAGGCGGCGAAGAACGCGCATCGCCCCTTGCTGAAGATCAAGCTTGGTACACCCGATGACATGCCCCGGCTGGAAGCCGTCCGGGCCGGGGCTCCCAAATCGACCATCATCGTCGATGCCAACGAAGGCTGGAGCGCCGAAGTCTATGCCGACCTCGCCCCGCACCTGGTTCGCCTGGGCGTGGCCCTGGTCGAACAGCCCCTGCCCGCGTCCGACGACGACGCCCTGATCGGCATGGACCGCCCCGTCCCTGTCTGCGCCGACGAAAGCTGCCATGACCGCGCCTCGCTGCCCCACCTCAAGGGCAAGTACGACGTGGTCAACATTAAGCTCGACAAGACCGGCGGGCTGACCGAGGCCCTGGCCCTGCGCCAGGACGCCCTGGCCGAGGGCTACCGGATCATGGTCGGCTGCATGGTCGGCTCATCCCTGGCCATGGCCCCCGCCGTCCTGCTGGCCCAGGGCGCCATGGTCACCGACCTCGACGGCCCCCTGCTCCTCGCCAAGGACCGCACCACGCCCCTGCACTACGACGACATGGGCGTGCATCCCCCCTCCCCCGACCTCTGGGGCTGACCGGCCCCGCCCCAGCTCCTGCTTCTTTCTCTTTCCAAATACCCCGGCCGACCACCTGCCACCCGGCACCGCCCCCATATTGACGCGCCTCCCCGCAACGACGACACAGAGGCCACCAACACCGGAGAGACGCCCATGACCCGCACCGTCTATGTCAACGGATCCTACCTGCCCGAAACCGAAGCCACCGTGTCCATCTTCGACCGCGGCTTCCTGATGGCCGATGGCGTCTACGAGGTCACCTCGGTCCTGGGCGGCAAGCTGATCGACTTCGCCGGCCACGCCAAGCGCCTGGAACGCTCGCTGAACGAACTCGACATGGCCGCCCCCGTGACCACCGACGACCTGCTGGCCATCCACCGCGAGCTGATCGCACGCAACGACATCACCGACGGACTGGTCTACCTGCAGATCACCCGGGGCTCCGCCGGCGACCGCGACTTCGCCTTCCCCGATCCGGCCACCACGCCCTCGACCATCGTGCTCTTCACCCAGAACAAGCCCGGCCTGGCCCAAAGCCCGCAGGCCGACAAGGGTCTCAAGGTGATCTCGATCGAGGACATCCGCTGGGGCCGCCGCGACATCAAGACCGTCCAGCTGCTTTACCCCTCGATGGGCAAGATGATGGCCAAGAAGGCCGGCGCCGACGATGCCTGGATGGTCGAGGACGGCTTCGTCACCGAGGGCACTTCGAACAACGCCTACATCGTCAAGGACGGCAAGATCATCACCCGCGAATTGTCGACCGACATCCTGCACGGCATCACCCGCGCCGCCGTCCTGCGCTTTGCCGCCGAGGCCCAGATGGAAGTGGTCGAGCGCAACTTCACCATCGACGAGGCCAAGGACGCCGACGAGGCCTTCATCACCTCGGCCTCGTCCTTCGTGATGCCCGTGGTCGAAATCGACGGCGCCGCGGTCGGCACGGGCACGCCCGGGTCGGTGGCCAGGCGCCTGCGCGAAATCTACCTGGACGAAAGCCTCAAGGCCGCGATCTAAGCCGGCCTTTTCCACCCCGCGCCGGCCGAAGCCCCGGCCACGCTCCAGCGTGGCCGGGGCTTCGGCCCCTCGCCATCCCGCGGCCCGCTCAACTCAAAAGCCCCCAGATCACCGGCAGCAACAGGGCCGTGGCCAGGGCGTTCAACCCCATGGCCAGGCCCGAAAACGCCCCGGCCGTTTCACTGACCTGCAAGGCCCGCGCGGTGCCGATCCCGTGGCTCGCCGTGCCCATGGCCAGGCCCCGCGCCGTCCAGTCGGTCACACCCAGCAGGGTCATCACCATCGGCCCCAGCATCGCCCCCACGATCCCCGTCACGATCACCAGCACGGCGGTCAGCGTGGGCACCCCGCCCAGCTGCTCGGTGATGCCCATGGCCACCGGCGTGGTGGCCGATTTCGGGGCCAGAGAGGCCAGGATCTGCGGCGTCGCCCCCGACATCCTGCCGATCAGGATCGCCGACAGGATCGCCGTCACCGACCCGGCCACCAGGCTGACCACCAGCGCCAGGGCCGACGACCGCACCCGGTCCAGCTGCCGGTACAAGGGCACCGCCAGGGCCACCGTGGCCGGGCCCAGCAGGAAATGCACGAACTGGGCGCCCTCGAAATAGGTGCCGTAATCGGTGCGCGTGGCCAGCAGCACGCCGACAATGACGATCACCGCCAGCAGCACCGGGTTCAGCATCGGATGCCGGCCCGACCGCTCGTAGATCCAGCTGCCCAGCTGGAAGGCGACCAGGGTCAGCGTCAGGTGAAACAGCGGCGAGGCCGACAGGTAGACCCAGGTGTCCTGCAGGTTAGACATCGCCGCGCCCCCGGCTCAGCCAGGACATGGTCAGGGCCGTCACGGCAATGGTCAGCACGGTGCTGACCACCAGCGTCAGGGTGATCGGCAGCAGGCTGCGCCCGATCAGCTCGAAATGCAGCATCACCCCGGTGCCCGCCGGCACGAACAGCAGCGACAGGTTCTGCAGCAAGGTGGCCGAGACCGTCCCCAGCCCCTCCGGCACCCCCTTGCGCACCAGCAGGAACAGGAACAGCAGCACCATGCCGATGACCGGCCCCGGCACCGGCAGGGCCAGGGCCCGGGTGACAAGCTCTCCGATCAGCTGGCAGGTGAAGATGAGTGTAAGATAGCCGAGCATCGCCGCGCCCCAGTATTGTCCTTCCACCCCGAGGGTCAGGATAGGGGCGCGGGCCGGTGATTGTCGAGGCCACGGGTCAGGGGGGCGGGTCTGGCCCCCAGGTCTGGCCACGGATCAAGGGTGCAGATCGGGGGTGCGGGCCAGGCGCGCGGGCCGGCCCTCTGCCCGCACGGCCGAGCCTGGCCGGAAAGCGTGGACCGCTTTCCGATCACGCCGCCCGGATCTTGCGCTCAGCTCTTGGTGACGTTCTCGGCGAAGGCCTTCTGGAACGCGGCCTGCTTGTCGGCCCCGGCCTCGGTCTGGTGCTTCGCCTTCCACTCGGCATAGGGCATGCCATAGAAGATCTCGCGCGCCTGGGCGTCGTCCATGTCGATCCCCTTGTCCAGCGCCGCTTCCTTGTACCAACGGCTGAGACAATTGCGGCAGAACCCGGCCAGGTTCATCAGGTCGATGTTCTGCACGTCCAGCCGCTCTTCCATGAGGTGCTTTTGAAGGCGCCGGAACGCGGCCGCCTGAAGCTCGATCTCGGTCTGGTGGTCCATGTGGGTCTCCCTTAGGTCTGGCCCTGAGGTAACAACCCGGGCCGGCGGCGGCAATGGCGGTGGCACCAGGTTGATGGATGGTGGCCAATGGCCGATGCTCAGCTCATCAGGCAAAGCGCGATCCAAGGCACCAGGCAAAAGACGGTGATCGCCAGCTTGTAGGCCCCCAACCAAGCATAGACGACGCGGCGGATGTCGGCAGGATCCATGCCGAAAAGCCGGGCCTGGAAAGACACGATCCAGTCGCGAATGGCGAAGATCAGCAGGGCCGAAAAGGTGTAGATCCCCATGTTGATGAGTGTCATCCAGCCGAAGAAGGTGGTCAGTGCGTCCTGTGTCATGATGAAGCCCTCCGGTCTGGATGTGGGGGGCGCTGGTGGTGCGCGCAAGGCATTACCCTGGGCGGGGCGCACTCTGGTCGTCGATGCGCCGTGGGTATTTGGAAAGAGAAAGAAGCAGGAGCGCGGGAGTGACCTCTGACGTGGGCGGGCGCGGTGGTGTTTGCGAGACCGCAGCGGCCCCGAAGGGGGCGCTGCCGGGCCCAACGCCCGGGGCGGCGCGGCGTCAGCCGCGGTGGTCCGGGGGGCGGGAGCGCCTTGGGGTCAGAGGCCCGAGGCGGCCAGGGCGCGGGTGAGGATCGGGGCGAGGCGGGTGGCCCAGGCAACCTGGCCCGCGTGGTCCTTGATCAGGTCGTTGCGCAGTTCGATCAGGACGTTGGGCCGGCCCAGTGCCAGGGCGTGGCGGTCGATGGCGTCTCCGTCCAGGTGGCCCACATAGGGTTCGTTCTCGCCCACGGTCAGGTCGCCCTCGGCCCTCAACAGCTGTAGCAGGGCGGTGGCCAGGGGGTTGTCCCCGGCATGCAGGATGCCGATGTGCCACGGCCGGGGCGGGCGGCCGCGCAATTGCCGGGTAAAGCTGTGGATCGACAGCTGCACCGCGTCCCGCGGGGCCATCAGCCGGCCCAGCACCTGGTCGTAGGGCCGGTAGAATTCGGCCAGCCGGCGTTCGACCTCGACCGCCCCGGCATGACGGTTGGCCGGGATGATCGTGCCGTCGTAAAGCTTCATCACCAAGGTCGGATCGTCCTCGCCCCGGTTCGGATCGATCACCAGGCGCGAGAAATTGCCCCCCGCGACCGGCGCCTCCAGAAGGTCTCCGAGCACCTGGCTGACGCCCCAGGCGCCCAGGTCATAGGCAATGTGGCGGGCCATGTCCTCGGGCGGCAGGCCCAGGTCTCCGCCTGCGACCGACGGCGGGACGGTGTTGCTGGCATGGTCGCAGGTCACGCGCCAGCGCGCTGTCCGCTCTGAACCGATCAGAAAATAGGGGATATACGTCATCAGCCTGTCACTTGTTTGCCCATTTGTTTATGCCATTCCTGCGGGGATGGAAATTCGCAGGCAAACCCGGTAGACGGTGTTTGCGGTAACAAGCCTGAAACGGGGAGCAAAGGGCGCATGATCCGAAATCGTCGAGTGAAAATCGTGGCCACGCTGGGGCCTGCCTCCAGTGACTACGACACGATTAAGGCCTTGCACGAGGCGGGGGCGGACGTGTTCCGCCTGAACATGAGCCACGGCACGCAGGACGACATCGCCGCGCGCCACAAGATCATCCGGCAGGTCGAGGAAGACCTCGAAAGCACGATCGCCATCCTGGCCGACCTGCAGGGGCCCAAGCTGCGGGTCAGCACCTTTGCCAACGGGTCCGAGGACCTGGCCGAGGGCGATACCTTCCGCATGGACCTGGACGCGGACACCCCCGGCGACAAGACCCGGGTCGGCCTGCCCCACCCCGAAATCTTCGCGGCCCTCGAACCGGGCGCGCGCCTGCTGGTCAACGACGGCAAGATCCGCATGCGCGTCGACAGCTGCGGCGACGATTACGCCAATTGCACCGTCATCGCCGGCGGCACGATTTCCGACCGCAAGGGCGTCAACGTGCCCGACGTGGTGTTGCCCCTGGCCGCCCTGACCAAGAAGGACCGCAAGGACCTGGAATTCGCCTGCCAACTGGGCGTCGACTGGCTGGCCCTGTCCTTCGTGCAGCGTCCCCGCGATGTCGAAGAGGCGCGGGAACTGGCACAGGGCCGTGCCGCGATCCTCTCCAAGATCGAAAAACCGGCTGCGGTCGATAATTTCGATGCGATCCTCGAGGCGTCCGACGGGATCATGGTCGCTCGCGGCGATCTGGGTGTTGAACTCCCCGTCCATGCGGTGCCGCCGATCCAGAAACGCCTGACCCGGAAATGCCGTGCCGCGGCCAAGCCGGTGATCGTGGCCACGCAGATGCTGGAATCCATGATCGAAAGCCCGATGCCGACCCGGGCCGAGGTCTCGGACGTGGCGACAGCGATATACGAAGGCGCGGAT